>NZ_CP034035.1:3408386-3718239 GCF_005484945.1 Brenneria rubrifaciens
GCTCATTAGCCATTTTATCCGCCTGCAATTTTAGTCAAATTTCGGATCTGCTTATTCAGTAAAAAGAGTGTAACAGACCCATCTAAAAAGCCCACCGCCTGATGCCTATCGGTTTAAGGGCGATCAAGGCAGATGCCCCGTATCCATACCGTCAGGCGCCGCATCCCGGACCGCGCTTTCATGCGCCGTAGCCTGTTCCGCCAGAGAAGGCGCGATCGAACGTTTGATTTCCACGCCCAGATGACGAAACCCTTCCGCCTGACCGATGAGATTACCACGCCCGGACGAAAGTTTATTCATTGCCTGGCGATAACTGCCCTGCGCTTTATCAAGGCTTTGGCCCAATGTTTCCATGTCGTCCACAAATAAACGCAGTTTATCGTACAGCCGCGACGCCCGTTCAGCGATCTGCTGCGCATTACGACTCTGCTGCTCATAGCGCCACAAGTTATTGATGGTACGCAAAGCGACCAGTAATGTCGTCGGGCTAACCAGCATAATATTGTGCTTGAGCGCTTCGCTGATCAACTCAGGCTGCCTGTCAATCGCCACCAAAAAGGCCGGTTCGACGGGAATAAACATGAGGACATAATCCAGAGAACGCAGGCCCGGCAGTTGCTGATAATCTTTACCGCCCAACATGCGGATATGGCTGCGAACGGAAAGCAAATGTTCATTGAGCGCCGCCAGACGATCGGCGTCATCTTCACTGTTAAAATAGCGCTCGTAGGCCACCAGCGACATTTTGGCATCAATGACCACATCTTTGCCCTGGGGCAGACGTACGATCACATCCGGTTGCATGCGGCCGTTAGCACCGGTTTTGACACTAACCTGGGTCTGGTACTCATGCCCTTCGCGCAAGCCGGAGGCTTCCAACACGCGGCTTAGCACCACTTCGCCCCAGTTACCCTGCGTTTTATTGTCCCCTTTCAGGGCTTTGGTCAGGTTGATGGCTTCACGGGCCATCTGCGCGTTCAACTGTTGCAGGTTGCGGATTTCATGCGCCAGCGTATGCCGCTCACGCGCTTCGGCGCCCAAACTCTCCTGAACCTGACGGCGAAACCCATCAAGCTGTTCACGCAGCGGCATGAGCAGGCGATCCAGACTCTGTTTGTTTTGCTCATCCACTTTGCGGCCGCTGTGTTCAAAAATTCGGTTGGCCAGATTCTCGAACTGCGTGGTCAGGCGCTGTTCGCTGTTTATCAGCAACCGTTGTTTTTCCTCCGCGGCTATACGGGTTTCTTCCAGACGGATGGTGACTTCCCGCAGTTCGGCTTCCTGCGCGCGGTTAATCTCCCGCAGCGTGCGGAGTTCCTGATTTAACTGACCGCACTCGTCACGCAGTTGCCCCAACTGTTGCAGCTTTTCATGACTGGCCGATAACCGGGCATGTACGTCGCGCAGTTCCAGCTCGTTTTGTCGCAGCCGTTGTTCGTCGTGTTGCCGAGCCTGCTGACTCTCGTCCAGCAACGTCTGCGTTTGCCTTAGCGTCTGTTCCAGCAGACGCTGTTCGGTGTCATATCGGGACCATCGCTGCTGTCGCATCAGGCTGGCAATCAGCCACCCCGCCAACAAGCCGACAGCACCGCCACCCAGTCCATAAAATATACTGATATCCACAATACCTCCGCAGGCGTCCGTCACTGTGCGTCAAGGTAAAATGATACTGTATGGATGTCCAGAGACAATTCGGCCTACGGCAACGTTTGGCGATACATTCGGTGAAAAAAAGGGAAAAATGCGAGCAGCATTCAAGGTAACCGCTGCAACAATGCAGGCCGGTACATTCACCGGCCTGAGAACATGGACGGCAGGTTTATTCAGCCAGACGTTGTTTCGCCTCACTAATGGCTTTCGCCACCTGCTGCGGTGACACGCCGCCCTGCGCGGCGCGTTTGTCCAGACAGGACTGCAAAGACAGGATCGGATAGACATCGTCCGCGATAACCGAACTGAACTTCTGCAAATCAGCCAGCGCCAACGCTTCCAGCGCTTTGCCCTGCCGGATGGCTTCCACCACCGCTTCGCCGACGATATGGTGAGCCTCACGGAACGGCACGCCTTTCGCGACCAGATAGTCCGCCAGCTCAGTGGCATTCGCATATCCTTGTTCCGCCGCCTCCTGACAACGCGGACGTTTTACCTGAATGCCTTCCAGCACCAGACCCGCCATCATCAGACAGTCATGCCAGGTATCGAGCGCATCAAACAGGCCCTCCTTGTCTTCCTGCATGTCCTTGTTGTATGCCAGCGGCAGACCTTTCAGCGTCATCATCATCCCGGTCAGCGCACCCTGAACCCGGCCGCATTTGCCGCGAATCAGTTCCAGCGCATCCGGGTTTTTCTTCTGCGGCATCAACGATGAGCCGGACGTCACACGGTCGGAAAGCTCGACGAACGCCGCTTCGCCGCTGTTGAAGAAAATCAGATCTTCGGCAAAGCGCGACAGGTGGATCATGCCGATCGACGCATCAGACAGCAGTTCCAGCACATGGTCGCGATCGGATACCGAATCAAGGCTGTTTCGGGTCGCGGAAGCGAACCCCAGCCAACCGGCCAGTTGTTCACGGTCGATCGGGTAGGCGGTGCCGGCCAGCGCGCCGCAGCCCAACGGGCTGACGTCCAGACGCTTCAGCGTATCTTCCAGACGGCTTTCATCACGGGCCAGCATTTCATGGTAGGCCAGGCACCAGTGGGCGAACGTGACCGGCTGCGCACGTTGCAGGTGGGTGTAACCCGGCATAACCGCGTCCTGATTTTCCCCAGCGGTAGTGACCAGCGCCTGACGCAACTGACGCACCGCCAGCAGCAGTTCGGCAATCTGCGCTTTACACCATAATTTCAGATCCGTTGCGACCTGATCGTTGCGGCTGCGCCCGGTGTGCAGCTTCTTGCCCAGATCGCCGACTTTTTCAATCAGACGCTGCTCGACCCAACTGTGGATGTCTTCCGCATCACTTTGCAGGATGATCTCCGGGTCGGCCCGGACTTCAACCAACAGCGCATTCAATGCCTGTTCCAGTTGCTGCTGTTCCTGTTCGCTGAGCACATTGACCGTCACCAATGCTTTCGACCAGCCAACGGAGCCGATAATGTCCTGCTCCGCCAGGCGGTAATCAAACCGCAGTGAGTCATTGAACTGTTTAAACCGTTGATCTGCTGCCTGACTGAACCGACCGCCCCACAAAGCCATAACCCTTACTCCAAGCATTCAAATAAATACGGTATCGCATCATGCCATACCCAGAAGTGGCTTACGCCGATATACGCGTGCCGATCGCCACGCCGTTGAACAGCGCGGGCAATTGCTCGGCATGACGCCAACTGGCGATGTCCACCGGACGCCCCAGCGCCCGCGCGGCATCCAGCGCAGCGTTGACCTTCACGATCATACCATCGGTGATGATGCCCTGAGCGATCAACTGCTCGGCTTTTTGCGCCGTCATCTCGGCGATACGCTGGCCTTTGCCGTCCAGAATACCGCTGACATCCGACAACAGGATTAAATCCGCGCCCAGCGTTGCGGCCAGCGCGGTGGCGGCCTGATCCGCGTTCACATTCATCAGATCGCCCTGTTCGGTAATCCCGATGGAGCTGACTACCGGCAAATAACCCGCTGACAGCAGCATATTCAACAACACCGGAGAACCCGCCTCCGCTTTACCCACGAAGCCCAACGCCTCATCCAACTGGGTGACGCTGGTGCTGCCGCCGTCCGCCAGACATAAACCGACAGCGTTAATAGCGTGTTTCTTCGCCCAGGACAAGAGCGTTTTATTGGCGGAGCCGGCCAGCGCGCCCGTAATGACGTCAATCTGATCGGCGGGGGTGACGCGCAGGCCATTTTTCTTCACCACCGGCAACGACAGCTTTTTCATCAAATCGTCAACCAGGCATCCGCCGCCATGCACAATCAATAGCGGGCGCTGGTGTTCATGACGGTAGGTAACCAATGCGGCAAACAGGCGCTCCAGCGCCTCTTCGCTATCCAGTAAAACGCCACCGAGTTTGATAATTAACGGGTTCATGATGCTTTCGCGCCTCAGAGTGATGAATTTTTAATCAGAGTAAAGACTGGCTTTCCGGGAAACCAAAACGAATATTCAGGCATTGCACCGCCTGCGCCGAGGCGCCTTTCAGCAGGTTATCCTCCGTGGCGACGACGATCAGATGTTCGCCTTCAACGGAAAAACCAATGTCACAGAATGGCAGACCGACGACAGATTTCAAGGCCGGCACCCCCTTTTCGTACAGACGCACCAGCGGTTTATCATGATAGGCGTTATGGTAAGCCTCTGCGATATCCTGATGCGTTACGCCCGGTTGCAGGCGGCAGGTGATGGTTTCGAGTATACCGCGGGCGAAATTACCGAGATGCGGCGTAAAAATGATTGGCGTTCCAAGGTGGGTTGAAATCTCAGGGGCGTGGCGATGATTGAAAAGACCATAAGGTTGCAGGCTGACTTCACAGAAACTGCTGGTCATGGAAGCCTTACGCCCGGCGCCGCTCACGCCGCTCACGGCGTTGATCACCGGCCATTGCGCCGGATTCAACAACTGACCGTCCAGCAACGGCTTCAACGCCAGTTGCGCAGCGGTGGGATAGCATCCCGGCACCGCAATCAGCTGTGCGTGTTTGATGCTTTCGGCTTTCCATTCGGCCAGACCGTATACGGCTTGAGCCAGCCAGTCGGTATGTTGATGTTCGAATCCGTAGTAGCGGGTATAAAAATCGGCGTCCTGAACGCGGTAGGCGCCAGACAAATCAAAAACGGTGCAGCCTGCCGCCAGGAACTGAGGCGCTAAATCGTGGCTAACCTTGTGATCCGTCGCCAGAAACACCACGTCGACACCTTTGGCGGCTTCAGCAACATGGGTCAACGGCTGTACCGGTAAATCGACAATGCCTTTCAACTGTGGATGCAGATCGGAAATCAATTTTCCGGCATCAACACTTTGCGCTGAAACCGCTAAAGCGGTTATGTTCATCTGTGGGTGACGGTTCAGGTAAAGCGCAAGTTCAGCACCGGTGTAACCGCTTGCACCAACAATCAACGTATTCAGCATAGGGTCCGTATACCTTCTTTTTATCTATGAAACAGGCACAGGGTTCACGAGCGTAAACACGCTGTTCACCCGAGAAGCTAAGCAACGTGGCGCATTCCCCGCCACCGGTATCTTATGGTTTCCTTTTACTCAGCATTATTGTATTTTTATTCAAAAAAAATGCATGAATATTGATACTATCCAAACCAGAGGCTGTCAACAGTGAAGATGAGTTTACCCCCCTTTATTGAGCTATATCGGGCATTAATCGTGACACCGTCCATCAGTGCGACCGATAGCGCTCTCGATCAAAGTAATCAGGCATTAATCAACCTGATGGCGGGCTGGTTTAGTGATTTAGGCTTTCACGTTGAAATTCAACCCGTGCCCGGCACACGGCATAAATTTAATATGCTGGCGCGTATTGGTGAAGGCAAAGGCGGTTTACTGCTGGCCGGGCATACGGATACGGTGCCTTTCGACGACGGACGCTGGACGCGCGATCCCTTCACGCTGACCGAACATGACAATAAGCTGTACGGTTTGGGCACTGCCGATATGAAAGGGTTTTTCGCGTTCATTCTTGATACCCTGCGCGATATCGATCCGGCGAAACTGACCAAACCGCTTTATGTGCTTGCCACCGCCGATGAAGAAACCACCATGGCGGGCGCCAAATACTTCTCTGAGTCCACGCAGATTCGCCCGGACCTCGCCATTATCGGCGAGCCAACCTCACTACAACCCGTCCGCGCCCACAAAGGCCATATGTCCAGCGCCATCCGCATTCAGGGGCAATCCGGCCACTCTAGCGATCCGTCCCGCGGCGTTAACGCCATTGAACTTATGCACGAAGCGATTTCGCATCTGCTGGTGTTGCGTAACATGTTACAGACACGCTATCACAACGCCGCATTCAATATTCCTTATCCCACCATGAACCTGGGGCATATTCACGGCGGGGATGCGTCGAACCGCATCTGTGCCTGCTGTGAGCTGCATATGGACATCCGTCCGCTGCCGGGGCTGACGCTCAGCGACCTGAACGGGTTGCTTTCCGAAACGCTGGCGCCGGTATGCCAGCGCTGGCCGGGCCGGTTGACCATCAGTGAATTACATCCCCCCATTCCCGGCTATGAATGTCCGGCTGACCATCATTTGGTATCGGTAGTGGAAGAATTACTCGGCACGCAGACCGAAGTCGTCAATTACTGCACCGAAGCGCCGTTTATCCAGACGCGGTGCCCGACGCTGGTGCTCGGCCCCGGATCGATAGAGCAGGCCCATCAGCCGGACGAATATATCGATACCGCCTTTATTACGCCGACCCGCGAGTTGCTCGCGCAACTCATGCGCCAGTTCTGCCATTAATCATCGCGGAAACTGCCGCAGGATACCGCTATCTTTCGGTTTCAGATCACATACCGGTATATCGTTCAAACGCCGCCAGGCTTGCAATATCGTCCGGCAAAGGGACGCGCGCCGCGATATGGCGAATTCTGTCAAGCCGATCTTCGCGTTTATTCTGTATGCCGGACCACATTTCGTCTGTATCGGCAGCAGACCGATTTGCCGGCAGTTTCCGCAGCGCTTCATAATCTCTGTGCGCATCAAGTTTGGCTCTCAAACTGTCGCGGGTATGAAACTGCACCTCAAAATGGCCTTCGCCTTGCGGCGCTTCAGTATCGCGCAGTTTGACGTTAACCCCGGCGTAGGTGGTTTCATGCTCCAGAAAGCCGTTGCGCACCGCCACCATTTCGAGGCCATCGCATCTGAGCCCATTCAGAATGGCTTGCGCTTTGCCTCCAAATCCTTCCGGCGCCAGAATCACCTCATATCTCAGCGCATCGCGCACCCGGTCCGAACGCGCAGATTCATTCTGCTGGCGTTCGGCCAATTTGCGTACGATAGAATCAGGCTTCTTGAAGATAAACTGGCGCCAGTTGCCCTGTTTATCCTGACGTAACTGCCCGTCATACGCCTGTAATAGCTGCCGTAGTCTGGGTGAGATGCGACGTTCGAGAGAGCGGGCCTGTTCCAGAATAACCTCAGCCTGACGCTGCAAGGGCGTCGACAGGCCGGAACGCGAACGAGGCGATTGCCGCGGCGCGGAAGTTCTGACGTTGGCGCCGCCGCTGGCCCGCATGTCGTCAATATCCAGACAGCCCGGCGGGATCTGCACCTTGCGGAACGCTTGCCGGGCCTCACTTAACCCGCCAGATAACATGCCTTGTCTCCTCAGCCGCTGTTCATCCTTATAGCTGTCGTGATAGCGCTCCTTGAGCATGAAGGTTTCTTCAGTATGAAACTGAATCTCCCAATGCTGTCCGCCAGATGATTCCCGGAGAGTCACGTTAATCGCGCGGAACGGAACATGGGGCTGGGTAAAATAGTTAGTTCGCTGGATCAGCGTATGCCCTTCGTCGTCCAATGCCGCAAGCAACTTGCGATATGACTCGGTAAAAGATTCACAGGGCATCACCACGCTATAGCGCAGGGCATCGTTGAGTTGGGAAACCGCTTGCGACAAATCCAACTGGTTTTTACCGGTCAGATACCTGAGTTTTTCCTCTATCGATCCAACGGATTTTATGCTGTGGTCAAGCCCCGCCAAACGCGCCTGATCGGGCAGCCGCCGCTGCAACAGGTCGGTGATGCGGCGTCGCGCCAGTCGCGCCTGGCTGTTCAACGCCTGAGCCGCCCCTTTCAGCGCCTGTGGCGACAACGAACGTGTACGCGCCTGCAACGTGGGCGGCATGCTGAGCAACCCCATCTTTTGTAATGAATCCACGGCATCTTCCATTACCGCCGCGGCCAGCGTAGGCATCACGGCCAGCGCCTTTTTCGCCTCTTCGGGGTTAAAACGCCCTTCCTGCATCATACGCGCCGTCTGTTTGGTATAGGGCACCTTGCGTATTCTCTCCGGGAAATGGCGTTCAGTCTGGACGCAGTTATCCAGAATTTTGCTGAATAACACAGTGCCGGTATCTGATTTCAGCGCATCGGTGCCGACCTTCACCGCCAGGGTGAACAGGTTACGGATCGTCAGTTCCGGTTCGCCGGGCACCAGCCCGGGCTGGCCGTTGGGATACTGTTCGTGAGATAACCGGCATACCGGGTAGTAGTCCAGCACGGCGTGGATACGCGCCGCGGTGTCCGGCGCTTTCGCATAAGCCTCCGCCAGCCGGCGATTCACCTGAGCTACGGCATCGGAAATGGCCAGCGCTGGCATCTGCGCCCCTGGCGACGCCAGTTGTTGGGTCAGATAATGCAACAGCACCGCGACCTCCCGCGCTTCCGGCTGATGAGCTTGTCCAATCGCCGCTTCAGCCTGAGTGCTGAGCGCCGCCAACGGCGGCGCATCCTGGTCGCCGGCCAGCAATTTGCGTAAACCGTTACGCAGGCTGCGCTCCACGCCATCATAAATGCCGAACATCATTCTGCGAGCCATTTTTTCGCGCAACTCGTCCGGCTGGGCCAAAAAGCGGTTGGCGGCTTCGCTGGCGGCGCCAATCAATTTGCCGCCGCGTTGATCGTTGAGGATCTCCTGGGCCCGCCCGGTATGATAGCGCCCCTGCGCATCCATCGCCGCGGTCGCGGTCTTGGGCGGTTTGAATGACATCTCCACGCCGCGCCGCCGCGCACGCTCGTCCATCACCGCCCGGATATGCGCGCTCAGTTGCGGATACCCCGCATAGACAAAAGCATCATCGCCATCTGTGTCCATGTTGCGCTTGCGTAGTTCAGGAATCGGTAAGCCTGCCAACCTGCCGGGCACCAGAACATCCTTGACTCTCAGACTGCCAGTGCTGAGCATCTGTTCCGGCAGGCTGTCGCGATCGCGTCCAAACGTCCAACGCGACAATATTTTCAAATCTTCCCGTGAACAGACCATATCCTGATCGGCATGAGCCGGCGACCAGTATCCAGGCGGGGGGATAATCAGCATTCCTTTGCAGTGCAGCATATCGGCATCCTCGCCGGAATCTTCGTCAACCCCGCTGTAGCTGTACTGGATAGCGAAGCACTGATCCAGGAAACGCGCCGTCGCGTCCTCGTCGGATGGCGTAACCACCTTTTCGGCGGCAATCGGCAGCAGGTATTCTTTGTCATAGGGCGGTTTACCCAACAACAGGTCGCCTTCCGGCCTCAGAAACCCCGGCAACGGAACCGTAGGCAGATAGAGCCGGTCGTCGGCTGAAGGCACGGCGCGCAGCCGTCTGCCCTGATAGCCGCCGCTAACGGTCATCCGATAAAGCGCGAGGCGATCCACGGTTTCCGGGGAGAGAGGCTCCTGAGATTTCGTCTCGCCTGGATCCTGAACGGCATTTTGCGTCCGCAATTCAGCCAACCGACGCTGCAACACCTCATGCGCTTCTGCCTGAACGGATTCGCTGCGCGGGTAGTGCATCAACGCCTGGGGCGGTATGTTGTTTTGTCCCGCATCCTGCCCTTTTAAAAGCCGGCGCTGCGTCTGGCTGGCATGACCGGCGCGCGAGGCTTCCCAGGCGTCTACATATGCGCTGACCACGGGGAGCCGCCGCGCCACCTCCCATTTCAAAAAACCGCATCCGTCATTGGGACACAGCGCCAGCCGCTCACCGGTAGGGCTGGTCAACTTAAAAGGATGCTGCGGCCCCGGCACATCCGCGCACCATCCAAGACGTAACGTGCCTTCGGCGACATGATCCGGCGGCACCATTTCCAGCAATGCGCGCTGTATACGCGACCAGTCCTCGCGCTGAGGCGACATCTTTTCAATGAGACGCATAAAATCGCTGTTTGGAACGGTATCGGCGTATCGGATCGCGGGCAACAGCGATTTGCCCGGCTGGGCGCCGGCCAGGATATTCCTGACCATGTTCAATCGCCCTTTCTTCAGCCTGCTGCCGCCGAATATATCGAAACGCCAGGGATCGCCCTGATACTGGAAAGTACGCGCCAGCATAAAACCACTGAGTTCGCCGGGAAGCTCGACTTCAACCAGAGGCTGCCCGGTCAGCCGCGTATAAAAAGAGTAGTCGCGCTGCGCATCCGGTTTCGGGGTTTTGAGCTCCTTTCCCCGGATGTCCACAACAATATGGCGCGTAGCACCGGCGCCGGGCGCCGGTGGTTTAAGCTGACCGGGGGAGGTGCGCATCTGGCGCAGGGTCTGCGTCATGTCGAAGGTGATGGGCGGATGGCGTTCCACAAGCGTTGCCGCATCCCTGATTAAACGCAAATCCAGCGCTTCATACACCTCATCATTCGCCTCAATTTGGGCGATAAGGTTCCAGCTACGCTCCTGAAGATCCGCGTTGATCACTTGTTGCGTCCGCGCCAGCAGGTCTTGTACCCAGCTTTTTAGCTCACTCTGCCGTGCCTTGATCTGGTTACGATCGCCGTCGACATTGCGCATACTCCACTGCCGCGCCACCAGGTTGTAGGTTTTCAGCACCTGATAAAAACTCAGCGCGGGGTAGCGAGTGCCGCAAGCTTCTCCGTCATCCCGCAAAGACAAACCGCCGCAATCCGGTTGCTTGTTCTCCAGACCAAGATAGCCGTCAATCTTTTGCGCGACAACGGGTTGTAACATTTCCAGCGTTTTCACCGCCAGGCTGCGATGACGCAACAACTCCGGGCTTCGGGCCACGGGCAGCAGTCCCAGACAGAGCGTCGCGACGGATTCGAGCGAGTTATCGCGCAGTCTATCCAGATGGAACAGCGCCTGTACCCGTTCTATCGCTGGCATGGCGAGGGGCCGAAGCGCCCGCGGTATATGCATATTGCCGTAGGCTTTGAACAAGGTTCCGACGCTGGGGAGATCAGCATCGGCAAAACGTTCAGGATGCAGCTCCAGGTAGGCGGAAAGCCCCTCCAGCAGCATCCTGTTTTCCATGATTTCTTGCTCATCGTTCCCGGACAGACGAACCAGGGCGTTGGCGATCTGGGACATTCCCCTAATGTCAAAATCCCGCCAGGCGTAGCCCCGCGTTCCCAGTTGTCCCGTTAACAACCCACCCGCTTCCCGGCTCAGACTATGCTGCGACCATTTTTTGATGGCGTTCAGCGTGGTAAAAAAGCTAACGGGCGTCAGGGAGCGCCTCAACGTCTCATCCGCCACCAGCCTTTCCATCAGGGCAAGGCTGGCGCGGCAAGCCAGCGGTTCTTCCTGCCATTTGCTCAACGCGTTGAGTGTAATGCTCATCCCACTGGCGTTTAATGACTGCCGCAACGACTCATCCTCCGCCACCCTCTGCGCCATAGCGCGCGCGGCGTCCGTGATCTTCTCATTGCCGGGCCATTTGCTGAGCGCGTTCAGGATAGTGGTCACATGCCCAACATCCGCGTCCTGCTGTAATCGCTTATCCGATATCACGCGCTCCGCCAGTACAAAAGCCGCTTTTTGCACCTGCCGGTTTTCGGGCCATTTGCTGAACGCGTTCAGAGCATTAGAAACCCCTTGCGGACTCATCAGCCGCCGCAGTTTGTTATCTTCAGCCACCCTCTCCGCCAAAACAGCGGCGGCATTGCAGACCGGTTTTTCATTAGGCCACTTACTGAAAGCATTTAGCGTAATAGCCACGCTGCGGGCATCCATTCGTTGCTGTAATCCGCGATCCGCAGCGACTCTTTCCGCCACCGCCACCGCCCCTTCACGCATCTGCCGTTCCTCAGGCCATTTGCTCAACGCGTTCAGGATGTTGGTCACCTCAATGAACTTCATCGTTAACCGCAACGCATGATCAGAAGCGACTTTCTCCGCCAGTAAGCACACGGCATCTCGTACTTGCGGCGCCTCACTCCACTTGCAAAAACTATTCAGCGCATTCGCTACGTCCACCGCGTCCATTTTTCGCAGCAGCCCGCGATCCTCAACCATTCTGTCCGCCAGAACGAGAACGACCTCCCCGGCCAGCGACTTCCCAGACCATTTACTCATTGCGTTCAAAATCGTGCTCACACTCCCGCTGTCCAGGCGCTGCCGAAGACGATGATCTGTCACCATTCGGTCCGCAAAAACGAAAGCCATTTCCCAGGCGTGTTCCCTATCAAAACATTTGCTCAGCGCATTCAGGGATGTCGCCACCCCCAGCGTATCCATTTGCATTTGTATCTTGGGATCTTTGACCACCCTTCCCGCCAGGGCAAACATTGCCCTCTGGCTCAATGACTCCTCCGGCCACTTGCTAAAGGCATTCAGAGACATCGCCACTTCGTTGGCATCCATCTTCTGCCGCAGGAGATGATCCGAAACGACCCTGTCCGCCAGGGCAAAGGTTGCCTTGCCAGCCCACGCGTCCCCAGGCCACTTGCTAAAGGCGTTCAGGCTATTGGCGATAGCCTGAACGCCCATTTCGCCGCGTAACTTCTGCTCCTTGATAATTCTGTACGACAGTGCGAAAACAGCCTTCTCCGCCAGCGGTTCATCTGACCATTTGCTTAAGGCATTCAGCGAACTACTCATATCTTGCGCGTTCATCCGCCGCTGCAATACGTGGTTTGAGGCGATATCTTCCGCCAGAACGAGAGCGGCTTCTTTTGCCCATCGCTCCTCGGCCCACTTGCTCAGGGCTGCCAGGGCATTACTCACCCCAACGGCGTCCATTTTCCGTCGCAGCGTAGCGTTAAAGGCGATCACCTCGCTCAGCGCCGTCGCCGCTTCTCTCATCTCGCCACGCGCCGGCCATTTACTGAAAACCAGTAAATAGCCGGTCACTTGAGAAGCGTCTATTCTCTGCTTTAACTGCAAATGCGGGTCCCTCAGAAGCCTTTGAGCCAAGGTACAGGCGGCCTCTTCCACCTGACTGTGACTTGGCCATTTACTTAACGCATTCAACAACATGGTGCCATTCTGGATCGTGGGTATAGAGTGAAAATTCTCCAGCAAATGCTGGGCGATTCTTAACACCCCCTCACGGCAGAGGTCGCTTTTCTCGTACTTGGCAAACGCGCCGGCAAGCAACGTCCCGGTTTTCATATTGACATCAAGAAGATCACTGGCGTGCGCAGTCTCGAACGCGATACGCTCTATTGCCTCCAGACAAGCCGCATTGCCCGGGAATTTGCTTAGCCGATTAGCTATCGAGGCATAACGTTGCACCGGGCCCCCTTTAAACCAGCCGTGATGCTGTACAAAATAGCGCGCGGCCAATCCCGCGCAGTCCTGAATGCGCGTGAAGGCGTCACGATCCTGAGCGTCTCCTGGCGGTAGCGTCAGCTTCACCAGATAACGCGTAAGCCAATGAGTATTTGTCTGGGCATTGGACGACGCTTGCAGAAAGATCAGCGCGTTGCCGACGCCATTGCGTTGTGCGAGCACGTTATCCCTCGCCATCGCAAGACAGCGCTCTGGAAAACCACTGTCGGCGCGTTGTCCAAGTTCGAGATATTGCGCGTTGCGCTGAGCCTGAAGCGTTTTCACCTCCTCAGGCCGTAGCCGGTTTTCGCTGTAGAGCAGCGCCAAACGTAATTTTTCATCCGCCTCCATGCTTGATGAACGGGGTTCCGAATGATGTCGCTTGCTTGGGTGGGCGTCATCCAAACGCCCGGACGAACTTTCCGCCGGGCGTTTGCGGGAAGCGCGTCCGGCGCCGCGCGACGATGAATCCGCCGGATGATAGCGCTGTTCAATGAGCTGCGAGCGGAGAGTCGCCCGGGGAAATGCCTCAGCCTTGTCATGGGCATCGGAGGCGGATGGTTTTTCCCGATCATCCCGTTTTATCCGTTTGGCTTCACGAGACGCCGGGTCAGGTTGAGTTTCAGTTTCAGGGAGAGGTGATGCATTGAATGCGGTGTTAATATCGCGAATTTTCATTATCCGTCGCCTGCTGTTCTCAAATCACAACACATACTGTCTCAGTGAGTAAAGCGGGCTTTTGCGCGGTTCCTACAAGACACGTATTTTGGCCCGCTCACGTTCAGGCACCGTTCCCCCCATCGGGTAAGCCTTGCGAAACCTACTCGGGTCATTCGATTTGAGGCGCTTCTCTTCACCTTGTAATAAGCGTTCTTTATGCCGGCACGTCTGTCATTAAATTTCACAAAATGCCTTGTTCACATCAATACAGGCGGAAAAGATTGCGGGAACAAAGAATCGTCAATTGACGAATTAGCTCTGTCATGGCTAGATGAAAGAAGCGTAGTTATATCTGTCAAGTGAAACAAAATTACAAAACTAGATAAATGGATTAGAGCAAATATGAATGAACAGTATTCTGCAATGCGAAGTAACGTCAGTATGCTCGGAAAACTTCTTGGCAATACCATTAAAGAGGCACTAGGCGAAAATATTCTTGATAAAGTAGAAACAATCCGCAAGTTATCAAAATCTTCGCGGGCGGGCAGCGAGAAGCATCGTCAGCAACTGTTGAACACGCTGCAAAATCTGTCCAACGATGAGCTATTGCCGGTTGCCCGCGCATTTAGCCAGTTCCTTAACCTGACCAACACCGCCGAGCAATACCACACCATTTCTCCCCACGGCGAGGCAGCCAGCAACCCGGAATTGCTCGCCAAAGCCCTTAACCGCCTAAAAGAAAATAAAAACCTGACGCAACGAGACATCCGTGAGGCGGTTGAATCGCTTTCTATTGAGCTGGTGCTGACGGCGCACCCCACCGAGATTACCCGCCGGACGCTGATCCACAAGCTGGTTGAAGTGAATACCTGTCTTAAACAGCTTGATCATGACGATCTGGCCGATTATGAACGTAAGCAGATTATGCGCCGTCTGCGCCAACTGATTGCGCAATCCTGGCATACCGACGAAATTCGCAAAATTCGTCCCACCCCGGTGGAAGAAGCTAAGTGGGGCTTTGCCGTGGTTGAAAACAGCCTGTGGGAAGGTGTGCCCGCCTTCCTGCGTGAGCTGGATGAACTGCTGGAGCAATCTTTTGGTTACCGCCTGCCTGTTGAAGCCGTGCCGGTGCGCTTTACCTCCTGGATGGGGGGCGATCGCGACGGCAACCCGAACGTCACCGCCGACGTCACCCGTCATGTGTTATTGCTCAGCCGCTGGAAAGCCGCCGACCTGTTTCTGCAAGATATTCAGTTTCTGGTATCGGAACTGTCGATGTCCGAATGTACGCCGGCGCTTCGCAAGCTGGCCGGCGGTGACGAGGTGCTGGAGCCCTACCGCGCCATCATGAAATCATTGCGCACCCAGCTCAACGCCACGCTGAGCTATCTGGAAGCCCGTCTCAAAGACGAAGAGCGGCTGCCGCCAAAAGACCTTCTGGTCAGCAACGAACAACTCTGGGAACCGCTGCTCGCCTGTTATCGGTCACTTCATGCCTGTGGCATGGGGATCATCGCTAACGGCCAACTGCTGGATACGCTGCGCCGGGTGCGTTGCTTCGGTGTGCCGCTGGTGCGCATTGATGTCCGTCAGGAAAGTACCCGGCACACGGAAGCGCTGGCTGAAATAACCCGTTATCTGGGGCTCGGCGACTACGAAAGCTGGTCTGAATCCGATAAGCAGGCGTTCCTGATCCGTGAATTAAGCTCTAAGCGCCCGTTACTGCCACGCCACTGGGAACCGAGCGCAGACACCAAAGAAGTGCTTGATACCTGCCGCGTCATCGCCAAAGCGCCGTTGGGTTCTGTCGCGGCCTATGTGATTTCAATGGCACGCACCCCGTCTGACGTGCTGGCGGTTCACCTGCTGCTTAAAGAAGCCGATTGTCCGTTTGCCTTACCGGTCGCGCCCCTGTTTGAAACGCTGGAAGACCTGAACAACGCGGATGAAGTGATGACGCAGTTGCTGAACATCGACTGGTATCGCGGCTACATCCAGGGCAAACAGATGGTCATGATTGGCTACTCCGACTCGGCGAAAGATGCGGGCGGCATGGCGGCGTCGTGGGCGCAATACCGTGCTCAGGACGCTCTGATCAAAACCTGTGGAAAAGCGGGCATCGCCCTGACGCTGTTCCACGGCCGCGGAGGTTCCATCGGTCGTGGCGGCGCGCCAGCGCACGCCGCGTTGCTGTCTCAACCGCCGGGAAGTCTCAAAGGCGGCCTGCGCGTGACCGAGCAGGGTGAAATGATCCGCTTCAAATATGGCCTGCCGGAAGTCACCATCAGCAGTCTGGCGCTCTACACCGGCGCCATTCTGGAAGCCAACCTGCTGCCCCCGCCGGAGCCTAAGCAGGAATGGATAAAAGTGATGGATGAGTTGTCTCGCGTCTCCTGCAATATGTATCGCGGGTACGTGCGTGAAAATCCAGACTTTGTCCCTTATTTCCGCTCCGCCACCCCGGAACTGGAGCTGGGCAAATTACCGTTGGGTTCCCGCCCGGCAAAACGCCGCCCCAACGGAGGGGTGGAAAGCCTGCGCGCAATCCCGTGGATTTTCGCCTGGACGCAGAACCGCCTGATGTTACCCGCCTGGCTTGGCGCCGGCGCCGCGTTGCAAAAAATCGTGGATGACGGCAAACAGGCGCAGTTGGAAACCATGTGCCGTGACTGGCCGTTTTTCTCTACCCGCATCGGAATGCTGGAGATGGTGTTCGCCAAAGCCGACATGTGGCTGGCGGAATACTATGACCAGCGTCTGGTAGATAAAAAACTCTGGCCGTTAGGGAAACAACTGCGCGAGCAGTTAGCCGCCGATATCAATGTGGTGCTGACGATTGCCAATGACGATCACCTGATGGAAGACCTGCCGTGGATAGCGGAATCTATCGCCTTGCGTAACGTTTATACCGACCCATTGAACGTACTTCAGGCCGAGTTGCTGCATCGTTCGCGTCAACAGGAACAGCCGGAAGCGGAGGTAGAATTGGCGCTGATGGTCACGATTGCGGGCATTGCCGCCGGTATGCGCAACACCGGCTGACCGCCGCATTGGGCGCTTCAGTAACAAACAAAGGCCGGTCTGTAGACCTAAATGCCGTTCACTTAAGCGTCACGAGACTTCCGGTGAAACGGAGAGTGAGGCGGAATATTAAGCACCGAACGATCATACCGCCTGTTCAGCGGGTGTAGGCACTGAGAGGTAGAATGGGAGTACGCGCGTACTCCCAGATAAACGGCAAACATGATGATGCGCCGCGATACTGTATCAGACGTTGTCGGAATGAGAGCGATTTGACGTCAACGATCCAATATCAACCTGTTCGCTTAAACTTTCCGCGTGTTTGCCACGTAGCGCGGCCCAAGAGGAAGAAAACAACTCAGCGATGCCGTTCATTGTATTGACGATGGATTTACCTAACGGAAAGGTTAATGCCAGGGAAGGATGTTCTATCTTTTGTAACTCATCCTCGGTGATTTCAACGTGGGTGCCGGGACCGTTGTGCAGTTGCTCCACCGCTTTATTAGCGATAAGTTCCACCATATTGCGGTTTTTCTGCGCGTCAGTTGTCATCAACTTACTGAGTCCTCCCAGATGATTGGCTGTCAGAATACCGGTTCCCATGCTCAACACCTCCGTCGGCGTGTTCACCATAATGCTGGTGACTTTTTGCACCATACTGGGGATCAGGTGCGCGCGTCCCATGATATCGAAGGGTAAAAACCCTACCCCAAGACTGATGACCGAACCGATCCCCATTGAGTTTATGGCAAGGCCGTCACCTGGCGCAGCAGCAAGCGCACCGGAAGTCTCTTGCTTGATCTGATGTGAAAGCGCCTTGTGCGTTCCGTTCCGGTTCTGCGTTTCGGCTTGCAATTCCGGCGCAGGGAAAAAGCCTTCGTTCATTTTTTGTATCACGCCGGCGCTCATCTCTTCGTGCGATTTGGCTAATTCGCGCGGCACCATCGCGGCCGAAGTCGAAGCGGCAATCTGATTGGTCATCATACTCACTGGCATGGTGGCCCATTTTTGCGACAGACCGGCAATATTGTTGGGCACGGACCCAATGGCGGCGATAGAACCGGATATCGCTGAATCTTTCAAGTCATCAACCAGTTCACCAAACGATTCCGGCAGCAAAGGCTCGTGCTTAAAAGCGCCCATCAGACGCTTGATCACCAGCGAATCCATGGTTTCGGCAAACAATGGCGTCAGGGACGCCAGTACAACGTCGGCGAATTTAGTCGCCGGATGCTCTTCGCCCAACTGTGACGATAAACTGTGGGTGACCGCGCCCCAAGCAATCACATCCAGCGCATAGGCCAGACCGCCGCTGCCCACCATGCTGGCCGCCATCGCCCAACCAAGTTCTTTGCTAAAGGATTTCTCGCTGATCACCGATTGCAGCGCTTGCGCACCTAAGCGCCCGCGCAGATCCAGCGTCACCGGATCGTGGTCGTTAAGGCATTTCTCCACCAGTTCTTTCATCTCCGGGTGATCGGACGCGACCTGGTAGCGTACATCCTGAAGAAATGCGAAAGGGTGAATTTCACCGACATGGGCCAAATCCGATGGGAAATTTTCGCCGTCGTTCGATGCGTCCTCGGACTGAAGATGGCCCGGTTGTAATCTGGCCTCTTCACCAAAACCCAGCGTCCCTTTTTTGATGGCCTGACGCGTGGTGTAAGTCATCAGGTCGATGTCGGCTTCCTGGCTGGAGCCATCTTTAAGGTCGATATTGCGTACCTCGCAACCTTTGGAAAATTCTTTGGCTTTCAGCAACACGCTGGTTTCCAGCGGCAAACTGAGTTTTGCGGGTTTGGAAAGATCGAGAGCGGCGGACTCTTGCGGATATTTATTCTGTACATAACGCAATATCGCCTGTATAGCGTTGTTACTGCTTTTAAACTCGCCGTTTTTTCCACGGCTGACCGAGCCGGTCATTGCTTCTGGATGCTTGAATTCGTCGGTGGATATCTTCTGCGCTATCGCTTCCATATAGGCGTCTTTCTCCGCACGTTTAACTTGAACAATGCGCGGAAGAATCGTTGCCAGAGAAATCAGACTTGCCTGAGCTTTTGTGTGGCCGAGTCCTCTGAGCAGCAAAGTATGTAACCGTATGTTTTTCCCAAATTGGGTAAGATTGTCTTTATCATCGCGAGGCGGGTGGGACGACTGGGTGGCGGATGAGGATGACTTTTTCTGCTGGATAAGCGGCGTTTGCAAACTGTTGTCGCTGTCCGAGCTTGACAAAGTGGAACCGGATTGCGAAGCGCCCTTACCAGAGTCCGAGGTTTCTGGATCTATCCAAGGGGTATAAGTGGTGGAGGATATTGGATTCATTAGTTAAGTGTCTACACATATTCAATGGTTGATGTTTGTGAGCGACCAATTATGTACAAACCTTATCGTATAAAGTTAGGCCGCATAACTGGAAGCTAACGCGCCAATGCCTGCGGAAATATCCTGATATGCTTTTGTTTCCATACATTTATCAGTAATTGCATCACGCTAGGTTACAATATCGCCGATGCATAAAGCTTAAACGGCGATCTTATTGAGTGGCGTTTCCCACTGAAATGGTTGCATAGAGAATACTTAATTATTAAAACCGGGAGGAAAAAACGGGAAGCCATCTTCATCACAACATGCCCCGGCCATTGAACCGGAGCGGTCAAGTGTCAAAGGCCCGCGATCCGGTTAACCGTGACGCGCCAGCGTCTACATGAACGGTATTCGTCTATAAACCGGCCTTTCAATCGCTCAAACCAAATACTTCTCCTGTAAAAACTGACGAGCCCGTTTGTCCAACCCATATTCGGCTTCAAGCCAGCTATCGACAGAGCCATAACGTTCATCAATTGCTTGCAACGCCGTCACGATAAATTCTTCCTGCACCGACAGCACATAAGAGAACTGCCGTAATGCTTTTTCATTGAGCGTTTTGGCCAGTTGCGTCACCAGTTGCTGACGGAAAGGAGCCAGCGTGGTATCGGTCAGCAGATAGTCTTCCACCACCGTTTGCTCATCCGCCCCCAGCGCGAACATCACCAGCGCGGCCCCCATCCCGGTGCGGTCTTTACCCACGGCGCAATGCTGTACCAGCGCGCCTTGATCCGGCTGCAACAGCAGCGCCGCCAGTTGGCGGTAAGCCGAATTATCAAATGGCAAACGGCGATAGAGCTCCAGCATAAACGCCCGCGAATCAAACGCCGCCAGTACATCTGATCCTAACGAATCCAGATTCGCCGTCACTTCATGACGCAACGGGTTGGCCGGAAACGCATGGTAGTTCGCACCAGACCAAAGCACATCGGGCTTAACCGCAATCTCGTCCTCATCCCGATAATCAACGACGTGAGAAACCGGAACGCCGGCAAGATATTCACAGTCGGCCTGACTCAGCAAATCCAGCGAGCCGGCGCGAAACAGTTTGCCGTGACGGATGAGCCGCCCGTCTGCGGCGCGGTTCCCGCCCAGATCGCGGAAGTTAATCCCGCCGTCAAGCGGGAGTAAAGAAGGATGGAGCAACGTTGGTTCGGTCATAGATCTCCCTGCGGTGTTGTCATAAAGGGCAAGCAAGGCAACCGTATGGTGTCAGACAGCGCATCATATCGGTAACCGATTATCAGGAAGCGGGCCGCCATCAATAACGGCCAGCCCGAAATGTACGGAAGTTGAAATTACCCGGCAGCCAGCAACCGGCGGGTGGCATCCAGCAAAACCTGGATAACGGTCGTTTCAGCCAGTTTTACCGCCGCCGCATCCGGGGTTTCCTGTTGGGTACGATTAACTATCACACCGGCGATCATCCCGGCTTTCAACCTCTGACTGGCGCACATGGTCAGCAGCGTGGCGGACTCCATTTCATAATTCAGCACGCCCATGCTTTGCCATTCTTCCATTGAGCCACGGAAACGGCGGACGACGCGGCCAGAAAACGTATCGTATCGCTCCTGACCGGGATAAAACGTATCGGATGATGCGGTCACGCCAATGTGCAGCGCAACGCCAGCCGCTTTGCCCGCATCGACCAGCGCGGTGGTACAGTCAAAGTCGGCGACCGCCGGGAATTCCATCGGCGCGAAATGCAGGCTGGCGCCGTCGAGACGCACCGCTGCCGTGGTCACCAGCACATCGCCCACCTCGATCCCTTCCTGAATGGCGCCGGTAGTCCCGACACGCAGGAAAGTACTAATCCCGAGCTGAGCCAGTTCTTCTACCGCAATCGACGTTGACGGGCCGCCAATACCGGTAGAGCAGACAATCACCACCTTTCCATCCAGTTCCGCCCGCCAGGACATGAATTCACGGTGCGATGCCAGAAACGCCGGGTTATCCATCAGACGGGCTATTTTTTCGACACGCTCAGGATCGCCGGGAATGATCGCCAGCGTAGCCCCCTGCAAATCGCTTTTTGTCAAACCGAGATGGAAAACATCAGATTTAGGCATAACCGCCTCCAGACAAGCTCGTCGAGTAGTCGAAAAATGCTAGCGTATTGCCACATGGTTTTTAGTGACAGGCATCACTCACCAAGAAGAAACAAAAAAAACAGCATACACAAATAATGTGACATTAATCGCAAATTCAGCCACAAAAAAGTCGCTTACGGTGATACACCCTTTTATTGTAGATTTTTTAATCATCGGTACGCTTTGTCGCAATTGTGAATTTTCATAGCAGGCCCACTATAAGGAGATCGCCATGAAGACTGATAAGCCAACCGCCCTCAGACATCTGCCACGGGGACTCTCTCCAGCCGTAGCACCGCAGGCCGCCTCCACCCTGATGACGGATACCACAGATATCATCGCCGGTGAAACCACCATTCCCTCTCAGGGCGAACCGCTGCCGGCCTACCTTGCCAAACCCGCCAATCAAATGCCTCCTTTCCCTGTCGTGCTGGTGGTTCAGGAAATTTTCGGCGTCCATCAATATATTCAGGATATTTGCCGTCGTCTGGCCAAACAAGGCTATATGGCTATCGCGCCCGAACTCTATTTCCGTCAGGGCGATCCCAATCAGTGTGATGAAATTCAACAGATTCTGACCAAGCTGGTTTGCAACGTGCCCGATGCGCAAGTTCTGTCCGACCTCGACCATGCTGCAAACTGGGCCATCAAACAGGGAGGCGACGCCAGCAAGCTTGCCGTTACCGGTTTCTGCTGGGGCGGGCGTATCGCTTGGCTCTATGCCGCCCATAATCCGCAGTTGAAGGCGGCGGTCGCCTGGTATGGCAAACTCAGCGGCGCTAAGACGCTGAATAGTCCCAAACACCCTATTGATATCGCTACGGGACTCAGCGCACCCGTGCTGGGGTTGTACGGTGCCAAAGACGAGGGAATTCCGCTGGAACAGGTGGATAGAATGCGTCAGGCGCTACGCGCCGCTAATGCGGAGGCAGAGATGATTGTCTATCCGGATGCAGGGCACGCTTTTCATGCTGACTACCGCCCCAACTATCATGCCGAATCCGCACAGGACGGCTGGCAACGTATGTTGGCGTGGTTTAAAAAATACGCAGTAGGTTGAAGTTTACGTGTGACGAAATGGGGCAAAAAGATATACGCGCGGCGCAAGGAAACGGTGGAGAGAAGCTTCGCGGATGCGAAACAACATCATGGTCATCGTTATGCGCGGTTCCGTGGTCTGATAAAGTGCAGATGCAATGCCTGCTTGCGGCCACAGCGCAGAATATGAAGAAGATGGCGCTGCTGGCGCTGTGTTATCTGCTGTTACTGGCTGACTACAACGCGGTAAAGCGTAATGAGCGCCGAAGAGCGACGCTGAACGCGGTAGTGGGATAAAGACAAAAAATATCGCGTTCGCGACCAACCGTCGCTCGTAAAACAGAACCCCACGTGAAAACATGGGGTTCGTCATCAATCTGAAGGGAGGCTTTGCGCCTCCCTGTATATTACCGCGAATAATCAGGCCTGAGCTTCTCGCAAACGCTGCGCCGCCTGAACCATGTTCGCCAGCGCCTGGCGGGTTTCCGTCCAGCCACGGGTTTTCAGACCACAATCCGGGTTAACCCATAAGCGTTCGGCCGGGATGCGCTGCGCCGCTTTCAACAACAGGGCTTCCATCCATTCAACGCTCGGCACGTTCGGCGAGTGAATGTCGTACACGCCTGGGCCGATCTCGTTCGGATATTCAAACTCTTCAAACGATTCCAGCAATTCCATATCGGAACGTGACGTCTCGATGGTAATCACATCCGCATCCAGCGCCGCAATGGAATCCATGATGTCGTTGAACTCGCAATAACACATGTGGGTATGAATCTGGGTATCATTCTGCGCCACCGCCGCATTCAGACGGAAAGCATCCACCGCCCAGGCCAGATATGCATCCCAGTCGGAACGATGCAGCGGCAGACCTTCACGCAGCGCCGGTTCGTCGATCTGAATAATACCGATGCCCGCTTTTTCCAGATCGGCCACCTCATCACGCAGCGCCAGTGCGATTTGCTTCGCAATGGTTTCACGCGTCACGTCTTCGCGCGGGAAAGACCAGCACAGAATCGTCACCGGGCCCGTCAGCATCCCTTTCATCGGCTTATCCGTCAGAGACTGGGCGTATTTCGCCCATTCAACCGTAATGGCTTCAGGACGGCTGACATCGCCAATGATGACCGGGGGCTTCACACAACGAGAACCATAGCTCTGCACCCAACCGTTCTGAGTAAAGACAAAACCATCCAGATGCTCGCCAAAGTATTCTACCATGTCGTTGCGCTCGGCTTCACCGTGCACCAGGACGTCCAGCCCCAGACGCTCCTGCTCCGCCACCGCCTGCTTGATGTGCTCGGCAATACCGGTACGGTAGTGATTGCCATCCAGACGACCTTGTTTGAAGTCCAGACGCAGACCGCGAATTTCCGTGGTTTGCGGGAAAGAACCAATGGTGGTGGTCGGCCATGCGGGCAGATTAAAGCGCTTACGCTGGGCTTTGGCCCGTAGCGGATAAGGCTGCTGACGCTGGCTGTCCTGCGGGGTAATGGCCGCCAGACGCTGGGCGACCGCCGCATTGTTAACGCGGGCCGAGGTACGGCGGGCGCGGATCGGCGCGCTATATTCTTCCAGAGCCTGTGCGTTACCGCTATTCAGCGCCTGAGCGAGCAGGGACAGCTCCGAACATTTCTGGATGGCAAACGCAAACCAGCTTTTTACCTCATCGTCCAGACGCGTTTCGACGCTTAAATCGATCGGGCTGTGCAGCAGCGAGCAGGAACTGCCCAGCCACAGTGCGCGTTTACCGACCAGCGGTTGCAAACGCTCAAACCAGTTGCTCAGATCGGCGCGCCAGACGTTACGTCCGTTGATCACCCCCAGCGACAGAACCCAGTTGGCAGGCAGTTGCGCATTCAACGCCGCCGCATCATCTTTACCATGAATCAGGTCAACATGCAGACCCTGAACCGGCAACGCTTTAATGGTTTCCAGATTCTGGCCGATGCTGTCGAAATAGGTCGTCAGCAACAGTTTCACTTGTCCTTGCAGCGCATCATAAGCCGGTTTGAAAGCGGCCAGCCACTCCTCCGGCAGTTCCAATACCAGCGCCGGCTCATCAATTTGCACCCACTCGATACCGCGTTCGGCCAGCTCAGTCAGCACCTGCTGATAGACCGGCAGAATGTCCTGCAACAGTGACAAACGATCAAACTGCTCACCCTTCACCTTACCCAGCCACAGATAGGTGACCGGCCCCAGCAGCACCGGCTTCACCTTGTGGCCAAGCGCCAGCGCTTCATCCACCTCATCCAGCAACTGAGTCCAGGTCAGTTTAAACTGCTGACCATGGGTAAATTCCGGCACCATGTAGTGATAGTTGGTGTTGAACCACTTGGTCATCTCGGCTGCCGCCGCAGGTTCACCCGTCGGCGCACGCCCGCGGCCAATACGGAACAGCGTATCCAGATCGACGGAACCGTCAGCATTCTGATGACGCGCCGGCACGTTACCCAGCAACAGGCTGGTCGTCAGCACATGATCGTACCAGGCAAAATCACCCACCGGCAGCAAATCAACGCCCGCATCCTTTTGTTGTTGCCAATGGCGCGCGCGCAGTTCGCGTCCCGCCGTCAGCAATTGTTCCTGTGTCGCGTTGCCCGCCCAATAGCTTTCCTGGGCTTTTTTCAGTTCACGGCGTAATCCAACGCGCGGAAAACCCAGTGTGTGATTTAAAATCGTCATCGTTAATTCCTCATTTAGACGTCCAGATGTTTACACATCCATAATCCGCAGGTAGTGTATTAATCACAAGCGCAATTTATTCACTGTCACTGTGAAGGACTCTCATGATCGAATTTAAGCACCTGCGAACGCTGCAAGCACTCCGCAATACAGGATCGTTAGCCGCCGCCGCCGCCGCACTGCACCAGACCCAGTCGGCACTGTCCCACCAGTTCAGCGATCTGGAACAACGTCTTGGATTCAGACTATTTGTGCGTAAAAGCCAGCCGCTGCGCTTTACGCCTCAGGGAGAAATTCTGTTACAACTGGCTGAACAGGTGTTGCCGCAAATCCAACAGGCGTTGCAGGCGTGTCTTGAACCGCATCAGACCACGCTGCGCCTGGCGATTGAGTGCCATAGCTGTATTCAGTGGCTGACGCCCGCACTGGATGAGTTCCACCAAAACTGGCCGCAGGTGGTCATGGATTTCAAATCCGGCGTGACGTTTGACCCCCAGCCCGCGTTGCAGCAGGGCGAACTGGATCTGGTGATGACCTCGGACATCATGCCGCGCAGCGGCTTGCACTATTCACCGCTGTTTGATTTTGAGGTCAGACTGGTGCTGGCGCCCGATCACCCGCTGGTGGGAAAAGAAAAAATTGAACCCGAGGATCTCGGGGCCGAAACGCTGATGATTTACCCGGTACAGCGCCAACGACTGGACGTATGGCGCAACTTTTTACAACCGGCGGCGGTCAGTCCGGCCTTAAAAAGCGTAGACAACACGCTGCTGTTGATTCAAATGGTCGCCGCCCGGATGGGCATCGCCGCGCTGCCGCATTGGGTGGTGGAAAGCTTTGAGCGTCAGGGCCTCGTGACCACCAAAACGCTGGGAGAAGGACTCTGGAGCCGGCTGTACGCGGCCGTCAGGGACGGAGAACAGCGCCAGCCGGTACTTGATGCATTTATTCGTTCGGCGCGTCAGCACGCTTGCGAACATTTACCGTTTGTGCGGGACGCGTCACGACCCAACGCCGGTGTACCCACAGTGAGGACATAATAATTATTGCGCCAAGCATAAAACTCGGCCAATGGGGTTTTTCCTGCCAGATAGCCAGGTTGACGAGCAACGCGGCGGGAACATGGAAATTATTCATGATCCCAAGCGTACCCGCATCAACCTGGGTCGCGCCGTAGTTCCACATGAAATACCCCAGCCCCGAGGCGGCTACGCCCAACCAGATCAAAACCCCCCATTGCAACGATGTGGTAGGGAGTTTCCCGGCATTACCGAACAGTATCCAGGCCACCACCGAAACCGCCAGCGCGCCCAGATAAAACCATGAAAATGCAGTGTGCTGCGGCATCGGATGCACTTCCATCAGGCGCTTGTAACCAACCTGTCCGATAGCAAAAAAGATATTTGCCGCCTGCACCAGGATCAGCCCCCAGACGAAATGGGGACTAATTTCGTCATAGCGGATCACCGCCGCCCCCAGGACCGCCAATAGCGCACTCAAGACATATCCCCAGCGCAGCCGCTCACGCCGTAATAGATCGTAAATTAACGTGACATACAATGGCGTCATGACGGTGAAAAGTAAAAACTCCGGCACGGTCAAATACAGATAAGCCTGGAAAACAAACAGATACATAATCCCCAACTGGCAGGCTCCCACCAGTAAATACAGGAGAAGAACACGCGGCGCATAGCCGCGCCAGCGCAGGAACGGCATGAAAACCAACGCTGCCAATCCGACACGCATCAATACCGAAAACCAGCTGTCTACCTGACCGGCCAGATATTCACCAATCAAACTAAATGAAAAAGCCCACAAAATGGTGGTGATAACGAGTAATGGCACAATGAAATCCGCTCAATAAGGAAATGACCGTATTGTAATAGAGAATGGCGTTTAAGTTTCAAGCAAATGGGTTTGCATCTGAATAAATTACAGGCAAGCAAAACACGAATAAGGGATGGAAAAAAACTCAGTATAATCGGCACGCGATATTAATCCCAACGCGCATCACGATACAGGCAATACCGGCGCCTTCGCCAACAATAAAAACCCCCTTCAGTGATTACGGAAAGGGGATGTAACTCGTTAAAAACGTTTAGCAATAAGCTGGAGAAATGTGCTTATTAAATTTGCCATCTGAACCAGGCAAAAAAAACATTACCATTATTGTGTGTTCCAGGGATATACGTCGCCTGGAAAGAAAGCTTGTTGTAACTGATTGAAGCCAAAGGCAACAGAACCGGAATAGGGATATAATTCCAATTATCCCGCATCGTAACACCGGCAGTAAACCCCAACCCTAACTGGAAATCCTGATCGCGAGTGGGCCGCCAGCGCTTCTCAAAACCATAACCGCCAATCGGTTCCCATTTATTGTGCGAGTCCTTGAAAGCCATAATATACAGTGAATGCCAGTCGCTCTCCTCATCCAGACGCGAGACACCATAACCAGCGCCCCACGGACGCTCGTTATATTCATCTGTTTTTTCTTTATCGTACGTCCAACGGTTATGCCAGGTAATCGCCGGGATATAAATATCCTGATTCGGCGACGCCGACCAGGTTTTAGAGAGATTATTTTTGCTTCTCTGCCACCAACTTTCACTCTGCTCCGTCACAGCGGCATCCGTACCCATCGTTGTGCCGTCATTAGGTGAATAGCGGGCGGTGTTATTGGTGTTCACCACGCTGCTATCGTTATCCATATTCTGGTTATTCTCCATACCAATACCGGCACTATGCACCAAGAACGGCATACCGGATAACACGACCAAACTTAAGGTTATTAAAATACGGTTTAAATACATTATAAGACTCTCTGCAACGTAGCAACGGCATTGGTAGCATTCAATTGAATGGTATAGCTCAAATTATTTTGTCTGCAAAACAAGACGACAACAAAAGCCAGTTATTATGTAGGCATAAATCTCAACAGGTGCTAAATAAATTTTATTTTAATAAAGTGTTTCAGAAATTTCTTACCTGAAATAAAAAAAACCATCTAAATATCAGATGGTTTATAAATAAAAGGCTGAATGGATAAATATTGAATGGCTAAAGACTAAATACCATCACCGTATTCAAAACCGCGATTAACACCGTTAAAATATTGATCCATATCCATCGCGGGCTTATCTGTTTCCGGGCGTCCCACAATTCGGGCAGGCACCCCTGCTGCCGTAGTATGGGCCGGTACGGGCTGAAGCACGACCGAACCCGCGCCAATCTTGGCGCCGCGTCCCACTTCAATATTCCCCAAAATCTTGGCACCAGCGCCGATCATCACGCCTTCGCGAATCTTGGGATGCCGATCGCCGCTGGTTTTGCCCGTACCGCCGAGGGTGACGGATTGCAGGATAGAGACATCATTCTCCACCACCGCCGTTTCGCCGATCACAATACCGGTCGCGTGATCAAGCATGATCCCACAGCCAATCATGGCGGCCGGGTGGATATCGACACCAAACGAGACTGATATCTGATTCTGAAAATAGATCGCCAGCGCTTTGCGATCCTGCGACCACAACCAGTGCCCGATGCGATACGCCTGCAACGCATGGAACCCCTTCAGGTACAACAAAGGGGTGCAATATTGATCAACCGCCGGATCGCGTAAACAGACCGCCTGAATATCGCGCGCGGCGGAAACGATCATCTGCGGATCGGCCTGATATGCTTCTTCAGCCACTTCCCGGATCGCAATCGCGGGCATAATCGGACTCGACAGCTTGTTGGCCAACATATAGCTCAGTGCGCTACCCAGATTCTCATGTTTCAGCAATGTCGCATGAAAAAAGCTGGCGAGCATAGGTTCGCAGTCTGCCAGACTGCGCGCTTCCGCCTTAATATTTTTCCAGACTCTTTCCAACTCTTCTGTCGACATTACCCTACTCCCCGCAGTACCACTTACCACGCGTCAAAATACAATTTCTCACGATGCCATTGGCATACAAAAACAAAATGACTACGGGCTGGCGCCCCGCATGGAGGAAGCCAGCCGATAGCCGGATTATAATTTAGTACTTTCGTCTTTGCGCGTGCGGCCCAGCAGACTTAATGCCGCTTCACGGGCATCTTTGCCACAGTACAAGACTTGCCAAAGCTGTTCGGTTATCGGCATTTCAACACCGCAGCGCTGGGCCAGCGCCAGCACCTCTTTGGTGTTACGATATCCTTCAACCACCTGACCAATTTTGTCCTGCGCGCGTTGAACATCCATCCCTTGTCCCAGCATCATACCGAAACGCCGGTTGCGGGATTGGTTATCCGTACAGGTCAGCACCAGATCGCCCAACCCTGCCATGCCCATGAAAGTGGAGGGATCGGCGCCCAACGCGACACCCAGCCGCGTCATTTCCGCCAGTCCGCGGGTAATCAACGCCGTGCGGGCATTGGCGCCAAACTCCATGCCGTCAGACATTCCCGCGCCGATGGCAATCACGTTTTTTACCGCGCCGCCAAGCTGGACACCGATAAAATCGGGGTTGCTATATACCCGGAAGCTTTTCCCACAGTGCAACAGGTGCTGGAGGTCGTCGGCGAAATCGCCGTCCGTTGCGGCCAGGGCAATCGCCGTGGGCAGACCTGCCGCCAGCTCTTTCGCAAAAGTCGGACCGGATACCACCGCTAGCGGAATTTGCTCGCCTAACGCCTCACGCGCCACATCCTGTAACAACCGTCCGGTTTCCGCCTCCAGCCCTTTAGTTGCCCATACAATCCGCGCATCCGCACGCAGATGAGGCTTGATCTGGCTTAACATATCGCCGAAAACATGGCTGGGCACCACCACCAGCACATTTCTGCTCGCGGCTAATGCCCGCGCCAAATCAGTTTCCAGTTCCAGCGTATCGGGAAAAGGGACATCAGGCAGAAATGCTTGATTGCAACGCTCGGCCTGCAACGCCTGAATGTGCTTAGGTTCATGTCCCCAGAGCACAACGCGATGGCCGTTGCGCGCCAGCGTAATGGCAAGTGCAGTGCCGTATGAACCGGCGCCGACAACCGTCATGGAAGCGTCAGGCGCGTTCATCAGGCATCCTGATTTGACGCAGCGCCTTCACCCTCGGCCTGCTGCTGTAAATAGTTCATGAACAGCGCGTCAAAGTTTACCGGCGCCAGATTCAACTGCGGGAACGTACCGCGGGATACCTGGCTGGTAATGCATTCACGCGCATAAGGGAACAGGATATTCGGGCAATAGGCGCCCAGGCAGTGCGCCAGTTGAGTCCCTTCGATACCCCCTACGGTAAAAATCCCGCCCTGCTGAACTTCACACAAAAACGCCGTTTCTTCACCCAGAGAGGCCGTTACCGTCACGCGCAGTACAACTTCGTAAATGTCTTCCGCCAGTTGGCTGGACGCGGTATCCAGATCCAGTTTTACTTCCGGTTGCCATTCCTGCTGAAATACCTGAGGCGCATTCGGCGCTTCAAAAGAGATATCCTTAGTATAAATACGCTGGATTTGGAAAGACATTTCAGTGTTGTTTTGCTCAGACATGTTAAATAATACCTTTTGTTAGATTTCCCTGACGTCTTCCCTCGTCACTGAAGGAACGGACGCCTGCACATTACGTCATCTTAGCACCTATCCCGGCGCTATTGCGCGCGCAGGGATGAGGTGGTGAAACACTATTTTCCACGGACCAAAGGCAGGTTTTCACCGCTCCACCCCGCCAAACCGTCTTTCAGCACGACGACACGCTCAAACCCGGCTTTCAGCAGATTGTTCGCCGCTTCGCGTGCGGACAAACCATTGGCGCAAACCACGATAACCGGCTGAGATTTATGTTTTTCCAACTCACCTACGCTGCCATTTTTAATGTCATTGGGGAGCAGGTTGAATGCGTTGGCGATATGACCGCGGCGGTAGTCATCGCGATTACGAATATCGACAACCACGGCATCTTCTTTGTTGATCAGTTGGATCGCTTCGCTGCGAACCACATCCTTCACCTTGGACAATTTACTCTTCACAGTAAGCACAATGACGGCAACTAACAGGGCAACCCAGGCCACGCTCAATACAGGGTGCTTGCTAATGAATGGCATAATCTCTTGCATGGGGTGTAACGACTCCCGAATCAGTTAAGCGATAAAATATAAGGTTCCTGAGTATACCTGCGCGATACCGCAATTACAGCCAGTAAGCCAAGATAGCGTGCTGAATCTGCGGCGTGTTGCATAAAAATCACTGCGCAAATGATGTAACTCAACCATTCTATGCGTATACGTTCCCATTTATCTATTATTGATGCATCAGTAGCGCCAATTTCGCGTCCGCCTTGTCACGTCTGGAAATAGAAATCCGGCAAGAGACAACTGGTAAGCCGCTGTTCATCGTGGAATAATCCATTGCTATGAGTAAAAAAGCGTTATCCGTTCAGTTGAGAGTGGCATGTAGCGCCTGTAGCCGTTTTTGTGCGTTACAAAAGCTGTTCGCCCGATGCGCCAGCGCGCTCTGCGTCGGCGTTTTGCTATTGCCCGGCATGAGTTACAGCGCAGACAACCAGCAACAGCTTAAAACGTTGCAGCAGGATATCGCCGAGAAAGAAAAACGCGTTCAATTGCAACAAAAACAGCGCGGCGCGCTGGTTCAACAGTTGAAAAAACAAGAGCAATCCATCGCGCAATCAAGCCGCCAACTGCGTGAAACGCGTCGTATCCTGTCCGCGTTAGACGAAGAACTGAACCAGTTGAACGCATCTATCTCCCGGTTACAAACGCAGCACCTTTCCCAGCAGCGTATCCTCTCCGACCAGCTTGATGCAGCGTTCCGTCAGGGGCAGCACAGTGCGCTTCAACTTATTTTGAGCGGTGAGGAGAGCCAGCGCAGCGAACGCATTCTGGCCTATTTTGGCTATCTGAACGAAGCGCGTCAGAAATCCATCCTTGCGTTACAGCAAACGCGTACCGAACTGGCCAGTCAGAGAAAATTGCTGGAGCAAAAACAAGCACAGCAAAATGCGCTGCTGAACGATCAACAGCAACAACAGCAGCAACTGGAACAGGCGCAATCCGAGCGAAAGAACACCCTTTCGACGCTGGAGAGTTCGCTGGAAAAAGATCAACAGCAGCTCACGGAGCTTCGCCAGAACGAAGCCCGGCTGCGCGATCAAATCGCCCGCGCAGAACGCGAAGCCAGGGCAAGGGCCGAGCGGGAAGCGCGCGAAGCGGCCAGGGTTCGGGAAAAAGAAGAACGGGCCAAACGCAGCGGCGGCAGCTATAAACCGACAGAAAATGAACGCTCTCTGATGGCTCGCACCGGCGGCCTCGGGCGTCCGTCCGGTCAGGCGGTCTGGCCGGTACGCGGACGTATCGAACATCGCTTTGGCGAACCGCTGCAAGGCGAACTGCGCTGGAAAGGGCTGGTCATCGCCGCACCGGAAGGCACTGAAGTCAAAGCCATTGCCGACGGCAATGTCCTGATGGCCGACTGGCTACAAGGCTACGGTCTGGTCGTGGTGGTTCAGCACGGCAAAGGCGATATGAGTCTGTACGGCTATAACCAAAGCGCATTGGTCTCCGTCGGCGCACAGGTGAAAGCCGGTCAACCCATTGCCCTCGTCGGAACCAGTGGCGGACAAAGCCAGCCTGCGCTTTATTTTGAAATTCGCCGCCAGGGTCAGGCGGTCAATCCACAACCTTGGATGGGAAGATAGTCTTGTCTTATTTGAAACCCCAATATCTCTACGCTCTCGGTCTGCTGACACTCTCCCCTTTTGCGCTGGCCGGGAAACTGTCCATTGTCATCGATGACTTCGGCTATCGCCCTCATAACGACAATCAGGTTCTGGCGATGCCGACGGCGATTTCGATCGCCGTCCTGCCCAATGCGCCTTATGCTGGAGAAATGGCCGCTAAAGCCCATAAACAGGGGCGAGAGGTTCTGATTCATCTGCCTATGGCTCCGATGAGCAAGCAGCCGCTGGAACGCGATACGCTACACCCGGAAATGAGCAGCGAAGAGATCCAGCGCATTATCCGCCAGTCAGTCAACAACGTGCCTTACGCCGCAGGGTTGAACAACCACATGGGCAGCGCGATGACGGCCAGTCTGCCGGGCATGCGGAAAGTGATGCAGGCGATGAGCGCCTACCCGCTCTATTTTCTCGACAGTATGACGATCGCCAGCAGCAAAACCAGTCAGGCCGCCGCCGGAACCGGCATCAAAGTCATCAAGCGCAGAGTGTTCCTGGACGATACGCAAAACGAAGCCGATATCCGTAAACAGTTTAACCGCGCGGTGCAGATAGCCAGACGCAGCGGTTCCGCGATTGCCATCGGGCATCCGCATCCTTCAACCATCAAAGTGTTACAACAGATGCTGCCGGCGCTGGAGCCGGATATTGTTTTAGTGCGCCCCAGTCAGTTGCTGAACGAACCAGCCCGGCATGATGAGCCGCTGCCTCCGTCGGAGGCGCCGAAGCAGGTCAAACCGTCTAAACCGTTCCGGGGAGTATCGCAATGTCTGGCGAAACGGCCGCCGGAACCGGTGAAGAATGATGCCATCTTCAAACTGGTCAGCAGCAGCATTCGCGAAAGCGCCGCCGCCACGTTCATCAAACGGCGTTGGCAGACCTGGGTAGCGCCAGCGGAAACCGATGAGAAAAAACAGCCGTAATCTTCAGAGGGCCCCGGCCCCTATCTCTTTCATAGCCTGTGTTTGCCGCCAATCACAGGCGCAGATCCAGGGATAAAGCAACACCAGGCTGCTTGCCCTAAAATGAAATGCTATTATAGCGATTATAAAGAGTGTGAGGCGCGGTGTCTCACCAGCAAGATCAACAAGGGTAGATCCCATGATTATCGTTACTGGCGGCGCCGGTTTCATCGGCAGCAATATCGTAAAAGCACTGAATGACACTGGCTATCGGGATATTTTGGTTGTCGATAACCTGAAAAACGGCACGAAATTCGTCAATCTGGTGGATTTGGATATCACCGATTATATGGATAAAGAAGATTTCATTGCCAGCATCGTTGCCGGTGACGATCTGGGCGATATCGATGCCGTGTTCCATGAAGGCGCCTGCTCATCCACCACCGAGTGGGACGGCAAGTATATGATGGAAAACAACTATCAATACTCCAAAGACATCCTGCACTATTGCCTCGACCGCAGCGTTCCTTTCCTGTACGCCTCTTCAGCCGCCACCTATGGCGGGCGCAACGATAACTTCATCGAAGCGCGTCAATACGAACAGCCGCTGAATGTCTATGGCTACTCCAAGTTCCTGTTCGATCAATACGTACGCGAAATACTGCCGCAGGCGGAATCGCAAATCTGCGGCTTCCGTTATTTCAACGTCTACGGGCCGCGTGAAGGTCATAAAGGCAGTATGGCGAGCGTCGCGTTTCACCTGAATAACCAGATCAATCAGGGTGAAAATCCGAAACTATTCGCCGGCAGCGAAAACTTCAAACGTGATTTTATCTATGTCGGCGATGTCGCCGCGGTCAATCTGTGGTTCTGGCAAAACGGCGTCTCCGGTATATTCAACTGCGGCACCGGCCGGGCGGAATCTTTCCAGGCCGTTGCGGATGCGACGCTGGACTTCCACAAAAAAGGCCGCGTGGAATACATCGAATTCCCGGAAAAACTCAAAGGGCGCTATCAGGCTTATACACAGGCAGACCTGACCAATCTCCGTGCGGCAGGCTACGACAAACCGTTTAAAACCGTTGCCGAAGGCGTCGCTGAATACATGACCTGGTTAAACCGTTCTGTTTAATCGGACAAGGAATAGATAAGCGCGATGAAAACAGCATGATGAAAATCCTGGTCATCGGCCCTTCATGGGTAGGCGATATGATGATGTCGCATAGTCTCTATCGCACGCTGAAGGCTGAACATCCGCAAGCGGTCATCGACGTGATGGCGCCAGCCTGGTGCCGCCCTCTGCTGGCCCGCATGCCGGAAGTCAATCAGGCGCTGGCCATGCCGCTGGGACATGGGGCGCTGGCGTTAGGCGAACGCCGTCGGCTCGGCCTCTCACTGCGTGAAGCCCGTTACGATCGCGCTTACGTGTTGCCCAATTCGTTTAAATCCGCACTGGTGCCATTTTTCGCCAATATTCCACAACGCACCGGGTGGCGTGGTGAAATGCGTTACGGCCTGCTGAATGATATCCGGGTTTTGGATAAAGCCGCCTTCCCGTTGATGGTGCAGCGCTATGTGGCGCTGGCCTATGAACGAGGCCGCCTGCGTAACGCGCAGGATCTGCCGCGGCCGTTATTGTGGCCGCGGCTACAGGTCAGCCACACTGAAATCACCGATATAACAACAAGCTTTGGTCTGAATAGCTTACGCCCGATGATTGGCTTTTGCCCCGGCGCGGAATTCGGCCCGGCCAAACGCTGGCCGCATTATCACTATGCTGCTCTGGCGCAATCGCTGATTGAAAGAGGCTATCAGGTTGCCCTGTTCGGCTCAGCCAAAGATCGGCTGGCAGGCGACGATATTATTCAGGCGCTGACGAAAGGCGCGCGGCCCCATTGCGCTAATCTGGCCGGGCAAACCTCGCTGGAACAGGCGGTCGTGTTAATCGCCGCCTGCCACGCCGTCGTCAGTAATGATTCCGGGTTAATGCATGTCGCCGCTGCGCTCAATCGCCCGCTCATTGCCCTTTACGGGCCAAGCAGCCCGGACTTCACCCCGCCCTTGTCGAATCAGGCGGAAGTCATTCGCTTGATTACCGGTTACCACCGGGTGCGCAAGGGGGATGCGGAGCAAGGATACCATCAAAGTTTGATCGACATTCAGCCCGATCGCGTCCTCACCGCGCTGGAAAAATACCTGACCCCACCGGGAGAAAACGCATGAGGGTGTTGATCATCAAAACATCTTCCATGGGCGATGTGCTTCACACACTACCTGCCCTGACGGATGCCATGCATATCATCCCCGGCATCCAGTTCGACTGGGCGGTAGAAGAAGGATTTGCCCAAATCCCCAGTTGGCACCCGGCAGTGGCACGCGTCATCCCGGTGGCCATCAGGCGCTGGAGAAAAAGCTGGTTCAGCGCCGCCACCAGACGAGAGCGGGCCGCTTTCAGGCAGCAACTGCTTGCCAAACGTTACGACGCGGTGATTGACGCGCAGGGGCTGATAAAAAGCGCCGCGCTGATAACACGTCTGGCCCGCGGAAAAAAACACGGGCTGGATTACAAAAGTGCCCGTGAGCCGCTGGCGAGCTGGTTCTATAACTATCGGCACGCTATCAGCCGTCAGTTGCACGCGGTGGAACGCGTACGAGAACTGTTCGCGGCCAGCCTGCGCTACAGGAAACCGGCCGAACGCGGCGATTACGCAATTGCCGCCCGCTTTCTTTCCCCATTACCCGCGGATGCTAATCAATATCTGGTTTTTCTCCACGCCACGACCCGGGATGAAAAACATTGGCCGGAACCTCACTGGCGCGAACTGATTTCTCTGCTGCAAACCAGCGGCCTTCAGATCAAGCTTCCGTGGGGCGCGGAGCATGAGCATCAGCGAGCGGTGCGTCTGGCGGAAGGTTTTTCCCACGTCGAGGTGTTGCCGCGTTTAACGCTACAGCAGGTCGCGGAGGTGCTGGCTGGCGCGAAAGCCGTCGTATCCGTCGATACGGGGCTGAGCCATTTAACGGCCGCGCTGAATCGCCCCAATATCACCTTGTATGGCCCGACCGATCCAGGATTAATCGGGGGGTACGGGTTAAATCAGGTGGCGGAACTGTCTGAAAATCATCAAATGATGGCGATTCCCCCGGGGGAAATCCGGCGGAAATTGGATCAGGTGATAAAATTAACAACATCAGGCGAGTAATCCCGCTCTCCCACTATTTGAATAAATACATGATCAATGAATTAAGATTTGATCTGGAAAATCCTTCCGGCATCAGCACAACGCTCGCCTCTTATGCCATCTTCCCCGGCTGTTTACTCACGTTAGGCGTCATGCCGTTTAGCACCATTATTGCCGGGTTGATTTTCTATTTAACCGGATCGCTGTCGGTTTTTTACGTGATGACGCACCTAAAAACCATCCTGGCGGCCAAACGGCTTCTGGCGATCCCGCTGTGCCTGCTGGTTCTTGGACTGACCAACCTTATCTGGTATCACCAATACTATCAGCCGGAAAATCTCTTCCCCGCGGTCTACAATGCTTATCGGACTGCCGCCCATGCCTGCATTCTGGGCGCATTCATCTTGCTGACGACGCTGCATATCACCCATGAGAAACAGGGATTTCAGCTCCCCGGCATCATAGCGATCAGCGCACTGACGCTGGGCTACGCCTTTTACCAATCCTTGTTTAGCGGCATGCACCGTATAGGGCTGATATTTGGACAGGCAACCAGCGCCGCCTACTTTCTCACGTTTATCGGCGCGCTGAGCGCACAGGCGCTGCTCAGACTCAACTCACGTTATAAATACCATCTCTATCTGGCTCACTTCTTACTGGTCACCATTGCCATCATTTTGACAGAAACGCGCGCGGCGATTTTTGTCTATCCCATTGTCGGCGCCATGATCCTGTTATCGGAAGTCCGTCACAATAAGCGTTTGCTCATCAAAGCGTTCCTGGGCTCGGTCATGACCATCCTGCTGTGTTCGTTGCTCTTTCACGACACAATAAACAAACGAACCGACGACCTGCTGAACGATGTACGCAACTACAGCATGAATAACAGCAAAACATCGGTTGGCGCGCGCATCGCCATGTATCAATCGGGGATTGAAGCGGGGAAAGAGGTGCCGCTCGGGCAATCCGCCGAGCAGCGTTCAGCACATATTACCGCGCTGGCGGAGCAAAAACCTGTTTTAAGCGGGGCGGTAGCCTACCTGAACAACCATCTGCACAACGAATTGATTGACGCGTTTTCCATCAAAGGGTTACCAGGCGTACTGATCCTGGTGATGCTATATGCGGCGCTGCTCTATTTCTCGTTTTTCGTTCTGCGCAGTCATCTCTCAGCCGCGCTCCTGTTTGCCCTGCTGATGTATGGACTCAGCGACGTGATTTTGTATTCACGAGATATGCTCATGGCCTGGCTCATCGCATTCTGCCTCGGAACAACATTAACCGGCAGATGGCTGAAACAGTAATTTTGCATGATACGTTATGACGTATCATTTATCTCTGTGAGAGAGGATCAGGTTTTAGTACCATATCGGGATAAAATGGCGCATGCCCAACGGTTGTGCCGCCCTGCTAGGTCATTTCAGTCCACTGGTAGCTGTCGAGCCAGGGGCGGTAGCGTTTTTATAGCCGACAGCCATTTAAGGAACGCGAGTGAGTCAAAAAGCCCTTCCCTGTCATCGGATTTTGGTCGTGAAATTGCGCTTTCATGGCGATATGCTGCTCACCACACCGCTCATCAGCACACTAAAAACCCATTATCCTGATGCAAAGATCGATGTTCTGCTGTACGAAGACACTCGCCCCATTCTCTCGAAAAACCCTGACATTCACCGGCTCTACGGCTTAAAAAGAAAAACGGCGACCTTGCCGGAAAAAATAAAAGAATTCGTCACGATACGGAAATCCCTTAAGCAGAATCATTACGATTTGATCGTCAATCTGGCCGACCAGTGGCCCGTGGCGCTGTTAATTAGCTCGTTGGGAAGCCGAAGCATTGCCGTAGACCGCGGCGATCGTCTTAAAGGAAAACTTTGGCGTTCATTTTTCAGTGATTGCGTGCGTCCGCAGGGTGAGCACATCATCGAACAAAACCGTTCGATGCTCTCCCCACTAGCGCTGCCCGCAACGCAACAACAAGACCGTATGTCGCTTTATTACGGTCAGGAAGATGCCGAACAGATTTTCGGTTTACATCCGCATCTACGGGAACAGCCATACGTCGTTATCCAGCCGACGGCCAGACAGCTTTTCAAATGCTGGGATAATGAAAAATTCGCTCAGGTTATTGATCATCTTAAAGAAAATGGGTTAGACGTCATACTGACCTGCGGCCCCTCGCAGAGCGATCTCGACATTGTCCACGACATTCACGCCCGGTGCGGGCATAAACCAGACATCACTTTCGCCGGTAAAACCCGCTTTTTGGAGCTGGCCGCGTTAATCGACAACGCAGCGCTTTATATTGGCGTCGATTCCGCCCCGATGCACATGGCGGCAGCGTTGAACACGCCTGCCGTGTGCCTGTTCGGTCCCACAGACCACAAGAAATGGCGGCCCTGGTCGGATAACAGCATCGTCATCTGGGCAGGAGACTATCAGGCGATGCCGGAAAGACGGCATCTCGATCGAAACCGGAAATATCTCGCCTGTATCCCCTCCCAGGACGTGATTCGGGCTGCGGAAACCCTGCTTGCCGAGCATGATGGCCGCCCGCCGCGCGCTGGCGGGAAATAAGGAATCGCCGATGAACATTGCCATCTGCCTGTATAAATATTTTCCCTTTGGCGGGCTACAACGCGACTTTTTCAGCATTGCCCAAGCCTGCGTCAATCAGGGGCAGCATGTCCGCGTTTATGTGCTGTCATGGCAGGGTGAAAAACCGGATAATCTTGAGATTATCCTCGTACCCGCATCCGGCATGAGCAACCATCTGCGTAACCAGCGCTATGCCGCATGGGTTCAACGCCATCTTCAACAGCATCCTGTCGATCGTGTTGTTGGCTTTAATAAAATGCCGGGGCTGGATTTCTACTATGCCGCCGATGTTTGCTATGCGGAGAAAGTCGAGCGGGAGAGAGGATTCCTCTACCGTTTGACGCCCCGCTACAAGCATTATGCAGCCTTTGAGAAAGCGGTATTCGAGCGCGGCAGTCACACCAAAATGCTGATGCTGACGCAGCGCCAGATTGCGGACTTCAAAAAACATTACGACACGCAAGATGAGCGCTTCTTCATCCTGCCGCCGGGCATCGCCCTAAACAGAAAATACGATCGCCAGGCGCCTGATGGCCGACAGAGATTCCGTCACGCACAAGGTATCGATGAAAAAGCCGTTGTTCTGCTTCAAGTGGGTTCCGATTTCAAACGTAAAGGCGTTGAGCGCAGCATTCTGGCCATCGCCAGCCTGCCAGAGACGCTTCGCCGGAAGCTGATTTTTCTGGTTGTCGGGCAGGATAATCCCGAACGTTACCGGTCATTGGCCCACCGATCGGGGGTTGAGGAAAACGTGCGTTTTTTCGCTGGACGCGATGATATTCCAGATTTCATGGCCGCCGCCGATCTGCTGATGCATCCGGCCCATCAGGAAGCCGCGGGAATCGTTCTGCTTGAAGCGATTACCGCCGGGTTACCGGTGATGGTCACCGATGTGTGTGGCTATGCCTTCTATATCGACAAGGCGCAGGCAGGGTGCGTCATCCCCTCGCCGTATTGTCAGGCATCGTTGAACACGCCGTTGCGAGCGGCGCTGAGTCAGCCGGAGACATTGCCGCGCTGGTCGGAAAATGCCCGGCATTTCGCCGATACCGAAGATTTATACAGCCTGCCGGAGAAAGCAGCGATGCTGATTTCAGGTGGTCATGAGTGAATGAACAGCATGATTAAACTCAAAGAACCTTTTGCGTCGCTGTGGAAAGATCGCGATCCATTTGAAGAAGTCAAAAAACTGGACGGCGACGTGTTCCGGGCGTTGGAAAGCCGTAAAACACTGCGTTTTACACTGGCCGGACGTTCCTGGTTCGTCAAGATACACCGTGGTACCGCATTAAAAGAGGCGTTAAAAAACTTGCTTTCGCTGCGTCTGCCGGTGCTGGGCGCCGATCGTGAATGGTCAGCCATTCACCGCCTGCAATCGCTCGGCGTAGACACCATGATTGGGGCGGGGTTTGGGCAGCGCGGACTAAACCCGCTACAGCGTGAATCGTTCATCATCACCGAAGATCTAAGCCCGACCATCAGTCTGGAAGATTATTGCGCCACCTGGCTGGAAAGGCCACCGTCGCTGAAAGAGAAACGGCGCCTTATCCAACGGGTCGCGGAAATGGTCGGAAAGATGCACGCCGGCGGGGTGAACCATCGAGACTGCTATATTTGTCATTTCCTGCTCCACCAGCCTTATACGCCTGCGGATATCCAGTTCAAAATCTCGGTGATTGACTTACATCGGGCGCAAATTCGCAGCATGGTTCCGCAGCGCTGGCGTAATAAAGATCTTATCGGGCTCTATTTTTCATCACTGAACATCGGTTTAACGAAAAACGATTTGCTTTGGTTTCTCACCATCTATTTTGATCGTCAACCCTTGCGCGCCACTCTGCAACAAGAACAGTCCTTACTCCGTGAAGCGCGCATTAAAGCAGAGAAAATACGTCAAAGAACGGAACGCAAGTCATTGTAATTCACAGCCAGATTAACTTTATGAATATACTCTTTGTTGGTGAAGCCGTTTCTGGATTCGGCGGTATCGAAACCGTACTTAAAAAAGTGACCGGTTTTTTAGCAAGCGATAACGAAACACAACCTGCTTACACCCTCTACTTCCTGTGCCGCGACGATCGTATGGATAAAACCTGGTTACAGGGTAAGCATAGTGTCTGCCATCGTTCGGGAATCAAAATTTCTTTCCTGAGACGGCTCAGTCATACTTTCGCGCTGGCCCGCTATCTCAAACAAAATAAGCCAGATGTCGTCATCGCTTTTGACTCGCCCTCCTGCCGCGTTGCCGCGCAAGCAATCCAACGTAGCCAGAAAACGATCCCACTTATCTCGTGGTTGCACTACTCACTCGATCATAAAAAACATTCGGAGCAGGTGCGCTGCGCTGACTATCACCTGGCAATCAGCTCTGGAATCAAACAGCAGTTGATCAACCGTGGCGTAGCAGACGAACGTATCTCGGTAATTTTTAACCCGGTGACGCCGCAACCAACCGTGATCCCTCGCCCTGCCAGTACAGAAGGCGCTGTCTTTATCTACGTGGGGCGCCTGAAATTTGAAGGGCAAAAACGCCTTAAAGACATGCTTGATGCGCTTTCTGGTCTGACGGGCAATTGGACATGTCATTTTATTGGTGATGGTTCTGATGCGGCGATTTGTAAAGACTACGCCAGAGAACAAGGGATAAGCGATCGTGTCCACTGGCACGGCTGGCAGGCTAATCCTTGGGAATATATTCAAAAGAATATCAAAAACGTTTCCGCTTTCGTCATGAGTTCCGCGTTTGAAGGACTCCCCATGACGCTACTGGAAGCCATGTCCTACGGCATTTATTGCGTCAGCAGCGACTGCCCGTCCGGGCCGGGAGATATCATAAGGGATGGAATTAACGGGCAACTTTATCCGCCTGGCTCGTCGGCTTTACTACGCGATACGTTGCAAAACCTCGTCAATCAACAGACCATGCCGACAGCAGAGAATATAAAGTCTTCCATACACCATTTCTATGATAAGAATTACTACAAGACGATGAAAGAGATAATCGATACCATTATTCGTCATCATATGATCAGATAATCGTAAGCGGGACTCGCTATGCATTTTAAAAAAGATGATGTGATTACAGAAACCGTTGCTTTCTTATTTTCCCCTGCACATTCTGATAAAAACGTCCTGAATATTTCTTTCGGCACTGATAAAAATTTCTTATTTGGCTGCGCGGTTTCGATCGCGTCCATTCTTTTGAAGAATAGCAATCAATCATTGGCTTTCCATGTATTTACGGACACGCTCGATCTAGAAAACCGGGGAAAATTTAACGCACTGGCAAAACAATTTCATACATCAATTACACTATATGTCGTCAACTGCGACTGGTTGAAGCGACTTCCAAGCACCAAGAATTGGTCATACGCCATCTATTTTCGCTTTATCGCTACCGATTATTTTTATAACCAACTGGATAAAATCGTCTATCTGGATTCAGATATTGTCTGCAACGGCTCTCTTCAGGAATTAATTGAACTGGATATAGACAACTATATTGTTGCCGCCGTTACTGAAGGAGAGCATCCCTGGTGGGAAAAATGCGCCCAGCGGCTGGGAGCGCCTGCAATACGAAACGGTTATTTCAATTCTGGCTTCTTGCTGATTAATCTCGATAACTGGCACAAGAATGATATCACGCAAAAAACGATGATGATGCTGACAGATAAAGACATCGCCAGCAAGGTTTCCTATCCCGATCAAGACATCTTAAATATCCTACTCCCAGGAAATATTTTATTTCTCGAGAAAAAGTATAATACGCAGTTCAGCATAAACTATGAATTGAAATGTAAAGCCGGTGAAACCTATCCTCATCCTATAAATGATAACACGGTGTTTATTCATTATATCGGGCCGACCAAACCCTGGCATGAATGGGCTCGTTATTATAAATGTTCCAATTATTTTCTCACCGCGAAGAAAAACTCACCGTGGTGTGATTCAAAACTGCTTAAGGCACACTCAGTAAGCCAGTTGCGTTACAGTGCAAAACATCAATTACATAATGGAAAACTACTTTTGGGCTTAAAAAGTTACGTATCTTACTTTTTAAGAAAAATATACTAATTATCAACAGTCTAACAATTCATATGTATTTTAACGAAAATATCATTAAACAAAAAATAGAGCTATATCGGGCTCATGAAAAAAATTCAAATAAAAAATCATTACATATTGCATACGGTATTGATAAAAATTTTTTATTTGGTGCAGCTATTTCTGCCACATCAGTAATAATCAATAACGATCTCTCTATTTCTCTGCATTTTTTTATTGATTTCATTGATGACGAAATGGTCTCTCGATTAGAAAAGATGGCAGAAAAATTCCATATTGATATCACTATATATCATATTGACAATACCCCCTTAGAGAAACTTCCAATAAAAAAATGGCCGTACTCTGCTTATTATCGGCTTATCGCTTTTGATTATCTTGGCAAAGATATCAACAAGTTACTTTATCTCGATGCCGATATAGTCTGTAAAGGAAAGCTTGACGATCTCACAACATTGGACTTAGTTGACCATGTGTGTGCCGTTGTTCCAGATATAAAAGAAATGCATCCTAAAGCCGTAGAAAGATTAGATTTACCTGATCTGAAAGGTGTATATTTCAATTCAGGTGTTATGTTAGTAAATCTTGAGAAATGGAATCAAGAGCAACTAACATCAAAAACCATTTCATTTATATTAGAAAACTCGCATCTGAAATATCCCGATCAAGATGCTTTGAATGTATTATTAATTCATCGAACATATCTTCTACCTCGAAAATATAACTGCATATACACTATAAAAAGTGAATTGAAAGATAAATCGCATCAGAAATATAAAGACCTAATTAATGCTGAATCCATTCTTATTCACTATGTCGGCACTACCAAGCCATGGAATGAATGGAGTGAATATCCATCTACGGCCTATTTCAGTAAAGCTTATAATATGTCAACATGGTGTGACGTCCCCCTTACTAAACCTGTAACGCCACTCCAATGGAAGAAGAAATCAAAGCATGAATTTAAAAAGGGGAGAATCATAAACGGAATCGTTAGCAGAGTAAAATATATTATAGAAAGGTGATAAAAATAACTCAATTGTAACATCACGGCAATAATGACATGAATATAACATCTGTGGTAATTATTTATAATTCAGCGCTAAAAGATTCTGATACGCTGAAGAGCATTTTAAGATGTCAAACTGAAAATATAACGTTAGAAATATGCGTTTGGAATAACGGCCCCTTGCTGCTGAACGAAACTGATGTATCTGAATTTCTGTCAATATGTCAGGGAAAAGGCATAGGCGTAAGAATTTATCAGGATACCCAAAACTTATCCTTATCAAAAATTTACAATTTTTTTATCAAAAATGAAAAATTCGAATTTATTACTATTCTGGATCAGGACTCTCATTTACCCACGAATTTTTACACAAATATAGCATTACATCCCGATGCAGACATTATTACCCCTATCATTATTGCAGAAAAAAATGGTGCTAATATCCAGACAGACCCCCATATCGATGGGGATATAAATATAATGATAGATGAAGGTAAAGTAGACGTAAAAATAGATTCTGTTATGTCAGGCTTGGCTCTATCTCAAAATGGCATTGACAAGATTATGTTATTTAGAGGCTATGTTTTTGAAGAAAGATTAGCATTTTATGGCATCGATAGTGATTTCTTTAGAATAATAAACATAATGATTGACAATAAAACCCCGCTTAATATCTATTGCTCAAACAGAATATATCACTCCTTCGCAATGTTTAATATAGCCAACAGAACAAACTCATTCCGTATTATGGAATTGTTTTACTATAAATCTTTTATAAGAAATGAATATCAAAAAAAATCAAAAATAAGCACTATATATATATATTTAAGAGACTTTCTACGAGGTAAAATAGAATTCTACAGAATGAAGAACTTACTTGTTTTCACAATAAATAATATGCATCCTCGATCAAAAATAGATTTAAATAAAAAAACAGTACCAACACATAGAATTGAGGATTAAGAATTAAGAATTAAGAATTAAGAATTAAGAATTAAGAATTAAGAATTAAGAATAACTTTGTATAAAAAAATATACTACCTCTATTAGTTTACCCTCGAACCTACATAGGATGTATACATGATAAAAATAAACTTACTCAAATTACAAACTCATGGCGATGAACGAGGTTCCCTTGTCGCTCTGGAGCAAGATAAAAATATTCCTTTTGAAATAAAAAGGGTTTATTACATGTTTAATACTAAAAAAGGAGTCAAGAGAGGTTTTCACGCACATAAAGAGTTAAAACAGGTTGCTATTGCTGTAAGAGGATCCTGTAAATTTTTACTCAATAACGGAACAGAGAAGGTAGAGGTCCTTTTGGATGACCCAACACAAGGACTGTTAATAGAATCATTCATTTGGAGAGAAATGTATGATTTTTCAGAAGACTGTGTACTAATGGTCCTTGCGGATAGATTATACGATGAATCTGATTACGTAAGAAACTATGATGATTTTCTTAGTTTTATTCGAGGAAATTCATAATGTTTATCCATCCATTAAGCGATGTTCATTCAAAAAACATAGGCCCACAAACAAAAATCTGGCAATTTTCAGTGATACTGGAGAAAGCAAAAATAGGTTCAAACTGTAATATTTGCTCGCATACCTTCATTGAAAATGATGTTATTATAGGTGATAACGTAACCATAAAATGCGGTGTGTATATATGGGACGGGATAGTAATTGAGGATAATGTGTTTATTGGCCCAAATGCAACATTTACCAATGATAAAAATCCTCGTTCAAAAAAATACCCTGAAAAATTTTTAAAAACAATTATAAAGAAAGGGGCATCAATAGGAGCAAACGCAACAATATTGCCAGGTCTCACTATAGGCGAATATTGTATGATTGGCGCGGGATCTGTGGTAACTAAAGACCTGCCAGCTTATAGTATTGCCTTAGGGAGTCCGGCTAAAATTACAGGAAAAATAGATAATAATCATGATTAACTTTCTCGATTTACAGGAAATCAATAAACAATATCAAAATGAACTCAAGGAGGCTTGCTCAAGAGTTATTGATTCTGGATGGTATGTTACAGGAAAAGAATTAAGCAATTTTGAAAGTAAATTTGCAACCTTTTGTGGAACCAAATATGCAATTGGCGTAGCCAATGGATTAGATGCTCTAATTCTTACACTTCGAGCATGGAAATTGCTGGGTAAACTCAATGATAATGATGAAGTTATTGTTCCAGCAAATACTTATATCGCCTCAATACTAGCGATTACTGAAAATAATCTAATACCTATTCTAGTTGAGCCAAACAAGGATACTTATAATTTATCACCAGAAAACATTCGTCCAGCTATAACAGAAAGAACAAGAGTCATATTACCTGTACATTTATACGGTCAACTGGCGCCAATGGAAGATATATTGCATATAGCCAAAGAATATAATCTTTTGATTTTAGAAGATTCTGCTCAAGCACATGGCGCTCATATCGCAGGAAAAAAGGCAGGTAACTGGGGAGATGCCTCAGGCTTTAGTTTTTATCCAGGAAAAAATCTTGGTGCTTTAGGTGATGCAGGCGCTGTCACCACCAATGATGGTGAATTGATGCAAACGATAAAAGCCTTAAGAAACTATGGTTCGCATCAAAAGTATGAGAATATTTATTGTGGAGTAAATAGCCGTCTGGATGAAATCCAAGCAGCAATGCTTTCTGTAAAACTGGCTTATCTGGAAAAAGAAACTTTATGTCGACAAAAGATTGCGAAAATATATCTTCAAGAAATTAACAATCCGCTCATTACGCTTCCCGTTGTAGAATTCAAAACAAGCCATGTATGGCACTTATTTGTTGTAAAATGTAAGAAACGCCATGATTTTCAGGAATACTTGCTTAAAAATGGCATTCAGACGCTTATTCATTATCCGATACCACCACATAAGCAAAAAGCATATTCTAAGTTTAACCATTACACCCTCCCTATTACAGAACAGCTTCATGACGAAGTCATTTCTTTACCCATATCCCCAACCATGAAGATTACTGATGTTAATTACATAATCAACGTTATCAATGCTTTTTCTTTATGACTTTTACAACATAGACTGATAATATCAGTCTATAATAACTGGTACACTTGAATTTTGAATATATATTTGTAAATTGGACAGTTTGAATGAAAATAAGTATTTTTGTACCAATGTATAACCATGAGTCATATGTGGAGAAATGTTTAACCAGTATATGCCTCTCATATAGTGACGAAATATACATCGTCGCCTGTGATGATGCCTCTACAGATAACACCTATAGCGTAGCAGAAAAAACATTAAAAAGGCTGAAGAATATACATCATGAGAAATTAGATTACAGCCTGCTTAGAAATAAAAAAAATCAAGGTATTTGCTTTAGTCTCAACCGTTGTATAGAGTTAATAAAAACTGAATATTGTTATTTAATTGCCAGCGATGACTACCTTATAGAAAAATCTCTCGACCTAGCTGTTGATACCATACAGTCGGGGAATTATGATGCCATAATAAGTGATTGCCGTGTTGTCAGTATGGAAGGGAAATTGCTTTTTGAAAGTGCGTTTTTCGACTATAGGAATGCTAGCGAAGTAGCATTAAAATCCAAATATATGAAAGATGAACTCGTAATGAACTGGACAGTCCCTGGCCCGTCGCTTCTATTACGTAGATCCGTCTATGATCGAATTGGTAACTATCAAATTGGATTGAAAGCCGAAGACAGAGACTTTTATCTCAGATTACTTTCTCAGTGCAATGTTATATTTTCAGAGAGAAAAATAGCCTGCTATCGAATACATGATCAAAATATTTCCGCATCCGAAAGATACAAATGCAATATAAACCAGGAAATGGCATCCGTTAATGTTAAACATGCTAAGCTTTACTCTGGATTATCCAGAGCCTATTTAGAAACTTATGCTTTTAAATTAACCTCTGAAGAAGAAAGAATTGCACGGCGTCATAGAGAGAAATTATATAAAGCATTTAAACGAAAATTAAAATTACTATCATTTCTACATCTAATATAATTATTTAAAATATAGTTTTATAAAATAGTCACCTGAATAAATATACTCGTTGCAACATATTTACCGCTTATAAAGATCAATAGAAAAATATTCGGTTTAAGGAAGAATGTCTGCCACCATACAGCGATGATTTCCACCTAAAACAATCACCTGTTTACCGAAGATTCCGACACTTTCGTTCTTGGATTCACCCACGGGTCAACTTTTACAAATAGCCTTACCCCTGATAACCCGATAAAATCGCCACCAGCGATAACCAACAACAGTAAAACGCATGCTACAAACTCTCTACACCGTACTTCTCTACCTCATCCAGCCGCTGATATGGATTCGGCTGTGGGTTCGCGGTCGTAAAACCCCGGCATACCGCAGGCGCTGGAGCGAGCGCTACGGTTTCTGCGCGGAGAAAGTAAAACCCGATGGCATTATGCTACATTCCGTTTCGGTGGGTGAAACGCTGGCGGCGATCCCGCTGGTCAGAGCGCTACGCCACCGTTACCCTAATCTGCCGATCACCGTCACCACCATGACGCCAACCGGTTCAGAGCGTGTACGTTCCGCTTTCGGCGATTCGGTCTACCATGTCTATCTGCCTTACGATTTGCCCAGTGCATTAAAACGTTTCTTCAATCAGGTGCGCCCAAAAGTCGTCATAATCATGGAAACGGAACTGTGGCCGAATCTGATCGCGGAGTTGCATAAGCGTAAGATCCCTCTGGTGATCGCCAACGCCCGTTTATCTGCGCGTTCCGCTGCGGGTTATAAAAAAATAGGCAGTTTGACGCGCCACATTCTGCGACGTATCACACTGGTGGCAGCACAGAATCAGGAAGATGGGGAGCGTTTTATCGAACTCGGTTTGAAACGTTCATGTCTGACGGTCACCGGCAGCCTCAAGTTTGATATTTCCGTCACCCCTGAGTTGGCTGCCCGGGCCGTTACATTGCGTCGACAATGGGCGGCTCATCGTTCAGTATGGATCGCAACCAGCACGCACGAAGGCGAAGAATCCCTTATTCTAGCGGCACACCGGCAACTACTGGCAACATACCCGGACTTGCTGCTCATCCTTGCGCCTCGTCACCCGGAGCGATTTGCGACAACGCAAGCGCTGGCACAAAATTCAGGTTTCACTTACACCCTACGCAGTAGTGGTGAACAACCCTCCGCCAGTACTCAGGTTGTCATCGGCGATACCATGGGTGAGTTAATGTTGCTATACGGCATTGCTGATTTGGCGTTCGTGGGAGGGAGTCTGGTCGAACGAGGGGGGCATAATCCACTCGAAGCCGCGGCGCACGCCATTCCTGTCCTAATGGGGCCATATACTTTCAACTTCAAAGACATCTGTAACAAACTGGAACAGGCCGATGGTCTGATCACCGTGACAGACGCCGCCTCTATAGTGAAAGAAGTCGGAAACTTGCTCGCTGACGAAGACTATCGCCGCTACTATGGTCGTCATGCGGTCGAGGTATTGCATCAGAATCAGGGCGCGTTACAGAAACTGCTGACACTGCTGGAGCCCTATCTGCCACCGCGTACCCACTGACCTAAAATGTGATGAGGCATACCATGACAAGCAAGGCGATTTATCCCGGCACTTTCGACCCATTAACCAATGGCCATCTGGATTTACTGACTCGCGCCTCACACATGTTCGACAAGCTGGTGCTGGCGATTGCCGCCAGTCCAGGAAAAAATACGTTGTTCTCGCTGGATGAGCGGGTTACGTTGGCCCGAAGCGTCACTCAGCACCTGAAAAATGTCGAAGTCGTCGGATTCAGCGAATTGATGGCCCATTTTGCCCGGCATCAGCAAGCCACCATTCTGGTTCGTGGTTTGCGCGCTGTCTCAGATTTTGAGTATGAACTCCAGCTTGCCAAGATGAATCATCACCTGATGCCAACGTTGGAGAGCGTGTTCCTCATGCCAGCAGAAGAGTGGTCTTTTATTTCCTCTTCTCTGGTCAAGGAAGTGGCTCGTCATGGCGGCGATGTTTCTCATTTTTTGCCCGCGCCTATTGCAAAGGCATTAACGGATAAACTCCGTTAACGAATTCAGCAACGATTCGCATGCCGATTGAATTTTTCTTGCTTTGATTTATTTAACAACGTATCGGTTGATACGCAATGTGTACGATTACCTGTCAGTTGGCCTTCCGTCGGACGATCGTTAGGTTACAACACGAATCATCGCTGGCAAACCCGACAAAAGAACGTGCTACGTTGCCCATGCTTTGCCATTTCTATCGGCGTTCCGCACATCCGGCACCCCTCTCCTGCACGCCCGTAGACCTGTAGCGCCTGCGCAAAATATCCCGGTTTTCCATCGGACTGAAGAAAATCACGCAGCGTCGTCCCGCCTTGTTCAATCGAGCGCAGCAACACCCGTTTGATGGTATCAGCCAGTAAATGCGCTTCTGTTTCACTTAACGAACCTATCATCCTGTCCGGTCTGATGCCCGCCATAAACAGTGACTCACTGGCATAGATATTCCCCACGCCAACCACCACTTTATTATCCATAATCCACTGTTTAACCCGTGTCTTTTTCCCTCGCGACCGCTGATGCAGGTAATCACCCGAAAACGCCTCGCTCAACGGTTCCGGCCCTAGATGCGCAAGCACAGCGCTTTCTTCAAGGTTGTCCGTCCATAACCAGGCACCGAAACGCCTGGGGTCCGTATAGCGAAGAACCTTGCCGCTGTCCATCACCAAATCGACATGATCATGCTTCTCCGGCGGGATGTACTCAGACAGGATACGCAGGCTGCCAGACATGCCGAGATGCACAATGATCCACCCGGCGGTTAATTCAATCAGCAGATATTTGGCGCGTCGATGGACGCCCAGAACAACCTGATCGCTAAGCGATAAGATTTCGCTGGAAACCGGCCAGCGCAAGCGGGTATTACGCACCTCGGCGTAAAGGATCGTATGACCAACAAGATAGGGAGAGATTCCCCGGCGACTGGTTTCAACCTCTGGCAGTTCGGGCATGACGCGTCTCCTGAAAAACACGGGTTGCGTTAGCATAAAAACGCACCAACAACGACAGGGATAAACAGACCGACATAAAAAAACCCGACCTTAGCCGGGTTTTTGGCAATCAACTAAAATTATTTGATTTTAGCTTCTTTATAGATCACATGTTGACGGACGACTGGATCAAATTTCTTCAGTTCCAGTTTTTCCGGCTTCGTGCGCTTGTTCTTCGTGGTGGTATAGAAGTGACCAGTACCAGCAGAAGAAACCAGCTTGATCTTCTCGCGAACACCCTTAGCCATGATTCAGTTCCTTAATACTTTTCACCACGGGCACGCAGATCGGCCAGAACCGTCTCAATACCCTTCTTATCAATAACGCGCATACCTTTAGCGGATACGCGCAGCGTTACAAAGCGCTTTTCAGCTTCAACCCAGAAACGGTGTGAATGCAGGTTCGGCAGAAAACGGCGTTTGGTCGCATTCAGTGCGTGGGAACGGTTATTACCGGTCACCGGACGCTTGCCAGTAACTTGGCAGACTCGGGACATGTCTATTCTCCAAAAATCAAATCAGCTCGAGCTTCGTATAGGATGTAACCGCCTCGTCAGGCTCTAGAGCCCATCTCAGCAACTTCACTGAAAAGACTCTGTCATCAGGGCAAACCTGCTGAGATAGGCTCTTAACGCCACACCCAAGATTCTCAAAGGTGGCGTAGTATACGCTTTGAAGCGTAAGTGCTCAAGTCCCGAACAACTAAAAAAGATCCCGGGGGATCGTGGAAATAGTGGTTAAATCCATCCGCGCTCGGCAAAAGAAACGAATTCACCGCGTCCAATGACCAGATGGTCAAGCACGCGAATATCCAGTAACAGACAAGCTTTGATGATTTGCTCGGTGATCATACGGTCAGCCTGACTGGGCTCAGCCTTCCCGGATGGATGATTATGCGCCAGAATCAGCGCGGCGGCGTTGGCTTTCAAGGCTTCACGCACAATTTCCCTCGGGTGAACTTCCACGCTGTTAATCGTACCGGCAAACATCTCCTGATGACGAATAACTCGATGCTGATTATCCAGAAACATGACCAAGAAAACCTCCCTTTCCTGGCGCGCCAACAATAATTGCAGGTATTGTCCGGTAATTTCAGGACTCAGCATCGCATCCTCTTTCGCCAGGCGAGACGAAAATAATCGACGCGACAGCTCCGCCACGGCTTTCAACTGTGCATATTTTGACAGCCCAATCCCTTTTGTCATACAGAATGTCGCATGATCGGCCGACAGCAGTTGATGAAGAGAACCAAATTCCGCGAGCAAACGCTCGGCAAGCTGCATCACATGTACGCCGGGTAACCCGGTCCGTAAAAAAATCGCCAGCAGTTCTGCGTCCGTCAGCGCTTCAGCACCTAAACTCAGCAGTTTCTCCCGCGGCGCCAGCCCATTGTCCCAGTCCATCAGCCCTCCTCACCTGGCAGACAGGTATCATGACAGGTCACGTATTGAGGAACGACAGGGAACGGAGCAGGTTGCGAAGCACGACGCAATTTTTCATCCTTAAAAGCGCGTGGCCGCTTAAGACTCCTCTACAGCGCCAAGGTTATGGTAAAATAACCCCTCTTTCGATTTTCAATCGGACCATGATGATGACGGAACTTTCCAGCCAGCCTGTTTCCGGCAAACGAATCGTGCTCGGTATCAGCGGCGGCATTGCGGCTTACAAATGTCCTGAACTGGTAAGACGTCTGCGCGACTGCGGCGCCGATGTTCGCGCAGTCATGACGCCAGCCGCTAAAGCCTTTATCGCCCCTCTGACGTTACAGGCCGTAACTGGCTACCCGGTTTCCGACGACCTGCTCGATCCCGCCGCCGAAGCCTCAATGGGCCATATTGAGTTGGGAAAATGGGCGGATTTGGTGATTCTTGCGCCCGCCACCGCCGATTTGATCGCGCGTTTGGCCGCGGGCATGGCCAATGATCTGCTGACCACCCTCTGCCTCGCGACCGCGGCGCCGATTGCCGTTGCTCCGGCGATGAATCAGCAGATGTACCGCGCCGCGCCGACACAGGATAATCTGCGCACGCTTACAGAGCGTGGTTGTATGCTCTGGGGGCCGGATAGCGGCAGCCAGGCCTGTGGTGATATTGGCCCCGGCCGAATGATTGATCCGTTGGAAATCGTTGAACGAACGCGGCGCCATTTCACTGCCATCCACGATCTGCAACATTTGAATATTATGGTTACCGCAGGCCCGACGCAGGAAGCGCTCGATCCGGTGCGTTTTATCAGTAATCACAGCTCAGGGAAAATGGGATTTGCCATTGCACAGGCCGCAGCGTCCAGAGGGGCAAACGTCACGCTGGTGACTGGTCCGGTGGCGCTGGCGACGCCGGGCGGCGTGAAGCGGATTGATGTCAGCAGCGCGCTGGATATGCATCAGACCGTGATGAGCGAAGCGCCACAACAGCACATCGTTATCGGTTGTGCCGCCGTAGCGGACTATCGCCCCAAGTTCGTCGCCGACAAAAAAATCAAAAAGCAGGGCAATGAAATTACTGTCACCATGATAAAAAATCCCGATATCATCGCTGATGTCGCCGCGCTGGATGAAAACCGCCCTTATGTCGTCGGGTTTGCCGCAGAAACCCAGAATGTGGAAGAATACGCCCGGCAAAAGCTGGCGCGCAAAAAACTGGATCTGATCTGCGCGAATGACGTCTCCCTTTCCGGGCATGGTTTTAATAGTGAAACCAATGCATTACATCTTTTCTGGCAAGACGGCGACAAGCGGTTACCACAATGCGACAAGCTTCTTCTTGGCCAAAACTTAATCGACGAGATTGTTAGCCGTTATGATGAAAAAAATCGACGTAAAGATTATTGACCCGCGTATTGGTCAGCAATTCCCCTTGCCAACCTATGCAACGCCGGGCTCCGCCGGGCTGGATTTGCGTGCCTGTCTGGATCAGGCGGTTGAATTAAAAGCCGGCGAAACCACGCTGATCCCCACCGGGCTGGCGATTCATATTGCCGATACCAATCTGGCGGCCATGGTCCTGCCTCGCTCCGGGCTCGGGCATAAGCATGGCGTGGTGTTAGGGAATCTGGTCGGCCTGATTGACTCTGACTACCAGGGGCAGTTGATGGTTTCCGTCTGGAACCGTGGTCAACAGACATTCACCATAGAACCGGGCGAACGTATCGCGCAGATGGTTTTCGTTCCTGTCGTTCAGACCGAATTTAATCTGGTCGAGGATTTCGTTGGCAGCGAACGTGGAGAAGGCGGTTTCGGCCATTCCGGTCGCAACTGACACGCCCTGGCCTCCCGTTACGTTAATATACCCATATAAGCCACAGCGTATTATCGCGACTGTGGCGCGAGTTGCTTTTTGTCAGTCAAATCTTTAGCAAGGGTTTTTTCATACATGGCAGGAAAAGAAAATACGAAAAGGAATCGCCGCGAGGAAATTTTGCAGGCGCTGGCGCAGATGCTGGAATCCAGCGACGGCAGCCAACGTATCACCACGGCGAAACTGGCTGCCAACGTTGGGGTATCCGAAGCGGCGCTTTATCGGCACTTTCCCAGTAAAACACGCATGTTTGACAGTCTTATCGAATTTATCGAGGACAGCTTGACCACTCGCATCAATCTGATTCTGCAAGATGAGAAAGATACTTTTAACCGCCTGCGTTTGATTTTATTGCTTATTCTAGGTTTTGCAGAACGTAATCCGGGTTTGACTCGTATCATGACCGGCCACGCGCTGATGTTTGAGCAGGATCGTTTGCAGGGGCGTATCAATCAACTGTTCGAGCGTATCGAGTCACAGTTGCGTCAGGTTTTACGCGAGCACAAGTTGCGCGATGGTAAAGGCTTTCAACATGACGAAACGCTGCTGGCCAGTCAGTTGCTGGCATTTTGTGAAGGCATGCTTTCACGTTATATTCGTTCCGAGTTCCGCTATCGCCCGACCCAGGAATTTGATACACGCTGGCCTCTGCTTGCCGCGCAATTGTACTAACCTTCTTTTCTGTATATGTATTCCCGCCAGAAGCGTCTGGCGGAACCATCCGCAGGCCGTCAGGCCATTACTTAAATACCGTATTGATCACGATATTCTTTCACCGCCGCCAGATATGCGGTCATTTCCGGCTTTTCCGCCAGATACGCGATCAGGTCTTTCAACGTAATGATGGAAATCACTTTACACTGATAGTCACGTTCAACTTCCTGAATAGCCGAAATCTCGCTACGCCCACGTTCCTGGCGATCCAATGCAATCATAATCCCGGCCAATGTCGCGCCATGAGCCGCAATGATTTCCATCGATTCGCGAATTGCGGTGCCAGCAGTAATCACATCGTCCACCAACATCACGCGTCCTTGTAACGGACTGCCGACCAGACTGCCGCCTTCGCCATGATCTTTGGCCTCTTTACGATTAAAGCAGTAAGGCATATCGCACTCATGGTGTTCCGCCAGCGCCACGGCGGTGGTGGTGGCAATCGGAATACCTTTGTAAGCCGGCCCGAACAACAGATCGAATTCAATGCCCGAATCTACCAGCGCTTCCGCATAAAAGCGCCCCAGCAACGCCAGGTCGCGCCCGGTATTAAACAAACCGGCATTAAAGAAATAAGGGCTGATACGTCCTGACTTCAGAGTAAACTCACCAAATTTCAATACCTGTTTACTGAGCGCAAATTCGATAAACTGGCGCTGATAGGCTTTCATTACTGCATCTCCTCGTTTTGCGGGTTACTGGATTTTTCGTTCACATTGGTCAAGTGACTCAAAGGCGGACCATAAAAAAAGCGACCGTTGAGTCGCTTCAAAATCAATCGACCAGCGCCGCCTTCTGAGCCTGAATGATGCTCGCGATCCCCTTGCGAGCCAGTCCCAGCAAGGACAAGAGCTCTTCGTGGGTGAACGGTTCACCTTCCGCGGTGCCCTGCACTTCAATCATGCGGCCGTCTTCGGTCATGACCACATTCATATCGGTTTCCGCCGCGGAATCTTCTACATATTCCAGATCGCACACGGCTTCACCGTTGACGATACCGACAGATACCGCCGCCACCATGCCTTTCAGCGGATTTTTCTTCAGTTTGCCGCTGGCGACCATCTGATTCAGCGCATCGGCCAGCGCCACGCAAGCGCCGGTGATGGAGGCGGTTCGTGTGCCGCCATCCGCTTGCAGCACGTCGCAATCCAGCGTAATGGTGTATTCGCCCAGGGCTTTGAGATCGAGAGCCGCACGCAGGGAACGGGCAATCAGGCGCTGAATCTCCAGCGTCCGCCCGCCCTGTTTGCCTCTGGCCGCTTCCCGCGCATTGCGGCTATGCGTCGCGCGCGGCAGCATGCCATACTCGGCGGTCACCCAGCCCTGTCCCTGCCCTTTCAGAAAGCGTGGCACGCCCTCTTCCACCGTGGCATTACATAAAACCTTGGTATCGCCAAATTCGACCAGAACCGATCCTTCGGCATGTTTCGTGTAATGACGGGTTAATTTGAGGGGGCGTACTTGCTGTGCATCTCGGCCTGTAGGGCGCATGGCTCATCTCCGGCGGGTAAAGGTTAACTGGCGCGCATTATACGGCTTCGGCGGCGCAATGCCTATCTTGCCTTACAGCGCCCGATTAAATTCATCCCCCCTTTCGGGTATAACCTCAGGCTATACCCGACTCATGAAAAAGTATTCGTCAGCGATGAGGCATGATGAAATACGCTTCTCAGCACCCCGCCCGGTAATGAGATCGAACCGTTTACCATCGCACTGATTCGGCGTTCTGACCGACTGAAAGGAGAATGAATAGCATGACCAAACCCGTGATTGTGATCCATGGCGGTGCCGGGGCATTAACTCGCTCGGCGATGAGCGCATCAAAAGAGCAGCGCTACCTGGCAGCATTGTCCGACATTGTCGCCAGCGGTCAAAAAATCCTGGTGCAACACGGCAGCGCACTGGACGCGGTAACCGAAGCCGTTCGGCTGCTGGAAGAGTGCCCGCTATTCAATGCCGGACGCGGCGCCGTGTTCACCCACAATGAAACTCACGAACTGGATGCCAGCATCATGGATGGCCGCTCGCTGGATGCGGGAGCCGTCAGTTGCGTCAGCCATATCCGCAATCCTGTTTTGGCAGCCAGAACCGTGCTGGAACAGAGCCAGCATGTGATGTTTACCGCAGAGGGCGCAGAAGCCTTTGCCCGCCTGCATGGACTTGACATGGTCGAACCGGCATTTTTCTCAACCGAAGAACGCCGCCAACAATGGCGCAACGCGCAAATCGGCGCAGGCGGGGTTCTGCTGGATCACGACGATCAGGCTAACGGCGACCCCATCAATCCCGACCGCAAGTTTGGTACCGTAGGCGCGGTGGCGCTGGACGGCGAAGGCAATCTGGCGGCGGCGACCTCAACTGGCGGCATGACCAATAAACAAGCCGGACGCGTGGGCGATAGCCCGATCATCGGCGCGGGCTGTTACGCCAACAACCGGACGGTGGCCGTGTCCTGTACCGGAACGGGAGAAATCTTTATGCGCACCGTCGCCGCCTACGATGTCTCGGCACTGATGGACTACGCCGGACTGACGCTGGAACAGGCCGGCAATCGGGTGGTGATGGAGAAGCTGGCGCAGTTGGAGGGCCGCGGCGGGTTAATCGCGATCGATCGCCATGGCAATATTACGCTGCCGTTCAACAGTGAAGGGATGTACCGCGGCTACGGCTATGTAGGTAACCGGCCTGTCGTGGCGATTTACCGGTGAACCGCCCGGTTTCACTGGCGTGGTTATGCTACAACAACCTGCTGATGATGCCGTTGCAGTACCCGCTCGGGCAGGTGCTGCATACCGCGTAAACCAGCAGCCGATGCGCACCACAGCCCATTAGAGGCCCCTATTCGCCACCCAGAAGGCGGTTTCCCGGCGGCTTAAGGCAAGGGGGCCGGATTTTGTCCTACCTTGTCCCAGGACTCAACGCTATAATCTTCTCATCATTTGCTCTACAGGTATGCATCAATGATTCGCAGCATGACCGCTTACGCCCGGCGAGAAATCAGGGGTGACTGGGGAAGCGCAGCCTGGGAACTGCGTTCTGTTAACCAACGCTATCTGGAAACCTACATCCGTTTACCAGAACAATTCCGCAGCCTGGAACCTGTTATTCGCGATCGTATCCGCACCCGATTAACCCGCGGTAAAATTGAATGTAACCTGCGTTTCGATCCGGACCCACGGGCGCAAAGTTCGCTGATTTTGAATGAAAACCTCGCCAAACAACTGGTCAGCGCCGCTAATTGGGTAAAAATGCAAAGCGACGAGGGGGAAATCAACCCGGTCGATATTCTGCGTTGGCCAGGCGTGATGGCTGCGGAAGAACAGGATCTGGATGCCATCAGTGCGGCGCTGTTACAGGGGTTGGATCGTGCGTTGGATGACTTTATCACCGCACGGGAAAGCGAAGGCAGTGCGCTGAAAGCGCTAATTGAACAGCGTCTGGCTGGCGTCAGCGCCGAAGTCGCCAAAGTCCGATCCCACATGCCGAACATTCTGCAATGGCAGCGTGAACGCCTACTCAGCAAGCTGGAAGAGGCGCAGGTTCAGTTGGAAAATAACCGGCTGGAACAGGAGTTGGTGATAATGGCGCAACGCGTTGATGTCGCGGAAGAACTGGACAGGCTGGAAGCCCACGTAGCGGAAACCCACAAAATCCTGAAAAAAGAAGAAGCCGTCGGCCGCCGTCTGGATTTCATGATGCAGGAATTCAACCGCGAATCCAACACGCTGGCCTCTAAATCCATTAATGCCGACGTCACCGCCTCCGCCATTGAACTGAAAGTATTGATCGAGCAGATGCGGGAGCAGATCCAAAATATCGAATAACGTCCACCCTGCTCCACCGACTGCCACAACGCTCTGTTTTCAGGGCGTTTTTGTTGCTATCAACATCTACTGCGTACTACCCGAATCCACCGAAATCCACTGCCGAGTGGGTAGTACATTGGGTAGTACAATCACTTTACAAGCCAAAATGTTGGTTTTATAACCTATGTACTACCCACTTTTTCGCTCAGGCCACGATTGACGGGCGCTGGCGGGATACCTTAGGGAGGCAGGACATGGGAAATCTGACCGTTAAAACCATACAGTCCATCCTGAAAGCAAGCCGTCCCGGACGATACAACGACGGTCAGGGACTATACCTTATGTTGCCGCAGCGCGGCGAACCTTACTGGATGCTGCGCTATACCCTGAACGCCAAACGCCGTTCGCTCACGCTGGGCAAACCGTCCGATCTGTCGCTGGCGGAAGCCCGCTCTCAGGCCGAAGACGCCCGCAGGAAGGTCAGGAAAGGCGACGATCCCATCGCCGAACGTAAACGCAATCACCCCGCCAGAATCCATACCGTCAACGATCTGTTTAACGACTGGAAACAGGACTTGGTGCGACGCCTTAAGCACCCGCATATCCCACAGCGGATCTTCGCCAGAGAGATCGCGCCACACATTGGCGAGCTGGCGTTAGGCAAGGTCACACCGCTGGACATACGCGCCATCATCCAGCAAATCACCGCCAGCGGCAGGCCCTGCACCGCCAACGATGCGCTGATGTACCTGAAACAACTGTTTAATCACGGCATAAAACTTGGGCTTCTTGTCCATAACCCGGCGGCGGCGTTCAAGGTGGATGATGCGGGCGGCATTGAAAAAAGCCGCGACCGGGCGTTGAGTCTGGAAGAGTTGACGCAGGTTTTTCAGGTATTCCGCCGCCAGAGCGACAGCTTCACTCGCGATAACTATCTGGCTTGCGCATTACTGATCGTGCTTGGCGTACGCAAAAGCGAACTGATCGAAGCCCAATGGGATGAATTTTCCCTCGAAGACGCAACGTGGGAATTGCCTGCGGCAAGGAGCAAATCGGGCGTCGCTATTGTCATTCCTTTGCCCCCGCTGACGCTGGAATGGCTGCGGGAGTTGAAGATACGCGCCTGCGGTTCAGCGTATGTATTCCCCAACCGCCGGGCCAGCGGTTCGCCGCATATGGGCAGCGATACCCTCAACCGGGCGATCGCCAAACTTTTCGGCCGCGAACCGGGAAGAAAAATTCAGCCGCCCAATCGCATGGGTGAACTTGAACCGTTCACCGTACACGACCTGCGCCGCACCTGCCGCAGCCTGCTGGCCGCGTTAGGCATTCCGGGCTATGTCGCCGAACGGTGCCTTAATCATAAGCTGAAAGGCGTTGAAGGCATTTACGATCGGTATGATTACTTTGAGGAACGGCGGGAAGCGCATTGTAAACTGGCAGACCTCGTTAAGCCGATTATTGCGAACAACGAGCTGCACAGCGTTTCGAACGAACAGAGCAATAACGTAGACAAGCGCTATTTTTTCGTAGGGTGATAATTCAGAATGATTTCGGCAAGATCGTCTTCGACGGTATAAAAATAGCAGGCAGGAACATCAAGCACCGCCGCCAGTCGGCAGGCAAGATCAAAATCAGGCGTATGCACACCGCGCTCATATTGGTTCATCCGCGCGCTGGCCGTGGCTTCATCAATACCCGCCAGAACCCCAAGCCGCTGTTGCGACAGGCCCGCTCTTAGTCTGGCTTCTTTTAAACGATGTGGCAGCATGAGGATCCCGACTTACACGATATGTAAGCCGTAGTTTTCACGCTAACCTATTGAAAATATACTAAGTATTACTTAGTAATACTTTCTCAACTACGCGTTTTTATTGCTTAAATCCAGAAAGGGGAGATTTAAAAAGCGTCGGTATTTTTCTGGCGGGCGTAAGTAAGGATGATTTCCGCTAAATCATCTTCAACGGTGTAAAAATAACTGGCAGGGGTATTCAACACAGCGGCTAACCTGCACACCAGTTCAAAATCAGGAGTATGCACGCCGCGCTCATACTGATTCATCCGTGCGCTGGCCGTCGCCTCATCGATACCGGCGAGCACACCAAGCTGCTGCTGCGATAAACCGGCTTTTAATCTGGCTTCCTTCAAACGATATGGCAGCATGAGAATCCCGACCGACTGGATAACCAGCGGTGATTTTCATGTCTGCCTGTTGAAAATGTACTAAGTATTACTTAGTATTGATGTTGAAAAATTATTCTGTCTCTACGAGCAAGGAGGGAGTATGACTAACAAAATTGATATGCATCCGGCAGACATAATTGCCTCGTTACACAAGAAAAAGATAACGATGGCAGCGGTATCCCGACAGGCAGGATTAAGCTCTTCAACGCTGGCGAGCATGCTTAACCGCCCGTGGCCGAAAGGCGAATTTCTGATCGCGGAGGCATTAGGTATTCATCCGTCGGAGATCTGGCCGAGCCGCTACTTCGATGAAGAAGGCAACCTGATTGAACGCCACAAGCAGATCAGAAAAAAATCCGCCTGACTTCCCCCATTTTCGCCCGACTTGCAAACGGGCCATGTTTTCCCCCACCAGTAAACGGCGATCTGGCGCTCAACCCCGTCAGCATGCGGTTTTTGGTCATTCCCCCCACCTGACTCCGTTATATACGTGGATAGTGGGGGAACCCGGCTTTTTTGGGCCGGGTTCCCCCACCAGTACCACCTTGGTAACACTTAATTCCCCACCTCAGCGCCAATCTGATCTTTTCCCCTGGCTGGCGGAGTTGCCTGAAGAACGTGAACTGATGGGCCAGCCAGAGGAAAGGGCCTACGCCGTTCTGCCATAGACTTGCTGCACATACCGTCCACTCCCGTCACCATGCCCTAAATCCATCGACACCAGCGCGTAGGCTTCCCGGTTGCTGAAACCGGGTATGGCTGCCGTCGGCCTGTCGGGCCAGCGTCTGCATCTCCCGGCTTAATCGTGACGTATGGTATCCCCCCATCCTCAATAACCTCTGTTCTCCGGCGCACGGCAATTCACGGCACGGATTTATCGTGCCGCACTGAACAATACCTGCGCGCCGGAGCGGCAGCGGTTGAGGTATGACGGGGATATCGGTTATGCACTCGGTGCAGCCGCCTGCATCAGCAGGATAATCCCCTCAGGCTGAAAGCCTGCCTCAGGTATCGGTTCAGTCCTCCTCTGATAAGTGGGTTGATAAGAATTGACGCAGAAAATGTGCGTCAGATGACAGGTCGCGTCGGAAAGCGCTGTGGCGTAAGGGCTGGCGCAGAGTCCGTTCGCGGCGTCACTTACAACGGCTTTACGCCGTATGAAGTGACGCCGCTGCCTCATGGATGCATTCGCTGAGGCCGCAAAAGGCCGCAGACGGTTGCGCCAGCTATAAAGGGTGTTGTACGCATCAGTGCGTATGCAAAAAGCAGTTGCTTCACAAAGAACAAACGGGATGCAGCCCTAAGGCATTGGGATAAGGTTGCTACCATCGCCACAGCGATCACCCGCAAACTGGTAGCGGCACGGGTTGGGAGTCGACCACACAGGTTGGTCCTGCGCGTTGCCTTGAAGGTCGTGGCAACATGGGATGCTGCTTGCAGCAGCGGTGTAACACTGACAATTTACTGCGCCAGATTTTACATAGCAAGAGGTTAACACGTTACCTCACAAGCGCTGACCAAAAGTGGATCACTATTCAGCGCAGCTATTTTGAACAATTACCACACCACTACATGCAGTGGACATACACTATAATTAACACTATATATAGAATAATTGAAAATTTTTACATGACCAACTTGATAAATTCCATTTTCTAGAGTAAAGAATTATTGTACTGATTGAAAAAAAGTGGGATGTAAGTATAATCGTGCGGTTCTTACGAGACGCTAAGGAAAAGTTAATGACTTACTTATTAAAGATGGCAGAAAAACAAAAAAAGATCATGGGACATGATGAGCCTAGTGATAACTATCAATCTTTAAATAATAAGGTAGAAAACTTAGCTGAACGTAGAAAGGCCATTTCACAAGCTAAAGCTCGACAGAAGGTTTTATTAGCATCTTCAAAAATCACTTGGTAGAGTAATAATTATATTAATAAATCATTTTATTGACATGTATCTTTCATTTCCTATCCTTTAAAAACAACACCAAAAATTATCTAATTTTATTATTTTTAATATCTGGAGCATAAATATATATGGCAAACTCAGCAGAGAATATTATTCCTGTCGAATGGGAAGGGAAAGACAACTCCGATAGTATCAATGATATTAAAGGCCGGCGTTCTCAAGAACTTATCATTGGTCTCTGTGGTGCAATTGGATCTGGTATAAAAACTCTAAAAGAGCAAACTATTTTATGTCTCAAACAAAATGGTTATCACGTTGAGCATATTAGGGTAAGTGACTTAATTTCTGAATTTACAAAAGTTAGCACATCAACTCTTAACAACTTCCAAAGGTATAATAAGTTACAAGATTTAGGTGATAGTCTTAGAGAAAAGCATAAAAACTTCATCTGCGCTGAGCTAGCAATATTAAGCATTCAGACACTTCGAGAACAAATGTATGGTAAAGACAGCCCTGAACTAACTAAAAACACAAAAAAGACGGCCTATATTATCGATCAAATAAAACACCCTTCAGAGGTAGAACTTCTAAATCAAGTATATAAAAATAACTTCTATTTGGTAGGATTACTACGAACCGTAGCTGAACGCATACAAAACTTAAAAGATGAAGGAATTAACGAGGATAATGTTCAAAAGATCATTGAAAGGGATAGAAAATCATTAAACAAATTCGGACAACAAGTCGAAGAAACACTACAATTAGCCGATTATTTTATTAAAAACCTTGATACTGAGGTTATGAAGAAATCGGTACAAAGATTCATTGACTTGATACACAGTGCAAATAATATCACTCCGTCCAAGGATGAATCGGGCATGTATGCCGCATATTCTGCATCCTTAGGCTCTGCATGTCTATCACGTCAAGTAGGCGCTTCAATAATGGATGTGTCTGGAAATATAATTGCAACTGGAAGAAATGATGTTCCCCAATATGGTGGCGGTCTTTACACATCAGAAAGCAAAAAAGATAGAAGGTGCTTTAATAAGAACGGTTGTCACAATGACAAACATAAGGCGTTACTAAAAAAGGAAATCACAAATATCTTACAGAAATTCAAATTGCAAGATTCAGCACAACTTGCTGAAGCAATAATGAAAGAAACAAAAGCAAAATATTTAATTGAGTACTCTAGAGCAGTCCATGCAGAAATGGATGCTATTGTTTCTTTAGCTCGAAATACAAATATAGGAACAACAGGAAATACTTTATATTGCACAACTTACCCTTGCCATGTATGCGCTCGTCATATCGTAGCGGCAGGATTAAAGCGTGTAGTTTATATTGAACCATATGAAAAGAGTCTGGCTTTACAGTTACATGAAGATACTATTTGTCAGTCTGATCAAAGTCCTTCCCCTGATAAAGTTTTATTTGAGAATTTTGAAGGTGTAGCTCCGAAAAGATATGCGAAGTTCTTTGGCTACAATAGAAAAAGGAAAGATAGTCAAGGCAAACCGATTACATATAGTATTGAGGAATCATATCATGTTGATACTCAATATCTTGATAGTTACGCAGATTACGAATCAAAAGTAATCCATAATGTCAGAGGGAAATTTAATTTATAATCTGACAGATTAAGAATTATCATTAATCTATGTACCCTCTAATATAAGCGTACCTCTTCATGAAAATCTTGAGTGATGCACCAAGAAATGGCAAGGATCTGTCAGACCTCAACTTTCCCGGAAGTTACGAGTGTTCAGGAACATCGAGACATGATAAAAAATGCTATCGTTTTTTTTGTTGGATGGTTTTGAAATACCACGATTACCCCACTCTCCCCCAATTACGCCTACCCCAAACGGGTAGTACATCGGGTAGTAAACCGCCGCAATCATAGACAAAATCATACTAACAAACTAATTTTCAATACCTTTATTTCATATTCAATAAACAGATCCAAAATATCGAATAATTTCCACCCTGTTCCACCGACTGCCACACGCTCTGTTTTCAGGGCGTTTTTGTTGCCATCAACGTCTACTCTGTACTACCCGAATCCAGCGAAATCCACTGCCAGGTGGGTAGTACATTGGGTAGTACCCTCGCTTTACAAGCCAAAATGTTGGTTTTATAACCCATGTGCTGCTCAGTTTTTCACGCAGGGGGCTATTGACGGGGGCTGACGAGTTACCCCAGAGAGGGGGGCAACGGCTCGACAAGGATCTGTAAGTATCCCGCATAATCGTGCCATTCACATTTAGAGATCTTCCGGCATACTCATTTTGCCAACGAAGGAGATCGCTATGCGTAAAGCCCGTTTTACTGAGCATCAGATCATCACGGTGATTAAGTCAGTTGAAGCTGGACGAACAGTGAAAGATGTCTGCCGCGAGGCCGGAATCTCTGAAGCCACTTATTACAACTGGAAGTCTAAATACGGTGGCATGGAAGCATCTGATATTAAAAAAATAAAGGATCTTGAGGACGAGAACCGTCGGCTCAAGCAGATGTTTGCCGACCTCAGTCTTGAGAATCGGGCATTGAAAGATGTTATCGAAAAAAAGCTCTGAAGCCAGCCTTTAAGCGTGAGCTGGTGACGCACCTGATAACAACGTTCGGACTGAGTATCCGTCAGGCCTGCAGGAGCATGAACCTGAGCAGAACGGTTTTCCATTACCGTCCGGACAACACGCGTGACGAACCCGTTATTTTCGCATTGCAGACGGCTGCGGAAAGATATCCACGATACGGCTTCCCGAAGCTGTTTCAGGTTCTGCGGCGGCAGGGATACCAGTGGAACCATAAACGGATCCACCGTATTTACTGTCTGCTGAAACTGAATTTTCGTCGCAAAGGCAAACAGCGTCTGCCGGTACGTAACCCATCGCCGCTGACCACACCTGAAGCTCTGAACCAGAGCTGGTCTGTTGATTTCATGCATGACGCGCTGATTTGTGTCAACGCCAGGATTGTTGGCCGTTTTTCGCCATTTTTAATGTCCGCTATTGGTCATTAATGTTGCCCACTTTCCGCCATTTCATCATCACTGATTGGCGTGGCGTTTTTTGCCAGCACTCCGGCTTTGCGTTTTTCCTTTAACCGGTAGCTTTCTCCTTTGATGTTCAGTGTGGTTGAGTGGTGTAGCAGCCGATCCAGGATTGCCGTTGCCAGCACGTTATCGCCGAACATCTCTCCCCAGTCGGCGAACCCTTTATTTGACGTCAGTACGATACTTGCTTTCTCATACCGACGGTTCAGCAACCGGAAGAACAGACTGGCCTCCTCGCGGGTCATTGGCAGATAGCCTATCTCATCCAGTATCAGCACCCGGGCGTAACCAAGCTGCTGTAGCTGTTTTTCCAGCCGGTTTTCCTGCTTTGCCTTCATAAGTGTGGCGATCAGCTTATCCAGTGGCATGAACAGCACCCGGTGACCAGCATCAGCCGCTTTTACCCCGAGTGCTACTGCCAGGTGGGTTTTACCCACACCTGGCGGCCCCAGCAGGATCACGTTCTCGCTGCGCTCCACGAACGCCAGCCCGGCCAGTTCCCGGACGATCTTACGATCTATACCTGGCTGGAAGCCGAAGTCGAACTGCTCCAGCGTTTTGACCCACGGGAACCGTGCCTGTTTTAGCCGAGACTCCATACCTCGCTGATGTCTCCCGTTCCATTCCTGTTGCAGCGCCATACACAGGAACTCGCGGTAGTTCAGCTCTTTTTTGGCCGCCAGCTCCAGCAGGCTTTCGACGTGGTAGCCCAGATGTTCCATTTTCAGACGACCCAGCAGTGCCTCCAGTTCGTGCATCACAACAGCTCCTCATACGCACTTAGCGGGCGATGTTCCACCTGACTGACCTGCTGCCAGAGCGGGGCGTGATGCTCCGGCACGGTCTGCCAGCCGGATGAAGCCGAACAGAGCCGGTGCGATGCCATCTGCTGCTCATTACTGTAGATCCGCAGCTCATCATCCAGCGAGATCCGTATTGAGACCGGCTGACCACAAAGGCTTTCCGGTACGCTGTAACGGTTTCCGCCAACCTCGATATAGCCATCCCAGGAGACATGGCGGATATCGAAGTAGCTGGTATCGAAGTCAGTATCCGGTAACGGCTGAAGATGCTCCTGTTCCTGCGTGAAGCGCTGTTCCGGTGTCTGCCTGAACTGGCGAAGTTCCCGTCGGTCAGCAACGTCAGCCATCCACTGCTCCAGTAACTGATTAACATGGGCGAAGCTGTCGAACCGGCGGTACCGGACGAAGAAGTTCTCCTTGAGGTATTTCACCATCCGTTCCACCTTACCTTTGGTTCTGGCCCTTCGCGGGCGGCAGGCCCGTGGCAGGAAGCCATAGTGGTCGGCCAGCAGCAGGAACCCGGAGTTGAACACCACTTTCCCGTTGTTATTTTTCAGCACCGCGGCTTTCTGATTATCGACCAGCACGGTTTTCACGCTGCCGCCGAAGTAGCGGAAGGCGCGAACCAGAGACTCATAGGTATGCTCAGCATCCTGCTTTGGTGCGGCGAAGACATGGAAGCGGCGGGAGAACCCCAGCGTGTTAACCGCGAAGCTAACTTTGCATCGTTGTCCGGCAACCTCAGCCTCAATTTCCCCCCAGTCATGCTGGAGCTGGTAGCCGGGCTGGGTTTCGAAGCGAACTGTTTTCTTCGATGGCCGCATCTTACGTTTGGGCTGGATGTAGTAACGCAACATGGAGCGGCCGCCGGTATAACCCATCGTTTTGATTTCCGCGAGGATGACCTCGCCGTTCCAGACGTTCTCTGCCAGACGCATGTCGATATAGTCCATGAACGGCCTGAGTTTAGCCATTTTGTGGCGTGTTTTTCTGGCCGGAGGTTCCGGGTATTTCAGGTACCGTCTGACGGTTCGCTCAGAACAACCCACCTGAGTGGCAATATCGACAATATACGCACCCTGCTGGCGCATTTGCTTTATCATGTAAAAGTCCTCTCTGCTCAGCATGCTGATGTCCTTTCTGGTGTGAGAACCTCAAGGAAACAACATGTTGGGTGGAGCGGACAATCCAAATGGTGAATTACCGTCTTATATCACTGGCGCTGACATTTGCGGCCGTCGCTTTCGCACATTCAATGTCGTCGATGATTTTAATCGCGAGGCTTTGTCGATCGAAATAGACCTGAACCTGCCGGCCCAACGAGTGGTTCGAGTGCTCGACAGGATCGCAGCAAACCGGGGATATCCCGCGATGCTTCGCATGGATAACGGCCCGGAATTTATTTCACTGACTCTGGCTGAGTGGGCAGAAATGCACGCAGTGAGGCTGGAATTTATCAAACCGGGTAAACCGACTCAGAATGCATTTATTGAACGCTTTAACCGGACATACCGCACTGAAATACTCGATTTCTATCTGTTCAGGACGCTGAACGAAGTACGAGAAATCACAGAGCGGTGGCTTTCAGAATATAACTGTGAGCGTCCACATGAATCGCTGAGCAACCTGACACCGGAGGAATACCGATTACAACACCATCTGGCCGGGATCTCAAAAAGTGCGTGGAACTAAAACGGGTCTATTTACAGATCGTCGGCATTGCCCGATTATCCCCCGATTGCGGAAAGGCTGGCTGCCGCCTCCGCCATCAGCCACGTCTTGAAACGTGCGCACTTTTCGTCCTGATCCAGAGCTTCAGGCGACAGCAGGCAATAGCTGGACCCATCGCGGACGAAGCCGTAGGAAGCATGCAACTGTCCGCTCTCCAACTCATCCTGCACCATCAGGAACGAGGCCATGGCCATCCCCAGACCGGACAGCGCCGCCTGAATACACAGGTAAAAGTGTTCGTAGTCGATCCTGATGCCGCCTTTGTGGAAACGCCCGATAATCGCTGCCAGGTCGTCCACGCTTTGGGACGCGTTCCTGAGTGCAACAAACGCACCCCGTTCAGTTGATCCTTCCGGTCCCTCTTCGCACGGCTTACCGGCCCCATCCACTCATCGCAAATTTTCTCGGCGTGAACACTCTGATACCAGTTGAAGTCGTCGCGGCGGAGTGCCAGATCGACCCCGGACCGCACGAAATCGATCGGACCGCCTACCGTAACCAGATGCAGGTTGATATCGGGATTTGCCAGGTGAAACGAGGGTAGGCGGGGGATCAGCCATTTCATGGCGATGGTCGGCTCACAGGACAGCACCAGCACCTGTTCCCGCGCCGCCTGTTGTAAACGGTAAACAGCGCCTTCAAGTTGTTCGAACATCGCGAAGGTGGTCGCATGCAATAAGCGCCCGACCGGGTTGAGGAAGATTGCCCGGTTGCCCCGCTCGAACAACTCGACGCCCAGCGCTTCCTCCAGTAGCCGTACCTGTCGGCTGACGGCGCCGTGCGTCACATGCAGTTTTTCAGCAGCTTTCACGAAGCTGCCGGTTTGCGCTGCCGCTTCGAAAAAGCGCAATGAAGCCAGTGATGGAAGTTTCATATACACGATGAAATCTGACAGATTTGCCTCAAGATTAATCGCTTTCTTCTCCAGCACAAGCACTCAATAATTGGGCTAGCACAACGCCATAACCCAATAAAATACAATTATTTAGGTGAGAAATGGAAAGATCGGCGCCTGACACTGCCGTTTCGAAGCCACTGTTGAAACAGGTCGCAGACAGCATCCGTATCCACTATCTGTGCGAAATCATCGTTAAGAAAGATTACATCACCCCAGTGGAGTGTTGAACCTATGAGCGAACAGATTGCAGCGGCCACCATCACCATTCTGGCGGTCATCAGTCCAGGCCCCGATTTCGCGATGGTCACCCGGAACAGCTACGCCTTTGGCTCACGCACCGTCTTGATTTCGTCGTTCGGTATTGTCTGCGGCGTGCAGGTCCATGTGAAGTATACGGTGTTGGGCATCGCCGTGGTCATCGTCAACTCGCCCTTACTGTTCCTTGCGATGAAGGTTTTTGGGGCCTCTTATCTGATCTACCTCGGCTTCAAATCGCTGACCAACCAAAGGGGACTGAAACTGGAAGAAACGTCCGGTTCCGCGCCGTCACCGTTGGCGGCCTTCCGCATGGGCTTCCTGACTAATGCGCTCAACCCGAAGACAATGCTTTTCGTGGTCGCGACTTATACGCAGGTGGTACACGCAGGTAGCCCAATCAGTCACAACTTCGCCTACGGCCTGTTCATGTCGATTTCGCACTGGATCTGGTTCAGCATTGTCGCGCTTTTCTTCGCGGCGCCTGCCATGCGCCGTCGCTTGCTGAACCACCAGCTCACCGTCGACAAGATCCTTGGAGCGGCCCTGATCGCGCTGGGAGCGTCCCTGGCTTTTACCCATGCCAGTGCTTAAGAGGACGGTTGATGAAAATTACCTGTATCGACCGCGAAAGCATGCTGATTGCCGAATAGTCGCCAGACTTGCGCGTATCGCGGCCCGCGTGACAAATCTCACCCCAGCGACTCAGAACGTGTATTCCATCTTCAGGCTGATATCGTTGCAAACATAGCAATCGAGCCAGTCGATGCTGCTTTGCAAAATATCGCGTCATTTCCGCCCCATTTCACTAATTTCCGCAATACCTTGTGTTCATTGGCGAGTTGCATACACGGTGGGTTATCCCGCTGTTCCCGCCGGCAGGATTTAACCAACGCCCGGACGGGACGCGATAATCCACCGTCGTCAGAACCGCCTCTTTTTGTCAGCGATGCGTTTTAAGCGCCATTACCGCTGCCTGAACAGGGTCGACGACCGCAATGCCCAATGCCGCCTCCAGTCTTTCACGGATATCAGACATACCGGCGCATCCCAGAAGAATGACATTGGCAGCATGCTTTTCTTTCAGACTTCTGGCCACGGTTAGGCATCTATCGAAAGAAGCATTTTTGTCGGAAAATGCCGCCATACTTAACTCGGCGGCTTCTTCCGCCACAATATATTTACTCAGCCCTAACCGCTTCCAGTAGTCCAGGTGACGAGGTATAGACTGGCTTGAAATAGCCAAAACCCCTATCCTGTCCCCTTTGGTTATCGCGCTGCGTAACCCCGCTTCACCAATACCGATGACGATCCTTGATTTTTCATTACACAGCCGGGAAACGCCAGGATCGCTGAAACAGGCAACCACGAAGACCCGGCGGTCTCTCTGCCCTGTAATGTAATCGAAGACCAAATCCGCGGCCTGATTATACTGCGTTTGGGTAATAATCCCGGCAGGCGCCTGATGCATGGTGGTAAAATAGGTGAAAGAGGGTTCCAAAAGGTTCATCGCATTTACCGTATCTTCGATTATTTTTGTGACCGACACCGAAGAGTTCGGATTGATAAACTCAACAGGAATATTCATTTGGCGCTCTTCTTCTTAACAAATTCATGAATAAACTGATTGGATGCCCCATCATTCTCAACCGAAAAATCACTCCGGCCTCGCCGAATAAAATTCCCGGTTCCTTTTTCAACATGGAGTTTTCCCTCGTTCACCACAATACGCCCGCGGTTAATGACCACCTCCGGCCACCCTCTAATCACTTTATCTTCATAGGGGGTATAGCCGGTATTATCATGCAGTAAGGAATAGTTTATTTTGGTTGTTTTATCTTCATTCCATATCGCGATGTCGGCGTCATATCCCGGCAGTAACTTTCCTTTATGCGGTAATAACCCATATAAGCGAGCATGGCTGGTCGCCGTTAAATTAACGAATTGATGTATATTTATTCTGCCTGCCATTACCCCCTCGCTGAATAACAACGGCATACGCAGTTCCAGACCGGGAACGCCATTCGCAATTTGCTTAAATGTGGTTTTATCGCCGTAGGGAAGCTTACCTGATTTATCGTACCGATAAGGCGCGTGGTCTGATGAATAAACATTTAATGTGCCATCCTGAAAACCTCGCCAGATCGCCTGCTGGGAATTCTCGTCTCTGGGGGGTGGAGAACAACAGAATTTAGCGCCTTCCAGTCCCTCTTTGTCTAAATCGGCGGCGGTTAAAAAAAGGTATTGCGGACAGCTTTCGGCAAATACGTTTACGCCCCGTTGCTGCGCCAGTCTGATTGCCTGGACAGTTTCGGCTCCCGCCACGTGGACAATAAGAATCGGCGTATCAACAATTCGTCCTAATGTCATTGCGCGATTCGCGGCTTCAGACTCAGCGAGAGGATCATGTGCAATAGCATGATATTTTGGTGAAATATATCCGCCTTTAATAAGACGCTCAGATAGCCATTTAATAATGTCGTTATTTTCAGCGTGCACCATAACTAATGCACCGTTTTCGCTGGCGACTTGAAGGACATCTAAAAGATCATAATCACTTAGCTTGAGCTTATCATAAGTCATGTAGACTTTGAGTGACGTAATACCGTTGCTGATGGCTTCAGGTAAATGTCTGGATAAGTTCTCATCCCCGGTATCCGTCAGGATAAGATGAAACCCGTAATCAATAACCGCCTTTTCTTTTGCGCGCCGGCTGTACTCTTCGAGGACATCTGGAATAGCCATTCCCCGGTGCTGTGCCGCAAACGGAATAACGGTGGTTGTTCCCCCAAATGCGGCGGAAACCGTCGCAGAATAGAAATCATCAGCCGCCATAACGCCCATTCCCGAAAGTTGTTCAATATGGCAATGGCTGTCAATTCCCCCAGGTAGGACCCATCGACCGGCAGCATCAATGTCTTTTATACCGGCTGGCAACGTGGGTTCTATCGCCTCAATGATCCCACTGTTTATACCAATATCGCCGTTGATTATCTTTCCGTCGCTGACAATCTTTCCATTCCGAATCGTCATATCATAGTTGCCCATCATAATCCTCCACGCGCTAGTTGACTGGATTGCCAGCACCGGTTCGATCAACAATTAATTGGTAATGTTCGGGCCTTCGGTGTTTTGCAAAATTAAAAACATGTTGTCTGAACAATTCCCCCAAGCCGAGATCGGCCTGAACACAGATAACTTCATCTTCTTCCGTCAATGTCCTTGCAACAATTTCCCCCGTTGGGGCAACGATCGCTGAACTGCCTATCATATGATATCCGTCTTCGGAACCACATTTACCCGCGGCTGCAACCCACAGCCCGTTCTGATAGGCATTTGCCTGTAGTGAAATCAAATGCGTTGTGGTCCTCAAATGCACAGGCTCATTCCAGTGAATATTGACTGAAGGCGTGTTATAGCCCAGCACCACAATCTCAGCACTCTGTAACGCCATAACGCGATAGGTTTCCGGCCACCGACGATCATTACATATACACATGCCAAATTTGGCATTCAGTAAGTCAAATACGCGGAAACCCAGATCCCCCACGGAAAAGTATTTTTTTTCCAGATGCTGGAAAGGAACATTTTCTTTATGATCGTCATGCCCGGGCAAATGAATTTTTCTATACTTACCAATTATTTTCCCACTTTTATCGACTAATATTGATGTATTGAACCCAATATTATCTTCAGTCAATTCCGCATAACCAATATAAAATCCGATTCCCAGCATCACTGCCGTATCAAACAAGGGTTTAGTCACATCATTTGGCATGGAACTTTCAAAATACGTCTGAAACGCAGTTTCGTTATTCATCCAGTAACGTGGGAAAAAGGTAGTCAGCGCTAATTCGGGAAAGACAATAAAATCGGCGCCGCGTCTTTTCGCTTCATGCATCATGACAATCAGACGCGTAACAACACTTTCTTTACTGTCCTGTAAATTAACCGCTCCCAATTGGCCAACAGCGAGCCCCATTGTTCTTTTATTCATTATAATCTCTCTTAATATATAATAAGCACGAAATACCTTTTCATGATAAAAGGAATTACCCCCTCCACCATTGCTATGGTGTTCTCAGGTATTAACATGATGTTAATATCATTAAACTATCTCGTTTGCTGATAAATCAGGTGATGCTCAACCAACACCTTTTTAAGACTTGTGACAAAAGACGCCCCAACAGAGGAAATTGACGTCGATCTCAGATATGTCAAATCAGCGACAATGCGTTCATTGCTGGCAAGCTCAACTACCGCAATATCTTCTGTTAGATTCCCAACCATAGTAAATTCATCCACGATGGCGATACCGGCCCCCATTTTAACTAAAGAGAGCGCGTTATAGGGTGAACCGACTTCTAATGAAATAACGGGAACCACATTCGCCTCTGCAAACCATTTTGTTATTTTTACACCAAACGGCGTATTCGGAGAATATGAGATTAATTGGTTTTCAATAAAATCGCTTTGTGTGATGTACTTATTTTTCGCCAGCTCATGATCTTTAGGACAAACGCATAATAACCGACTTTGTGCAATTGGAATTGCATGTAAATTTGGGTGATCAACGGGCAATATAGAAACACCGATTTCGACCTGATTGGTTAATAAATGCTCTTTCAATAAATCATAACTGAGACAATTAAAATGTACCCTGACTTTTGGGTTTCCCTGGTGAAAGTCACTTAAAGCCATGGGTAATACCGTTTGTCCAATACTTGGGCTGGCTACCACACTCAAAAACCCATGACGCCTTTCCGCAAGTTCATGTGACAACTCTTCTATTCTCTTTACACCTTTATAGACTTCTTCAATCTCAATAAATAGACGTCGCCCTTCGGCTGTCGGATATAATCGTCCTTTTATACGTTCAAATAATAAGAATCCAAGCCGGCTTTCAGTATGCGAGAGTACCCGGCTTACCGCGGGAACAGAAACATGAAGTAAACGCGAAGCATCACTTATTGTTCCTGTATTCATTACGGCTTTGAACACTTCTATTTGGCGCAAGTTCATACAACCACTCCGCAGCTATTTTAATTATTGAAACATATTTAGATTCTCATTCTTGTATCCTATTGCATCCATGATGCTCACATGAGCCATAACGATGAATATGGTAATCTTTTTTTGCCAACCCGACGCAGAACTCTCCAACTAATCTTTCAATTTCTCTGAAGAGCAACTCATTTTTATTATTCAGTTTGTCCAGACGCTCAACGGCATTTTCAGCCTGCAACCGCAGTTTATTAATATCGATATTAACCAGTTCCTTGTTTTTAACCACAAACTTCCCGCCGACCATCACATCGCACACCGAGCGGCCGTCTTCGGTTCGAACCAGAGAATTGATAATATTATTGATAGGAATTAAATTAATGCTGTTTTTATCCAGAAAAACAATATCCGCGTAATATCCCTCCGCCAGTTTACCGATCTTCTTTTCTAATCCTAATGCTTTGGCGCTTCCCACCGTAGCGGCTTTAAAAATTTCACCCGGCGTCAGCCAGTTATACCATTCTGGCGTTCTTACATTGGAAACCATTGACGCCATACGCATGGCTTCATACATATTCTGATTATCCGAGCAGTTGGAGCCATCCGTCCCAATCCCCACATTAATCTGAGCATTAAGCATAGCTCGCACATCAGCCAAACCACTTCCCAGGATCATGTTACTTCCTGGATTATGCGCAACAGAAGCGCCATGGCGTCCTAAAATCTGCATATCGCCATCATCAAGCCACACCCCATGAGCGACAGTAAAATCAGCACTGATTAAACCAAGCCGCTCCAGATGCTGAGTCAGCGTCCCGGCATACTTTTTCATGCCCGTCACCGCCTGGATTTTTGACTCAGCCACATGGGAATGTACGGGTAAGCCGTACTCGCCGGCGATCTGTTTACAGGCCATCAGAAATTCATCGGAACAGTGATGTGGGATGGTTGGCGCTAATGCGATTTTTATCCCGTCCGCGTGGCCATCTCCCCATGATTTAAGAACCCTGCCGAGCGCTGCAAACGTTTGTTCGCCCGGCGCCAGACGCAACGCTGAAACCTGTGACTGATAGGCTTGCGGCAGCGCCTGTATCAGCCCGGGGATAGCTTCAAAGAAACTTAAATCGGCGATCATGGGCGCAATAACCGCCCTCATCCCCGCATCCTTATACGCTTTTTTTGACGCTTCCAACCCATCTTCGCTGGGGCATGGAAACTCGTATGTCAGGTCATAACAGGCCGTACAACCTTTGAGCAGCATTTCCGCCGCGCCAATCAGCGTGGTCAGATATTTATCACTGTTGGTGCGATGACCGGACATCCAGGGACCGGCCGTCAACAGCAGTTCCAGCGTCCAGCGATCTCCCATCCCTCGTGACAAATTGCCATGCCCATGCGTATGCGAGTTGATTAATCCGGCGTGCAAAATACGGTTTTCGGCAGGCACAATCCTGGCCTGGGGCGGCACATCCATACCGGGCAAAACAATATTCGCGATTATGCCGTCAATAATCAGAATATCTTTTCTCTCAAGCTCTCCCGTCTCAACATTGAGCAATTCACCGCCCTTGATGAAAATCATTTCACCATTTTCTTTATTTAAAGATTTATGAGATGAGATCACTTTATTTCCTCACTGCTTATCATGTTGTTGAGACGATACCGCCCAGGGAAAAAATATTCTCTCCAGTAATGCCAGAATCTGAAAAAGCACAATCCCCATAATAGATAAGATAACCACGGCGCCGTAGGCCACAGGGGTTTTGAAAAACGCGGTCGACGTCACGATAAGATAACCCAGCCCTTTGTCAGCATTCACAAACTCGGCAACGACCGCCCCCACGACGCAAAGCGTAATCGCCACTTTAAGCCCGCTGAATATAAAGGGGATCGCATAAGGCAACCGTATCTTAAGCAGTATCTGCCTGCTGGATGCCTTACAACTCTTTCCTAATTCAACTAATTCCAACGGCACCGCCATGAGTCCCGTAGACATGGATACCACCAGCGGAAAAAACGCCACTAAAAAGGTAATGACCACTCTTGGAAGTTCATTGGTTCCCAGCATTAATACCAGCAACGGCGCTAAAGCAACCTTAGGGATCGACTGGGTCAATATCAACAATGGATATATTGCATTAGCCATCAATTGGGATGAGGCTATCAATAAAGCAATAGGAAAGCTCAACAAAATAGAGAGCATAAAACCAAGCATAATTGTCCGAAATGTTGCCAGCGTATGCATTGCTAAATTAGCCGGGATTTCGGCACAGCTTTCAATAATTCGACCTGGCGAAGGAAGAATGAACTCAGGAATATTAAAAATTCTGGCAGACACTTCCCATACCACCAGCAAAATAATAAATGTGGCTATCGGTATACCGGCCTGATGATTAAATGGTTTTTTCTTTTTCGTTGAGGAAGGCTGCTTAATCATAACGGTTCCCCCCTTTTCGCTGTAGTATTTGCTGCCGTATCCTTTCTGATTTTTCAGTAAACTCAGGCAGCGCCGTCATTGAGAAAGCCCGCGGTCTCGGTAAGTTAATAGGGACAATATCGGCGATTTTCCCCGGCCTCGCCGACATCACCACCACCCGATCGGCCAGGATGACCGCCTCTGATACCGAATGCGTAACAAACACCACCGTTTTAGGTCGTTCCGACCAGATGCGCAGTAATTCAAGCGTCATTTCTTCGCGGGTCAAGGCGTCCAGCGCCCCAAAAGGCTCGTCCATCAACAACAGGTCGGGATCTTTCAACAGCGCTCTGCAAATGGCTACGCGTTGTTGCATGCCGCCAGATAATTCTTTCGGCATTCTGGTTTCAAATCCTTCCAGTCCGGCGACGCTCAATAATGCTTTTGCCTGATGTTCCGTTTCCTCAGTAATTTTTTTCCCGACAAGCCGTAATGGAAAATAGATATTCTCCAGTACGGTTAGCCAGGGAAGCAGCGTCGCCGACTGAAACACGATCCCGGATTGTTCACGCGGTTCTGTTAAAGGTTGATTGTAGACATCCACCTTACCCGCTGAGGGTTTAATCAAACCAGCCAGAATTCGCAGTAATGTCGACTTTCCGCATCCAGAAGGACCAACCAGTACAATGAATTCATTTTTTTCAATATCAATGCTGACAGAATCTAATGCAATGGTGCGTTCACCATCTGCCGAATCAAAATAGCGTGAAACACGATGAATATCGATTTTATCCTGGATACTGGCTTGATTAACGTTTTTCATTTCGGCAAATGCTCCGAATCAATCGCCTGTGCAGGGTCCCAGTTAACATCCAGTTCCTGAGCCTTGGCGACGGCTTCCCAGGTTGCCTTCAGTCTTTCAGGGGTATAAGTGCCAAAACCATTTTTTTCTTCATAACTATTGAAGACAAACGCCAGGGTTGCATTAAGACTGTTCACACAATCCTTTTGATCAACTTCAGGCACTTTTTGCCGATGATAATTACACGCTTCTTGCGGATTACTTTTCGCCCACAGGAAAGCTTTTTTCGTCGCAGTCAAAAATTTCCTGACCAGTTCCGGTCGTTCTGCAATAGTTTTATCGGATGCAATTAATGATGCGGAATAAATAGAGAACCCTTCCTCAACAAAAGGTAACACTTTTATCTCCTGCCCCATTTTTTTTGCCGCTTCGTTTTGATAAGCCCAATGAATGCTGTAGAAAGGGGCCGCGTCGATATTTTTCATCAATAGCTGAGTCGACATGGCCGCACCATCCATATTCACCCAGGTAATTTTATTCGGATCGATCCCCGCGTTTTTAGCCACTTCAGGAAAGAACAATTTATGCGAGTTTCCGGGCGTTATACTGATTTTTTTGCCTTCCAGGTCTTTAAACGTATTAATTCCTGATGATTTCAATACAAAAATAGAATGTGGAGAGTAAGTGTAAACGCTTGCGATCGCTTTTATCGGTACTGATTCCAGAGCCCTTGCAGCGAGTACGTTAGCAATATCAGCAACACCGAAATCAGCCGTACCCGCGCCGATTTTTTGCACCGTATCACCGGAGCCATACCCTCTGACGACACTAATATCAAGACCTTCTTCCTGGTAAATTCCTTTAGCCCAACCACCGTAATATGCCGCATGTTCGCCTGATGCCAACCAATCTGTTTGCAGTTTCACTTTATCCAAAGCCAGGACCGGACTCGCGATGAGAAAAAATGTCGATAGAATTATTTTTTTCATATCTGTGTGTCTCCAACTGTGTGTCAGGGTTATTACTGCTTCTTTTTCATTATTTATAGAATAGAACAAATATCTAGTTATTATTCATATCGACCCTTTAACCTTAAGTTAAGGGCTTTCACCTTAACGGTGCATCATGTTGACTTTTTGCCTTGTAAATGAAGTTTATTTCATTTTTTGCACCATAAAGATGTTTTGCGACCGATTATATTAATAGGAGGTTATTCTTATCACCGCCGAAAATTGAAACTTTATTTACCCCTACCTCGGATTTCAGTTTAATGCCCTCAATACAGTCCGCTTACGTGCAGAAATACAGCCTTCAACTAATCAATCAATATGTTGATCTGATTTCGATAACAGCCTTTCAGCCCTTTATCAGCAAAGAGTTTTTTCACTGTTACCCGGCAAGAAATAGCGGATTCGCCGTCGTCCAGAATTGATGACCGCTTTCAAATGCTGAAACCCGCTTCTTGAGATCTATTGGGTATCCATCCTTACTGGAATGACACAGAATCTCTAACGCTGCCGTAGTAAAAGCAAATGGGTATGACTTTGTCGACACCAGACCTGAAACAACCATAATATATTGATTTACATTATATTATTTATTATTTCCATCCGTACTGGCAATATCCCCCGCCCCGAAAAAGAACGGCTGTTTTACAATGAATATGCCTGTAGATCATTTCGGTTCTTTGTTTTACTCTCAGGGATAATCCTTTGGATATAATCGCGTTGTTTTAGCGTTGTGAAGGGAGGAGATTAGATTTTGAGGTTATCTATTATTTTTGTCGTCATTATCGCCATATTGGTAGGGGTGTTTATGTATATGAATAATACCGCCCCATTCCCATGGGGATAGACAGATTTGTCCACCCATGTTGTGATTATTACCAAAAGCGCTTTATCAGGGGAAGGCAATGGGCTTAATGTTGAAGGCGTTGACAGGCGCAGCTGTCGTTTTGCTAATCGGTTACTTATCAAAGACAAAGAACTATTATATTGCCGGGCTGGTTCCGCTTTTCCCTACATTCGCCCTCATTGCCCATTACATTGTCGCGACGGAACGTAATGTCGCCGCGCTGCGCACCACAATATTGTTCGGCATGTGGGCCATCATTCCGTATTTCGCCTATCTCGCGTCTCTCTGGTATTTTAGCGGCGTCACAAAATTATCCTATTCACTGGCCGGCGCTTTAGCCTGCTGGTGTATCACCGCCACGGCCCTGATTGTTATCTGGGAACGCTGGCACTAAGAGAGGAACGTCAGGTTAGCGTAATGCGACGGGCGCGGGCGGTTGGAGATCACCTCCGCGTAAAAAAGGCACGTCGATGACGTGCCTTGAGTGCTTGCTTACCGTCAGGATCGAAAATTATTTTTCCGTTTTATCCTGCAATTGACCAACCTGCGGCAGACCCGCGCTGGCAGAGGCGGACAGTAAACCGGTTTCCACATAGTTGAACAGTTTTTCACGCGTATCGGTGATATCCAGATTACGCATGGTCAGTTGACCGATACGGTCATCAGGCGAGAACACGGAATCCCCTTTTTCCATCGTCAAACGTTCCGGTTTATAGGTCAGGTTATCGGAAACGGTGTTCATGATGGAGTAGTCGTTACCGCGTCGCAGTTCCAGCGTCACTTCGCCCGTGATGGCGCTGGCAATCCAACGCTGAGAAGCATCACGCAACATCAGAGCCTGAGAATCAAACCAACGCCCCTGATACAGGAAGCGGCCCAATTGACGTCCGTTCGCGTGGTACTGCTCAATGGTGTCTTCGTTATGGATGCCCGTCACCAGACGCTCGTAAGCGATATGCAGCAACGCCATTCCCGGCGCTTCATAAATACCGCGGCTTTTCGCTTCAATAATACGGTTTTCAATCTGATCGCTCATGCCTAAGCCGTGGCGTCCGCCAATACGGTTTGCTTCCAGCATCAGTTCGACGTCATCGGCAAAGGTTTTACCATTCAGGGCAACCGGGTGACCGCGCTCAAAACGGATGGTGACTTCTTCCGCTGCGACTTTGACGTTCTCATCCCAGAACTTGACGCCCATGATCGGGTTGACGATTTTAATGCTGGAGTTGAGGAATTCCAGATCCTTGGCTTCATGCGTCGCGCCCAGAATGTTGGAATCGGTGGAATAGGCTTTTTCCGCTGACATTTTATAACCGAAACCTGCCTGCGCCATGAACTCGGACATTTCCTGACGACCGCCCAATTCATCAATAAAATCGGTGTCCAGCCACGGTTTGTAGATTTTCAGTTCGGCATTGGTCAGCAAACCGTAGCGATAGAAACGCTCGATGTCGTTACCTTTATAGGTGCTGCCATCACCCCAGATGTTGACGCCGTCTTCTTTCATCGCAGCAACCAGCATCGTACCGGTAACGGCGCGGCCCAGCGGGGTCGTATTGAAATAGGTGACGCCCGCGGTGGTATTGTGAAAAGCGCCGCACTGAATCGCGGCAATACCTTCAGCGACCAGTTGCTTGCGGCAGTCAATCAGGCGAGCATTCTCGGCGCCGTATTCCATCGCGCGGCGTGGGATCTCCTCGTAGTCATCTTCATCCGGCTGACCCAGATTCGCGGTATACGCATAAGGAACCGCGCCTTTTTGACGCATCCAAAGCAGCGCGGCGCTGGTATCCAGCCCACCCGAAAACGCGATACCAATACGCTGACCAACCGGAAGATGCTTGAGAATCGTTGTCATAAAAATAATCCCTGCTCAAAAGATCTATGGTTAAAAGCTTAGCAGCCATACCATCATGTTACGCACTACATTGATGAGAGGTGATGACTTTGCGTATCGCAAAACGGACAGGCAAAGTGTATCGTCAAAATCAACACGCTCAAAAATGCATATTTATGCAAAATAAGTGAGTGATGATTTAAACATCTTTTTACCGGGACAGGAAGGGTCGCGCGGTAGTTTATGCAAAAAAATTCGTGGTCAATCGGCGACCAAGCCAGCGAGTATAACGCGATTTCTTACATAAGCTAGGCGGCGAAAGCGGTTAGGGTGATGAGGTCGTGTCATGCATCTGGGGGGGAAGTCACCCTACTCTCTACCCTCACAATCAGTTTCGCCGCACCATAACCCATCTGACGGGCTTACTGCGCCACTGAGACAACGCCGCTACAGCATCATATTCTTCGAGGCGGCAAAGTCTGAACTCGGATACCCCGCATCAGGAAACCAGACGCCGTGTATCCAGCTTTTGTAACAGCATCGACAGAAACAAACTGCCCAGTAACGCGATCGCAAAAACAGAGAAAATACCCAGCACCGGCCGGGAAGGGAAATCCAGACCGTGTGTGCGCATAAAGTGAATGATCAGCGCGTGAAAGCCATAAATTGCCAGTGAATGACGCGAGAGGAGTGCAAGTCCCGGTAGCACCCGGTGATTCAGGTAATGTTTGACTATCACCAGCAGGCTGACCGCAGCCAGAAACACCAGCGGGCCACTGTAAATATAAAACGCCTGGGTAAAGTTTTCGTTTCGCAGCGTGTGATATTTTGTCCCCAACGTAATCAACGCCACGCAGAAAATAAATAACAGCATTGCGGCAAGCACCATTTTCCGCGGGATATCCAGTATGCCCAACGCACGCCCGAGCATGGCATACAGCAGATAATAAAAGGTATCACCGTAAATATAGAGATTGACTGGCAATAGCCTGACCCCGGCAAACTCAACGCGCCCCGTATTCGGATTAGCAATAATCGCCAGCAGTGCGATGAACGCGAGCAAATATTTCCCGGAAACCGGTTTGATATTAATCAGCGGAGAAAACAGATAGATCACCACAATGGCGTAGAAAAACCATAAATGATAAAAAACGGGTTTCTGGAAAGCATGGCGCAGTGCATTCAGGCCATTAATGGGCGTCAGCGCCGCGATATAAATCAATGCGACAGCGCTATAAAACAGAATACACAGACTTATTCTCAGGAAATGTTTTTTCTGCGCACAGCGCTCACCAAAAAACAAATAGCCGGAAATCATAAAAAACAGCGGGACGCAAACCCGGGAAACCGAATTCAGGATATTTGCCACGTCCCAATGCGCTTCACCCGGTGTCCCGCCTGAGGTAATCGGGTACGTTGTGCTATGAATGAGAACGACCATTAAACAGGCCACGGCCCGCAAATTATCAATCCAACCGATCTTTCCGGTCATGCACAACCTCTTAAATATGACGTCTAATCAACAGAGTAGTGTCTGTTAACGGCTGGCACAATCAACAATCGGTTTAATCCGAGGAAAGCGGTGTAACCGGCGCAAAAAAGGCCGTTGATATTTAACGGCCTGATGATAAACGCGACGTCGTCATGATTGTGTCAGAACAAGCCCAGGGGGTTGTCGGAATAACTCACCAGCAGACATTTGGTCTGCTGATAATGGTCCAGCATCATTTTGTGGTTTTCACGTCCGATACCCGATTGTTTGTAACCGCCAAAGGCCGCGTGCGCCGGGTAAGCATGATAACAGTTGGTCCAGACGCGTCCCGCCTGAATGCCACGGCCCATGCGATACGCCACATTACCATTGCGGCTCCATACGCCAGCCCCCAGGCCGTACTCGGTGTCGTTGGCAATCTCCAGCGCATCGTCCATCGTTTTGAAAGTCGTCACCGCCAGCACGGGCCCGAAAATCTCTTCCTGGAAAATGCGCATGCTGTTTTTACCAAACAGGATAGTAGGCTCCAGATAATACCCCTGCGCCAGATCCCCCGGCATCGCCTTACGCTGTCCCCCCGTCAGCACGCGGGCTCCTTCTTTCTTGCCAACATCGATATAGTTAAGAATCGTATCCAACTGGCCGGCGGATACCTGTGCCCCCATCATGGTTTGACTATCCAGCGGATGACCGATGCGGATAGATTCGACGCGTTTGATGGCGCGCTCCATAAAGCGATCATAAATCGACGCCTGCACCAGCGCCCGGCTCGGACAGGTACACACTTCACCCTGATTGAAGGCAAACAGCGTGAACCCTTCCAGCACTTTGTCAAAGAAACTGTCTTCTTTATCCATGACGTCAGCAAAGAAAATATTCGGCGATTTTCCCCCCAGTTCCAGCGTCACTGGCGTTACGTTGCGGGCGGCATAGCCCATAATTTGCTGACCGACTTCCGTCGAACCGGTAAACGCGACTTTGGCGATACGTTTCGAGGTCGCCAGATATTCACCGATCTCACTGCCCGAACCGTTAACGACATTAATGACCCCCGGCGGCAGGATATCCTGAATCAGCTCCATCAGGATCAGCACCGACAGCGGCGTCAGCTTGGCGGGCTTCAGCACAATACAGTTTCCCGCGGCCAGCGCCGGCGCCATTTTCCAGCAGGCCATCAACAACGGAAAGTTCCAGGGAATAATCTGCCCCACCACACCGAGCGGCTCGTGGAAATGGTAGGCGACGGTATCGCCGTCAATTTCACTGATTGCGCCTTCCTGCGAGCGGATACAGGCGGCGAAATAGCGGAAGTGGTCAATGGCCAGCGGCACATCGGCGCCGTGGGTTTCACGAATGGGTTTACCGTTGTCCCAGGTTTCGACATTCGCCAGCAGGTCAAGGTTCTGCTCCATTCGATCAGCAATGCGGTTCAGGATCAAAGCGCGCGCCTGCACGGACATTCCGCCCCATTCCACCTTCGCTTGATGGGCCGCATCCAGCGCATAGTCGACATCCCGAGCGGTCGAACTGGCCACTTCACACAGCGGCTGGCCGGTGATGGGCGTCAGGTTGACGAAGTACTGCCCGCCGTCAGGCGGCACCCAGGCGCCGCCAATAAAATTGTCATAGCGTTTTTTCAGATTGAGGGAACCGTAATCGCCGGAGGTCGACCGGCCCGTAGAAGTGTCTAGTGTCATTTCAGTCTCCTTTTCGCTGTTTGATGCGCGTACGCGGTCGTGCCGCAGTGAAAACAGAGCCAATATGAAAAAATTCGCTAAACAAAAAGAGCATGGACAAAGCGTATATGCAGATACACATTTCTGACAGGCGTAAACCGGCAAGAATGACAACTCTTCGAGGTGACGCACAATTTTATTATTCGTACCGCCACGGCCATACATGCGTTTACGTAAAGGCTCACCATTCAGGGGAGAAAAATTCGCATCCATCAAGGGGTGGTGAAATAATGCCATCCACAGTTTAGAGTTATTACCTTACGGGTATTTCTGATGAAAGACCTTCATCCACAAGCGGTTACCGTCCCTGTCGGGGCATCGCGGCGCACCGTGCGTCATCAAGGCGCATTGTCACAGCCGCAGAACGATTGTCTGGCGGAGGAAGTGCCGGTGGCGCTGGTCTACAACGGCATTTCGCACGTTGTCATGATGGCGTCACCGAAGGATCTGGAAGCGTTTGCGCTGGGGTTCTCGCTTTCGGAGGGCATCATTACGTCACCGCGGGATATCTACGGGATGGACATCCAGCCTGTATGCAACGGCATTGAAGTACAAATCGAGCTTTCCAGCCGCCGCTTCGCCGGGCTGAAAGCGCGCCGCCGGGCAATGGACGGGCGCACAGGCTGCGGCGTCTGCGGGGTGGAGCAACTATCCGAGATTGACAGGCCGGTTACGCCGTTGCCGTTCACTCAAACGTTCTCGCTCAGTAACCTCGACACCGCACTGGCGCAGCTAAAAGACGTGCAGCAGATTGGCCGGCTAACCGGTTGCACCCACGCCGCCGCCTGGATTACGCCGGATGGCGCGTTGCAAGGCGGTTATGAAGACGTTGGCCGCCACGTCGCGTTGGATAAACTGCTTGGCATGCGGGCAAAACAGCCGTGGCAGCAAGGGGCGGTGCTGGTTTCCAGCCGGGCGAGCTATGAAATGGTGCAGAAATCCGCCCAGTGCGGCGTGGAAATCCTGTTTGCCGTGTCCGCCGCCACATCGCTGGCCGTTGACGTCGCCGAGCGGTGCAATCTGACGCTGGCCGGCTTCAGCCGGCCGGGTCGCTCCACCATTTATACTCACCCTCAGCGGTTGCGCGAATGACCAAAGAGACACCGCCCCCCTTAGAGCAAATTGTTTCTAGCCTGGGATATAATGACATAACCGCTTGTTATTCTGGGCTAAAAAACCGCCGCCCATGACGCCGGGGCGAGAATAATCATTTTCAATATCATTTAATTAACTATAATGAACCTAATACTTACGCGGTGCTAACAATAGTGTGTGCCGTTTGATTGGTACGAGAAAACTTTATGTACAGGAAAACGCTGTACTTGAGTAGGCGTACCTCTAACGCTTTTTCGGTACTACCACTTCAGTACTACTACCATGGAGATGCTAAACATGAGTTATTCACTGCCATCCCTGCCTTATGCCTATGACGCGCTGGAACCTCACTTCGACAAGCAAACGATGGAAATCCATCACACCAAACACCACCAGACTTACGTCAATAACGCAAACGCAGCGCTGGAATCCCTGCCTGAGTTCGCCAGTCTGTCCGCTGAAGCGCTGATTGCGCAACTTGACAAAGTGCCGGCAGAGAAAAAAACCGTTTTGCGTAACAACGCCGGCGGTCACGCAAACCACAGCCTGTTCTGGAAAGGGCTGAAACTGGGTACGACGCTGGCAGGCGATCTGAAAGCCGCCATCGAGCGCGATTTTGGTAGCGTTGACGCATTCAAAGAAAAATTTGAACAGGCCGCGGCAACCCGTTTCGGCTCCGGCTGGGCGTGGCTGGTTCTGAAGGATGACGGAAAACTGGCTGTGGTGTCTACCGCAAACCAGGACAGCCCGTTGATGGGTGAAGCCATTTCTGGCGCGTCCGGCTACCCGATCGTGGGTCTGGACGTGTGGGAACACGCCTACTACCTGAAATATCAGAACCGCCGCCCGGACTATATCAAAGCATTCTGGAACGTGGTGAACTGGGACGAAGCGGCAAGCCGTTTTGCCGAAGCGAAAAAATAGGCTTTTTCGCTGCTTCGCCAGGGGTGTTTGCCCATTGATTTCAGGATATGACGATCTGAAAGATAAAGGGCCCACTTAATGACATAAATCGGGATAACCTACTGTTATTCCGATTTATTATTTACCCACGCATCAAACTCACGATTTTCTCTCTTCTTCAATTTCAAATCATCACGTAAATATAAAGTTTTCATGACAGTTGCCGATAAATTGTTTGCAATTTTATCGTGTGAATTTGTGAAGATATCGTTTAGCAAACGGCAATCTCACGATGCCAATGCCACTCGCAAATTGCAGGTATTACCAGATCGGGTGATTCAGTTCATAATAATTGGAAAAAATGGAATGGCGATAAAATTCGAAAATATCAAAGTAGGTAAAAAATTAGGGTTAGGTTTCTGTCTGATATTAATAATGACGGCGTTCATTGCCGGTGCGGGCATCATGCACGTAGAGGAATTAAAGACAAGTATTGATAAAGTCAATTTAAGCAGCGAAATCCGTGAAGAAATCAATCAGGCTAAGTATTACCGGGCGCTATATAGCGTGGGTTACCGGCCGGAAGATATAGAGAAAAATATTCTTCACATTAATAATATGAATACGTTGGTATCTGAGGCGAAACAATGGGACTGGCCGGAAAATGACGCTGCGACGCTTTCCCGAATTACCGCCACTATTGCCGAATATCAGAAAATCCAGCAAAGCTATATTGCGGCCGTCAATAAAAAAGATGACATCAGAAAAAGCTGGAACCTCTGGGAAAGCAATCAATACCTAAAACAGCTCGACGCTCAATTAGAAGCTGAGGGTTATAATACAACTCTTCAATTATTAGTTTCTGAACTTAATCAGAAGCTGACCTCCATTCGTTATCATGCGCGCGGTATTCTGCTTGCACGCGACAAAGAGGCGGAAGAAAATCTGAAAAGCGCGATCAATGACGCACAATCGTCGCTGACCTCTCTATATCAAACCCTGACCCCTGAGCAACAGAAAATTCTAAATCCGGTTATCAGCATAGTGAACGCCTATGAAGAAAAGGCGATCGCGTATATGCCTGCCTATGAGGAAGAAGTGGCGATGGCCCGGCAGATGGGCGTCACCGCCAACCAGATGAACGACGCAGTCGAAGCGTTGCTCAACAGCCAACTGGAGTGGACTCAGCAGGACATCGATGCCTCTAAAATTCAAATGGCCATCAGCGCGCTGATTACGCTGATTCTGGGGCTGCTGATTTCCTGGTTTATTTCCCGCCAAATCACCACGCCGCTGGATCAAACGCTGCATATGGCCGAGCGTATCGCCACCGGCGATCTCACCATGTCCATCAAGACCGCCCGCAGCGATGAGCTGGGCCAGTTGATGAGAAGCATGGCGAAAATGAATGATAATCTGCATAACATGATTGATGAAATCCGCATTGGCGTCAGCCAGATTTCAACCGCCTCAGGCGAAATCGTTGCCGGTAACACCGATCTGTCCTCACGCACCGAACAGCAGGCGGCAGCGGTCGAGCAGACGGCGGCCAGTATGGAAGAACTGACGGCCACGGTAAAACAGAACGCCGATAACGCGCATCACGCCAATAATCTGGTCATCAGCGCGTCCCAAACCGCGAAGCAAGGCGGCGAGCAAGTCAACAACGTGGTGAAAACCATGAATGACATTGAGCAAAGCTCCAAACGTATTGCGGAAATCACCTCGGTGATTAACAGCATCGCTTTCCAGACCAATATTCTGGCGCTGAATGCCGCGGTAGAAGCCGCTCGCGCAGGTGAAGCAGGCCGAGGATTCGCAGTGGTGGCCAGCGAAGTGCGTAATCTGGCGCAACGCAGTTCACAAGCCGCGAAAGAAATCGAAGGTTTGATCGCCGAGTCCGTCCGTCAGGTAAGCCAGGGCGCCTCACTGGTCGGCAACGCCGGAAAAACCATGCATGATATTGTGACGTCAGTCACGCAAGTGCATGACATTATGGGTGAAATTGCCACTGCGTCCGATGAGCAGAGCCGTGGTATCGAGCAGGTTAATCAGGCCATCGTGGAAATGGACAGCACCACCCAGCAAAACGCCGCGCTGGTGGAGCAGTCCTCGGCGGCGGCCGATTCGCTGGAAGAGCAGGCAAGGCTGCTGAAACAGGCGGTTTCCGTCTTCCATTTATCCAATACGCGAGATGAAACAACGCCAGCCAGCATCGCTTTCTCCCGGCCACAAACGCAACTGGCCGATAAACAATAATCAGAAACGATATGCACTTTACGCTATTGCTTTGATATCCCAGTATTTATCTACCGCGCGCAGTGAATTATGGGCTGCGCGCCTCTCGCATCGACCTTCGCCGGATAGCGGTGTGTGATTGCCGTAGAGGTCTGGGAGAGAACAGCGGTTTAAAAGGGCTTCGGCGCGTAACCCGTCATCTCTTTCAGCCCCATTTCACGGCCCAGCGCCGTCATTGGATGCACAATCACCAACCCGCGAACGCTTTTCTTCAACGCGCCCATATTGGCCTGCTCTTTTTTGGTGATAGCGCGGCTGAAGGGCAAGCGAGACAGTTTTTGCGCTTCCTGACTGAGCTTCTCAACCCGCACGTTCCGCAGGCGTTCTATTTCCGCCGACAGCTTTTCGCATGCCTCCAGATTAAGTGCTATCGCTTCGGCATCACCCTGAGCAAGCAACGCGACCTGCTTACGAGTCAACGCATCCAGTTGATCGCTAAGGCGTTTTATTTCTGCTTTTTCCTGCTCTTTCATCACTTATATCAACCTGTCTAACGGGAGAATCATGCGGGGCACAAGCATACACCAAACGGCCTGACGGTGCAGCGCAAGGCCGGATAAATACGAATCAAAAAGCCTTTTTCGAACCGATTTGGGAAATCAGTTCAGTGAGCGACAGTACCAGCGTCGAACGCACCATCTGCTGATAACGCTGTTGCCGCATGCTGACCAACAGGGGATCGGCGGGGTCGTCACCCGCCGGGAGCGCAGGCGCGCAAGGCAGTGCGCTAACGCAGTGCAATTCGCCAATCGGTCCAAGAATCTCGTCGTCGGTGAAACGGTACTCATGCCGGTCATGAGCAAGTTCCTCGCCCAACGCCATCAACAATTCGGCATCCTCATACTCTTTACGGTCGATCATCCCCAGGCCATAAATCAATTTGAGACGCACCGACAGATCTCCCAGCGGCCCGGTTCCCGTCATCAGTGGCTCAACCGCATATTTCACGGCATAGTCATCTTTGCGAAACACCTGCAACATCAGGATACTGACGGCCTCAGCCAGCAGGTCAACCGCCATGAGCATAAAGCTACGCACTGTCGTACTGGAGTTCAGCGTTTCGAGAACCCGATTTTCAAATGCCGGTGTTTCTTCCATCGCGACTTCTCATATCCTTAACCCGCGCATAGACCTGATTCTCTTCGGCAGTCCCCTTTACCAGCAAAGAAGGCAAACATGGGGGGCGCCGAGACAAGCCAATTATTGCATGGCGTTATACACGCTCACGGCTTGCGTAACAACCTCACTGTCAGCATCCAGACCGGAAATCTGCGCCAGCGCAGCCTGCGGACCAAGATTCCGCAACAGCGCCGCCAGTTCCCGCGCCTGTGGGTCCTGTTCGCTACGATAATGCATCGCCGCCGCAATACCCATAATCAGGTTGTCGTTGGGCAATTGATATTCCAGCGTCCCCAACAGCGGTTTGATCAGGCGATCGCCCCTACTCAGCTTACGTAGCGGCTGACGCCCCACCCGCTCCACGTCATCGTGCAGATAGGGGTTTTCAAACCGGCTGAGGATTTTATTGATGTACGCCGCGTGCTTGTCGGCATCAAAACCGTAGCGTTTGATCAACACCGCGCCGCTCTCTTCCATCGCCCCTCGGACCACGGCGCGAATTTCCGGATCGAGGATCGCATCACGGATGGTCTGGTGGCGAGCCAACTGCCCCAGATAGGCGGTAATGGCATGGCCGGTGTTGAGCGTAAACAGTTTACGTTCGACAAACGCCATCAGGTTATCGGTCAGTTCCATGCCCGGAATCGCAGGCGGTTCCCCGCAGAACTGGGTTTTATCCACAATCCATTCACTGAAGGTTTCTACCGTGACCGCCAGCACATCATCGCTGCCCGCGTCGGAAGGCGGAACAATCCGGTCAACGGCGGAATCCACGAATCCCACGTGTGTATCCACCCACGCGAGCAGTACTTCCGGCAGCAATTTCAGAACCTGTTGCTTAAGCTGGCTGGTGCCGCGCACCATATTTTCACAGGCGATAATATTCAGCGGCCGTGAATTGCCATCCGCATGACGTTTAACCAGCCCCTGAGCGAGTGTTTCGGCAATTTTTTCCAGAATCTGCGGCCCAACGGCGGTGGTGACCAGATCGGCCCCGGCAATCAGCGCCGCGGCCTCCTGACTGCCGCTGTGCACCGCACTGACGTTACTGACGGTATCCAGGCGCGTTTGCTCTCCCACAATACGCACCTGATAGCGTTTACGACTGTTCAAAGCTTCCAGCAGCGGCTGGCTGACATCGGCAAATGTCAGTTCAATATCGGCATCCGCCAGCAGTTTACCAATGAATCCCCGGCCTATATTCCCGGCGCCAAAATGTAATGCTTTCATCATGCGTTACCCTTTAAAAACAGAAGGATAAAAAGAGGCCGCCCGGAGGCGGCAGAGCCAAATAATCAGGCGTTCTTTTTACCGGACAACAGATCGAGCACATCCTGCACGTCGCGCGTATGCGCGAGACGTTCAATTATCGTTTCGTCATCGAGCGCATTGGTCAGGCTGGTTATCACCTGAATGTGTTCATTGTTGCGAGCGGCGATACCGATAACCAGACGAGCCACCTCATCGTCTTCATCGCCGAAACGGACGCCATCGGGATATTGGCAGAAAACCACGCCGGTTTTCAGCACCTGATTTTTCGCTTCAATCGTACCGTGCGGCACCGCGATGGACTCGCCCAGATAGGTGGACGTCAGCTTTTCACGCTCCAGCATCGCATCGACATAGTCCGGCTTAACAAAACCGCCTTTCACCAGTTGTTCACCCGCGAAGCGGATCGCCTGCGCTTTATCGGCCGCCTGCTGATTGAGGAAGATATGCTCAGCACGCAGTTGGAACAGGTTCGTCGGCTCGGCCGTCGCGGTGACCGGCGCGCCAACAGACGGCGCACCGCTATCTTGGGCGGCAACCAAACGGGCCGTCAGATCGCTGTACAGATGACTGTCGAGAAAATTGGTCAGCGAAATATGCTGAGCCTGCGGCGCATGACGCATCGCACGCTCGGTCAGGTCGCGGTGGGTAATGACCAGATCGGCATCGTCCGGCAAGCTATTTATGGCGCTGTTGATGACAGAAATATGGGTCAGCCCGGCATCCTGCACCTTCTTGCGCAGCACACCCGCGCCCATGGCGCTGGAACCCATACCGGCATCACAGGCCACGATGATTTTACGCACGGTGCTCATGTCGCCGCTAACCCCTGCTTTCACGCTTCCCTGCCCGTTGGCAGAGGCTTTCATTTCCTGCATACGGCGAGTCGAATCGCTCAGATCGTCTTCGCTCTTATGCTTTACGCTCTTCAACAGAATCACGGAGACAAAGAAAGAGACGGCAAATGCCGCCGCGATCGCGACAACGTTGGCAAAGTACGCGCCTTTCGGCGTCATCGCCAGCACCGCCAGAATTGAGCCCGGAGATGCCGGAGAAACCAGACCGCCCCCCAGCAGGTTCAGGGTGAACACGCCGGTCATCCCGCCCAGAATCACCGCAATAATCAGACGCGGATTCATCAACACGTAAGGGAAATAGATTTCGTGGATACCGCCGAGAAAGTGGATGATCGCCGCGCCCGGCGCGGACTCTTTCGCATTGCCTCGGCCGAAGAACATGTAGGCCATCAGTACGCCCATACCCGGACCTGGGTTGGCTTCGATCAGGAAGAAAATGGACTTCCCGGTTTCAGTGGCCTGCTGAATACCCAGCGGTGAAAAGATACCGTGATTGATGGCGTTGTTCAGGAACAGAATTTTTGCCGGTTCGACGAAAATAGAGGTCAGCGGCAGCAGGTCATTCTGCACCATCAGATTAACGCCGGCGGCCAGCGCCTGAGAGAAGATCACAACCAGCGGGCCAATCGCCAGAAACGCCAGGATCGCCAGCAACATGCCGATGATACCGGCAGAGAAGTTGTTGACCAGCATTTCAAAACCGCTTTTGATTTTGCCGTCAACCATGCCGTCGAAACGCTTAATGGCCCAGCCGCCCAACGGACCGACAATCATGGCACCGAGGAACATCGGGATATCCGTCCCGGCGATTACGCCCATCGTCGTAATCGCCCCGACCACGCCGCCGCGTTCGCCAAAGACCAAACGGCCGCCGGTATAACCGATTAGCAACGGCAGCAGATAGGTGATCATCGGGCCGACGAGTTTCGCCAGCGTCTCGTTGGGCGTCCAACCCGTAGGAATAAACAGTGCGGTGATAATCCCCCAGGCGATGAATGCGCCAATATTGGGCATTACCATATTGCTCAGAAAACGACCAAAGTTCTGCACTTTGATCTTAATGTCTGATGAAAGCATAAAAACACACCCCTATTGAGACGCGCTGGCGATAAGAAGCGCGTGATAATTATCGTGGGACGATGTGATAACGATTCAACACATGCGCGTCCCCGTCAGTATTATTTACTGTATGCAGCGCGGACTCTAACACGCTGTTTTCCTACCGCAACCGCCCGGCACAAACGTGACAAAAATCACACATTCCCCCCACATCACCCTCACAACCAGGTGACATGCATCACAAAAAAGCGTTAAAAATTCGAAATTTGCTGTCCTTAAAGCACCTAAAACGTGATTTTAATCACATTTATAAGCCGAATTTTTGTTTTGCTTATGTGATGATCATCACAATTTATTTTCATTCGCACCGCATCCCTTTCTCTCAACCGCGCGCGCCTATGGCGTGGCGGCGACGCCCAGCGCCTTTAGCCCGTTAAGCAGATTCCGATGCTGCGCCGGCAACGCCGACACCATCCCGTTATATTGCGCCACCTGCTGAGGCGTATAAAACTGTACCAAGTTGCCATTGAAAACCACCTGATCGCCCTGCGCCTGCAAATAATCCCCCATCTGAATCAAGCCCTGGGCAAATGAAATCGCGCTGGGAATAAGCGGCAGCACGATGTTGACCGGCTGCGTCACTACGCGGTTATACAGGCGGTCATAGCCGACCTGGAGCTCTTCAGGCTGTTTGAGCGCCCGGCGGGCATCATCGGCTTGCGCTTTCGCCGTCTGAATATGCTGTCCCAACATCTGCATGGCGCCGATAGACTGGCGCAGCGCGTCACGCTGAGACAGATAATCCCTGGGGACACGGATACGGGAAACCTCTGACATCATCGGTATCAGACTGCCTGCCACAGCCTGATTAAACTGCTGGGAAAAGGTGGTCAGGATCGTGTAATCGTTAACGAAAGGCCCGAATTTCTCCTTTTGCTCTTCTGTCAGCTCAGGCAGTTTTCTATCCTGTTGCTGTTGGAGGCTGTGCACAAAATCCGTAAAGGCTTTACGCTGATCGGCGTCGCTGTCACCACAGCCCGCAATCTGCAATGCGATAAAAAAGATGAAAACGGACCACCACCAACGCGTGCGATACTCCATCATTTCTCTCATCCTATGCTCCTGTTTTATATGCTCTATCACCGTCGAATTTAGTTTAAGCATAGTCCGATCAATCCGGCTGTGCCGAGATGTTGTTCACTTGGTGTCTGATGCAGGTAAGACTGATGGCAAAGACAGCATCGCCTTGCCTTAACTACTTTAAAAATGAGCAATTCTCGCTATGCTGGTGCACGTTCCCGCGACGCGGCCACGGTTTTCCCGCCGCTGGCAGGCTTCTTTTTGCAGAATAGTCGTTTAAAATCATTCACTCTGCATATCTGCCAGATTTCGCTATTTTAATGGCGCAGTTCTTGCTCCCTATTGGTATCCACTTTCATTTAGGGACTCGGTTATGGAACTCACGTCTGATTCAGGTTCAAGTCATCAGAATGGATTCCGCTGCGCGTCGCATATTCGGGAGTTGGCTCAGCACAGTCGGCTGCTGACGGACTGGTCGCTCCGTTACGATCAACTATCCAAAGGCCGTTTTGAGGGCAATATCAAAGAAGCCTGGATTGACGGTATACAGTTTCACGAGGAGCAGCTATCTCAGGCGGTATTTCAAAGCGGAAAAGGGCGTGATAAAACGCTGTGTCTGGGGGTATTCAACAGGCTGCCGGACGAAGCGCGCTGGATGGGAAAAAGCCTGACATTGCAGGATGTGACCTGGTCCTACAACGGCGGAGAACTGATGTTACAGACGCCAGACCACGCCGCAATACAGGTGCTGAGCATTCCGCTTTCGCTGCTCTCAGACATTGCCACTGAGCTGCCCAACGCAGTTTACTCCGTCAGAGACGACGCGCTGGCTTCGCGTATCCGGCAGCAAATCACCGCCACCTTCAACAGCATCATCAATCATCCGCTCCAGATGGCCGGCAGGCAGGCCAGACAGCATTTCAAAAGCGATCTCAGAGGGCTGGTGTTCGCGTTTTTTGATGTTGCCAACCAGCACAACACCCCGGTGCGGCACTCGCTGCAAAAAGCGCAGCGCGTGGTCAAAAGCGCGCAGGATGAGCTGTGTCTGATGACGCACACGTCACGGCGCACCTTGCAGAACTGTTTTGAGATAGTGACCGGGCAAAGCCCGGCTGTGTTTCTCAAAAACATGCGGCTGAACGGCGTAAAAAGGACGCTGGTGACCCGCCATGAACCGTTAAGTATCAGCGAGGTCGCTTCACAATGGGGGTTCTGGCACCTGTCACAGTTTACCGCGGATTACAAACGCCTGTTCGGTGAGTTGCCGTCTCAGACGTTGAAGGCCATCCATCGACTCAACTAAAAAGTTTGCCAGATTTCGATAACGGAAAAACGGCACGCATTCATAGACTGGCCATGAACCGTCTGGAGGGACAGGAACATGGCACAGCATCATACTTATCCTCAACACACTCATTCTCAGCAACATAAGCTTCAGAAAGGCAGTCTTGGACTGTGGTCGATTATCTTTTTCGTCATCGCCGCGGCCTCCCCGCTAACGGGAGTGGTCGGGGGTTTACCCGTCGCTTTTATGGCCGGCAATGGCGCCGGGGTTCCCGGCGTGTATGTTCTTGCCGGGCTGCTGTTAATCATTTTCAGCTTCGGATTTATAGCGATGAGCCGTTATATCGTCAATGCCGGCGCTTTTTACGCCTACATTGCACAAGGGCTGGGAACACGCAGCGGGATCGCCGGGCTGAGCGTCGCTCTGCTGGCTTATACGGCGATACAGTTGACCGTCGGCATGCTGTACTTCGACTTCGGCACGACGCACAAACGGGACTCGCTGAATCAGGATGCCCGCGAACTGGATCTGTATCTGGAATGGGCCGTCAACGACCACCTGATCGTCAGCCCGCTGCTCGGCCTGTACAAGCCGAAGAAAGATGAAACCGACGCCGCATTCAGACCGGCGGCAAGGGCACCAACGTCTACAGTCAGTTGGTTGTCGCGGTGCCGTTCTGATCGACGCCGGCCTCTGGACCGCCGATAAATGGCAGGATGACAGGCAACGATAACGGCCGGGCGCGGCCGTTAAAATCAGCGGATACTCACCTGATTAATTTCCGTAATAGGCGACGGTGTACAACTCTTTCATATCTTCCGTTTTCGGATTGCCGGGGTTGGTCAGCGTGCAAGGATCGGCCAGCGCATTGCTGCTCATGCGATCAAGCACCTGCATGAACTTCTCTTCACAGAAATCCACTTCATCACACTCGCGCAACGTATCGGGAATATTCAGCCGGTGGTTCAGATCCCGAATGGCGTCGGCCAGATTGATGAAGCCAAAGCGTTTTTCAATCTGCTGATATTTGTTGGTCCAGTGACGGTTATATTGGATCACGTAGGGCAGCAGAATGGCGTTGGCCAGCCCGTGCGTGACGCCGAATTCACCGCCCAACTTATGCGCCAGCGAATGAATAATCCCCAGCGACGCATTGGTAAAGGCGATGCCCGCCAGCGCCGAAGCATTATGCATATGGTAGCGCGCCTGTATGTTATCCGGCGACAGATATGCGGTTTCCAGATTCTCAAACACCAGTTGGATCGCTTCCAGCGCATAGGGGTCGGTGAACGATGTGGCGGATGTGGAAACATAAGCCTCCAGCGCATGGGTCAGCACATCCATCCCCGAATAGGCGGTGACGTGCGGCGGGCAGGTCGCCGGGATCGCCGGATCGAGGATCGCAACATCCGGCACCATATCGGACGCCACAATAGGATATTTAATGTGGCTTTCCGTGTCGGTAATCACGGAGAAAGCGGTAATTTCCGACGCGGAGCCGCTGGTCGAGGGAATGGCGACAAACCGGGCTTTATTGCGCAGCGGAGGCATGGCGCCGACAGGCAAAATATCTTCAAGCGTCAGGTGCGGATGCTCATAGAAACACCACATGACCTTTGCCGCATCAATGGCGGAGCCGCCGCCGAGCGCCACAATCCAGTCCGGTTCAAACGCCAGCATGGCTTTCGCGCCACGCTGTACCGTGCTGACCGAAGGGTTAGGTTCAACGTTGTCGATAATCAGGCATGCCATTCCTGCTTGTTCAAGCAGTTGCCGGGTGCGCTCAAGAAAACCGTGCCGTTTCATCGAGTTGCCGCCGGTCACGATCGCCGCCTTGCGTCCGCGCAGGGTAGCGAGCCGCGCCAGCGCATCTTCACCATAGGTGATATCACGCGGGATAGAAAAGTTAATCGAGCTCATAATTATCTCCTGTAATTAATAAACTATTAAATTTAGAAAAATAAAATAGCGATACAGTCGACCAACAAGTCTTAACGTTTTCATCAGAGATGAAGATGGCTGATTATTTTATATTTTTATGCGCTACGTCTAGTAAGCCGACAGTGAGTTTAACCTTTCAAATTGTGTGGCATTCAATTTTATCACACAGTAAACGCGCAGCCGATTTATTTTATGCGCCCTGACATGCACGTAGTATAGGCCTGACCGGAGAGAAGAAATTGTGACCTTGATTATGTTTTAATAAAAATGAAAACAGAGGAAACTAATGCAATGTTATGATTTATAACGCCATTTAAGATAGTGAACGCTATTTAATTAAAAAAGCGTCATAAATAAAAAGAATGTCGCACAGGGAAAGGATCATTCAATAATCGGGTGGGGTTAAGATGATGCTATTAAATAGAGAGGTTAATGTTAATAACCCACCCTGAATATTTAACTTTATGCTTCAGGATGGGTTTTGATTATTGAAGATACTAATTATTGTAATATCGAGATATCCGCGACTTGCAGGAACAACTCACGCAATTTGCTAAGCAACGTCAGACGGTTAATCCGCAATTGTTCATCCTCCGCCATCACCATCACCCGTTCGAAGAACGCATCGACCGGTTCGCGCAGGGAAGCCAGCTCCGCCAGCGCTTCCTGATAACGGCCAGCGGCAAACAGCGGTTCCAGCTTGTCAGTCAGCACCACAACCTGCGTCGCCAGCGTAATTTCCGCCGCGTCCTTCAATACCGACGCATCAACATTTGCTTTCAGCGTATCGCTGGATTTCGCCAGAATATTGGAAACGCGTTTGTTGGCGGCGGCCAGCGCTGCCGCCGCATCCAGGGTACGGAAGTGGCTGACCGCTCTCACCCTGGCATCAAAATCGGCCGGACGGGTCGGACGACGCGCCAGCACAGCCTGAATGGTATCCACGCTGTGGCCTTCTTCCTGATACCAGGCGCGGAAACGGCCGAGCATAAACTCAATCACTTCATCCACCACCCTGGCGTTGGTCAGCTTCTCGCCATACAGACGCACGGCTTCTTCCGTCAGGGTCCGCAAATCAAGCGGCAAACGTTTTTCGACGATGATACGCAGCACGCCCAGCGCGGCGCGGCGCAGGGCAAACGGATCTTTATCCCCTTTAGGATGCTGTCCAATGCCAAAAATCCCGGCCAGCGTGTCCATTTTGTCGGCGATCGCCAGCGCGCAGGCGACCGGGGAGGACGGCAGGGCGTCGCCGGCGAAACGGGGCTGATACTGCTCGTTCAACGCAACGGCGACATCCTCCGCCTCGCCATCGTGACGCGCATAGTGCATCCCCATCACGCCCTGGGTGTCAGTGAATTCAAACACCATGTTGGTCATCAGATCGCACTTGGAGAGCAGGCCCGCGCGGGTGGCGTGATTCACATCCGCGCCAATCTGACCGGCAACCCAGCCCGCCAGCGCCTGGATACGATCGGTTTTATCACGCAGCGTGCCCAGTTGTTGCTGGAACAGAACGGTGTCCAGACGCGGCAGATGATCCTCCAGCCGTTTTTTACGGTCGGTGTTGAAAAAGAATTCGGCATCCGCCAGACGCGGACGCACCACTTTTTCATTACCGGCGATAATCTGCTGCGGATCGCGGGATTCGATGTTGGCGACAAAAATGAAGTTTGGCAACAGCTTGCCGTTGTCGTCGTAGACCGGGAAGTATTTCTGGTCGCCTTTCATGGTATAGACCAGCGCTTCGGACGGCACCGCGAGGAATTTTTCTTCAAACTTCGCGGTCAGCACCACCGGCCACTCCACCAGCGAGGTGACCTCTTCCAGCAGGCTGTCGCTCAGATCGGCGCGGCCGCCAATCCGACGGGCGGCGGCTTCGGCGTCAGCTTTGATTTTGGCTTTACGTTGATCGTAATCCGCCATCACCTTGCCGCGCGCCAGCAGAATCCGCGGATATTGATCGGCATTGTCGAGCGTGAACGCCGCTTCGCCCATAAAACGGTGCCCGCGGACCGTACGGGCGGAATCAATGCCCAGCACGGCGCCGGGGATCAGTTCATCGCCCAGCAGCAGGGTCACGGTATGAACCGGACGCACAAACTGGGTTTCGTTGTCGCCCCAGCGCATCAGTTTCGGAATGGGCAGCTTACTCAGCGCCGTGCTCACCATACCCGCCAGCAGCGTCTGAGCCTGCTCGCCTTTGACCTGCGCACGGTACAACAACCACTCGCCTTTGTCAGTCGTCAGCCGTTCCGCCTGATCAACCGTGATGCCACAGCCGCGCGCCCAGCCTTCGGCCGCTTTCGTCGGGTTGCCATCCGCCCCAAATGCCTGCGCCAGCGCCGGGCCGCGTTTTTCTATTTCACGATCCGGCTGCGAAGCGCTCAACGCCTCCACTTTCAGCGCCAGGCGGCGCGGCGCGGCAAACCAGCGCACCTCACCGTGCGTCAGACCGGCGGCATCCAGTTCGGCGGTAAAGTGGGCGGCAAAAGATTCCGCCAGATTACGCAGCGCCTTCGGCGGCAGCTCTTCCGTGCCGATTTCCACCAGAAAAGTCTTGTCAGTCATGGCTGCCTCTTAGCTCTCGTTCTTATTGCACACGTTTTTATTGCACAGGGGGAAGCCCAACGCCTCGCGGGAAGCATAATAGGCCTCCGCTACCGCTTTGGTCAGGGTACGAATACGCAGGATGTAGCGCTGGCGCTCGGTAACAGAAATCGCCTTACGCGCATCCAGCAGGTTGAAGCTGTGCGCCGCTTTCAAAATGCGTTCGTAAGCCGGTAATGGCAGCGGTTTTTCCAGCGCCAGCAGATACCGCGCTTCTTTTTCATACTGTTCAAAACAGCTGAACAGGAAATCGACATCGGCGTGTTCAAAGTTATAGGTCGATTGCTCGACTTCGTTCTGATGGAACACATCGCCATAGGTGGTTTTACCCAGCGGGCCGTCGCTCCAGACCAGATCGTAAACGCTGTCCACGCCCTGAATGTACATCGCCAGACGTTCCAAACCGTAGGTGATCTCACCGGTAACCGGCTTGCACTCCAGGCCGCCAACCTGTTGGAAGTAGGTGAACTGGGTCACTTCCATGCCGTTCAGCCACACTTCCCAACCCAAGCCCCAGGCACCCAGCGTCGGGTTTTCCCAGTTATCTTCAACGAAGCGTATGTCATGAATGGTCGGGTCCATACCCAGCGCTTTCAATGAGCCGAGATAAAGTTCCTGAATGTTATCGGGGGAAGGCTTAATCACCACCTGAAACTGGTAGTAGTGTTGCAGACGGTTCGGGTTTTCGCCGTAGCGTCCGTCGGTGGGACGGCGGGAGGGCTGCACGTAAGCGGTAGCCATTGGTTCGGGTCCGAGCGCTCGCAGACAGGTCATCGGATGTGAGGTGCCGGCGCCGACTTCCATGTCCAACGGTTGGACGATGGTACAGCCCTGACGCGCCCAATAATCCTGTAATGTCAGGATCAGGCCCTGGAAGGTCTTGGTATCAAACTTTTGCATGTTGGATTCGCAGCGATACAAGTGGATTGACAATAAGTGCGCCAGTATACCCTCTGAGTGCAAGATATACAGCCAGAATGCGGCAACAAGTGCATATCGGCGGTGATTTTTCATGCGGGCGAAAGCGCCCGCATCACCACGATAGCGAGGATTACCCCATAAACACGGTTTGCAGCATCTTTAAACTGAGCAGCAGCAGCAGCGCCGCAAACGCTTTCTTCAACGTGGCCACCGGCAGACGGTGCGCCAGACGCGCGCCGACCGGTGCGGTGAAGTAGCTAACGACAGAGATCAAGACGACCGCCGGCAGCGAAACGTAGCCGGCGGAGTAATCCGGCAGTCCGGCCATCGACCAGCCGTTGATCATATAGCCGAGCGCACCGGACAGCGCGATAGGCAACCCCACCGCCGCCGATGTCCCGATCGCCTGCTGAATACGCACGTTGCACCAGGTGAGGAACGGCACCGTCAACGAACCGCCGCCAATCGCCACCAGCGCGGAAATGCTGCCAATCACCAAGCCCGCCAGTGAAATTCCCGCCGTACCGGGCAATTGGCGCTGCGGCTTGGGCTTGATATTCAGCACCATTTGCAGGGAAACATACGCCATAAAACAGGAAAAAAAGATCGCCAGCGCTCGCGTCGGCAACAGCGTCGCCAGCCAGGTCGCGGCGAAGGTGCCAATCAGAATCGCGGGAGTAATGCGTAATACGACCGGCCATAACACCGCCTGATGCTGATGGTGAGTACGCAGGCTGGAAATGGCGGTGATCACAATCGCCGCCATTGATGTCCCCAACGCCATATGCACCAGATGCGCATTCTGCACGCCCTGTGCGGCAAACAGCGCGGTGAGAATCGGCACCATGATGCCGCCGCCGCCAATCCCCAATAACCCCGCCATAAAACCCACCACGGCCCCTAAACTTAGATAGGCCAGAATCCACTCAACCGCCATTCCATTCCCCAATTTATCGTTTGTTCTTGTTTTTTATATCATCGCCTGAGTCATGAGAACCTGAGACGTCTCACCCCACGCGGGCCCGCTATCATCATATCTGTGAACAGTCACGCAACACACTGGTTGCATATACAGTATTATTAATGCCATGATCGCCCTTGCGACGAGTTACGGCCCAAAGCGCGACCGGCTAAAAAGCAACCAACGCACTTGCAACCTGAAACGTGACCGGTATATCAATAACAACAACATCTCCAAATAACAACCTGCCGACAGGCCATTACAGAAGGAAAATCAGATGAATCGTTGCGGTTGGGTGACTCAGGATGTTCTCTATCAGGATTATCACGACAATGAATGGGGCAAACCCTGTACGGACAGCCAGAAGCTGTTTGAACTGCTTTGTCTGGAAGGCCAGCAGGCCGGATTATCGTGGATTACCGTATTGAAAAAGCGTGAAAATTACCGCCGCTGCTTTCATCAGTTTAATCCTGAGCGCATTGCCCAAATGACCGGGGACGATGTGGCCGTGTTGCTGCAAGACAGCGGTATCATCCGTCATCGTGGGAAAATCGAAGCCATTATCACCAATGCCCGCGCCTGGCTGACGCTGGAAAATCAGGGAGAGGGCTTTTCGCATTTTATCTGGTCGTTTGTCGACCATAAGCCGTTAATTAATCAACCCGCATCGCCTGCCAGTGTGCCGTCTAAAACGGCTATCTCGGATGCCATGTCAAAAGCGCTGAAAAAACGCGGCTTCACGTTTATCGGCTCCACCATTTGCTATGCCTTTATGCAAGCGGGCGGGCTGGTGAACGACCATACCGCCAACTGCTTCTGTTATCAGGAAGCCCAAAAATGATCCGCGCGTAATCGCCTGCGTTGATGCTGCCCACAGCGCGCGGCACGCCGTTTTCCTCACGCGTGGATAAAGCTCAAAATTTCACCGCAAAGGTATTACATTGGTATTACTTAATGGTACGCTATGCGCAGCGGCTTTCCAGATAACGCTTATTGACTCCGTTAAAGGAAGAGACCGGCTAGTCTCACTAAGGACGTTCCATGCCATTAAACAAAAAGAACCGTATCACGGGCGCGCTATATGGGCAGATGTTGGGTGACGCGATGGGTATGCCGTCAGAATTATGGCCGCGCTCACGCATCAAGGCGCATTTCGGCTGGATTGATCGGTTTCTGCCCGGTCCCGAAGAAAACATGGCGGCCTGTTATTTTAAAACCGCAGAGTATACCGACGACACCGCCATGGCCTTTGCTCTGGCGGATGCGCTGATCGCCGGTGAAGGCAAGATCGAACCCGTCGCTATCGGGAAACACATTCTTCGCTGGGCGCTGTCATGTAACGCTTTCGAGAAAAACATCCTTGGGCCAACGTCCAAACCGGCGCTACTGGCGATACAGCAAGGCACCGGTATTCATGAACTGGACAACAATGGGTTGACGAACGGCGCCGCCATGCGCATTTCACCGTTAGGTTGTCTGGTACCTGCGCATTCGCTGGACGATTTCATTCGTGATGTCGAACTCGCCTCCTGCGTCACGCATAAATCCGATGTCGCCATCGCGGGCGCCACCGTTATTGCCTGGGCGGTATCAAAAGGGATTGAAGGCGACTCCTGGCTGGCGATCGGCGATGCGCTTCCCGCTGTCGCAAAAACGGCGCAGGAAAAACGCGTTACCAGTTACAGCGCCTCCATGTCGGCACGCATCGCGTTGGCGTTACGCACAGTGAGAACGGCAAAGGGAACGGAACAGGCGCTAGAAAATGTTTATGATCTGATTGGTACGGGGGCGGAAGCGATTGAATCCGTTCCTGCCGCGATTGCGATGGTCGAACTGGCGAAAACCGATCCTAACCGCTGTGCCATTCTGTGCGCCAATCTTGGCGGGGACACTGACACCATCGGCGCTATGGCTACCGCAATCTGCGGCGCGATAAATGGGATTGACCGTATTGCGCCGCATTTTAAGCAGCAGTTGGAAGAGGTCAATCAGGTTGATATTGAGCATTACAGCGGTGAACTGCTGAGATTACGAACGCAGCGGGAACAAGCGGCTAACACGTGATAATGACGCTCATGCTACGCGCCGGGCAGTAAGACTTGCAGTATCCCGCTCGCTACGCGATGATTTCCGTCTTAACTTCCCTGACTTGCCGGAGTTTGCGATGAAACCTAACGTCATTCTGTATAAAAAAATTCCTGATGAGCCGCGCGCCCGCCTGGAACAACACTTCACCGTCACCGAACTTGACAACTTTCCCGCAGCGAATCATCCCGCACTGGCACAGGCGGAAGGAATTATCGGCGCTAGTGGTAAAGTGGATAGCGCTTTTCTGCAACACACGCCGCGCTTGCGCGCCGTCTCCACCATCTCCGTCGGTTATGACACCTATGATGTGGATGCCATGAGTAAAAAAGGCGTCATCATGATGCATACGCCGACCGTATTGACGGAAACCGTGGCCGATATGGTACTGGCTCTGATGCTGGCCTGCGCCCGCCGGGTGGTGGAAGCGGCGGAACGCGTCAAGGCGGGCGAATGGCAGCGAGATATCGGCAGCGACTGGTTCGGCACCGACGTTCATCATAAAACCCTGGGTATCCTCGGCATGGGACGCATCGGTCTGGCCGTGGCGCAGCGGGCGCATTTTGGCTTCAACATGCCGATTCTCTACACCGCGCGCCGTCACCATCCCCAAGCGGAAGAACGCGTTAACGCGCGCTATTGCGATCTGGATGCGCTGCTCGCCGAATCAGATTTCCTGTGCATTACTCTGCCGCTGACCGCGGAAACGAAAAACCTGATCGGCCGTGAGCAACTGGCTAAAATGAAGCCTGGCGCGATCCTGATTAACATTGGCCGCGGCGCGGTGGTGGATGAAAACGCCCTGATCGACGCGCTCAGCAACGGAACGATCCGCGCCGCCGGTCTGGACGTGTTCGTCAAAGAGCCGCTGCCGACGGATTCACCGCTGTTAAACCTGCCCAACGTAGTGGCGGTGCCTCACATCGGTTCCGCCACTCATGACACTCGCTATGATATGGCGGTCTGTGCCGTGGATAATCTGATTGCCGCCTTAACCGGTACGGTAAAAGAAAACTGCGTTAACCCGCAGGTGCTGAAATAAGCGTTAGACGAACAGGCCCGGCGGCGATGACCGCCGGGCCCGGACGGTGCGCAGGTCACTCAACCGCGATCGGCTTTTCTGTCAGCGTTGTTTTATTATCACCCTGAATTTCCTGTACTTTTTTAGATGCCGCTTTAACCGCGTCCGCGCTGCTCAACAAATTGTAGGTCAGCTCAAAAACCGTACTTTGTCCCGGCTGAAGCTGTTTTACCCGCCCTTGCTCCCGCTCAATGGTCACCGGATAGGCGTAGTTGGTTCCCGGCTCAATGCCGGTGACATAGCCCTGCTTCACGGTATCGGTGTTTTTCCACAGTGTGAGCAGCGGCAGTTGGCGGGTATCAAACTCAATCGATACGCCTTTGTCGCCCGCGCGGTTTACCAGCGCCGCCAGCGTCTTGCCCTGTTTATCGGCATACGGCGTCAGGTTGAAGACCATCTCGTCGAAGTCTTTGGTGGGGCCTTGATACGTTTGCCACGTTTTCAGTCCCGCTTTGGCGTAATCGTTAAAGGGGGAAATTTCTTTTACCGGCGCAATAAACCGCGCGCCCTCTTCAAGAATCGGCGTACCGAAATTACTGTGGTAGATAATCTGATAATCGCGGGCATAGTCCGCTTTATTGGTCAGCACGTCATGCACCGTAAATGATTCGCTGCCGGGGACGTAACGCAGCTCGGTCCAGGTTTCCAGATTGGATTTCTTGAAGCTGTTCTCCTTCAGCAGACCGCGCACCGTGATCTGGTAAGGCGCATTTTCACTGACGTCCACTACCACTTTCGATGCCGGCGTATTCCCGGCGCGGCCATGCAGCGTATACATCATGCCGTTGTCCACAACGGGATGACCGGTCCATTCATAGCCGCAACGCACCATCATTTCGTTAAAGCCTTCCAGCCAGCCCGCCCCGTTACGGCTTTCCAGATTGATGGTATTCGGGTTGACCACCTCATTCACCGGCGAATCCCATCCCAGACGAATGTTTTTGCCTGTCACGTGCAGCAAATCCATGCCGCGGCTGGGGCTGAGTACAATTTTCAACCCATTCTGGCTCGTAATCGTAATGATTTTGCTGCCTTCCTGACGTCCGCCGTGCAGAACCGTCTGCTCAATGCTGAAGCGCTGATCCGCGATCTTCATGGCGTCACTGCTGATTTGCCAGTTTCCCTTCTCCACGCTGCTTTCAGCATCCGTCAGCACGAACGTCCGGGCGGACAACTGCCATGAAGTCAGCGTCAATGCAATCCCCATCACCAGTAATTTTTTCATGTCATTTTTCCTTATTGGCTGAATTGATTTAGCCTGCGAGAAGCAAGACTACAAATCAGCCCGATTTCAGAATGTGACAGCTATCACCAGTTGGAAAAACATTGCGTTATTGCTAAATTTTCTTGATAAAGATCACGGTTACGTTAAATATCATCGCATTTTTTAACGTTGCGACGTGACGGGTAAGGATAGCCCGTCATAAAACATAAAATGAGTGGGAAATTGGTCGGGTAGGAATGATATCGATTCAGCGTTTATCCGTGAAACCACAGGGGGCCAATCTTACGCCACGTTGCGCACGGGTAGCGCAAGCGCTATCGTTGCCGCTCATCCACAGGGAACACGCACTGACAAACCATGAACTTCTCTCTTTTCGGCAATAAATTCACCCGTCATGCTGGCATTACCCAGCTCATGGACGATCTTAACGAGGGGCTCCGCACACCGGGAGCCATCATGTTGGGGGGCGGTAACCCGGCGCACATTCCAGCGATGGATAACTATTTCCAACAACTCTGCCAGGACCTGCTGGAACAAGGGAAATTGACGGATGCGCTCTGTAATTACGACGGCCCGCAGGGGAAAAATGCGCTGCTCGACGCGTTGGCTGAGCTGTTGCGGGATGAATTAGGTTGGATGATCGGACCACAGAATATTGCGCTGACCAATGGCAGCCAGAGTGCGTTTTTCTACTTATCGAATCTGTTTGCCGGCCGTCACGCCGATGGCAGTCTGAGAAAAGTGCTGTTTCCGTTGGCGCCGGAGTATATCGGCTACGCCGATTCCGGGCTGGCTGAAAACATGTTTCTGTCCGTGCGTCCGCAAATTGCGCTGCTACCGGAAGGACAGTTCAAGTACCATGTGGATTTCAATCATCTGTCGATCAGCAACGATGTGGGGCTGATCTGCGTGTCGCGCCCAACCAACCCGACCGGCAACGTGCTGACGGATGACGAGCTGATGCGTCTCGATATTCTGGCGCGGCAGCACAATATTCCGCTGCTGATCGACAACGCCTATGGCGTGCCCTTCCCCGGCATTATTTTCAGCGAGGCCACCCCACTGTGGAACCCCAACATTATCCTGTGTATGAGCTTGTCCAAACTGGGGCTTCCCGGTTCACGTTGCGGCATTGTGATTGCCAATGAAAAGGTCATTTCAGCCATTGCCAACATGAACGGCATCATCAGCCTGTCTCCCGGCACGGTAGGACCGGCGCTGGCGCTGGAAATGATCCGGCGCGGCGATTTGCTGCGGCTGTCCAACGAGGTGGTTCGACCGTACTACCAGCGGCGCGTCAGCGAAACCATCGCCACCATCCGGCGTTACCTCTCTCCCGAACAGTGTCTGATCCACAAACCCGAAGGGGCGATTTTCCTGTGGCTGTGGTTCAAAGATCTGCCGGTCACGACGGAAGTGCTGTATCAGCGGCTGAAAAAACGCGGCGTGCTGATGGTGCCGGGCCACTATTTCTTCCCCGGTCTGGAACAGGCATGGCCGCACGCCCATCAGTGCCTGCGAATGAACTACGTGCCGGAGCCGGACAAGGTTGAACGCGGGATTGCGATTTTGGCGGAGGAAGTGGAGAGGGCGATGGCGCAGGGGTGAGAGCGCAGAATATTTTCTGCGCCAGGTAAAATCAGCCTATTGTTTCGTACGTTATAACGCGCCGTTATCTCAGGCGATCTTTGCTACCCCTGCGGTTTCCAGCACCGCATGCAGCAAGACGTTCGCCCCCGCCGTGACCTGTTCCGGTGAGGAATACTCAATCTCGTTGTGGCTGATGCCGTCTTTGCACGGAATAAAAATCATCCCCGTCGGCGCCAGCTCAGAAACGTACACCGCGTCGTGTCCCGCCCCGGAAACGATGTCGATATTGGAGTAGCCCAGCAGATTGGCGGCGCGGCGCACGGCGTCTTTGCATGCGGTGTGGAATGGCGCGGCGCGGTACTGCGATACCTGCGTCAACTGAATATCCAGCCCGGTTTCCGCTACCACGCTCTGGATATAGGCTTTCAGCGCCGCGTCCATTTCATCCACCCGCTCATCCGTCAGATTACGCAAATCAATGGAGAATTTCACACTGCCCGGCACAACGTTACGGCTGTTCGGATGCACCTGCACCATCCCCACCGTGCCGCGTCCGTGGGGCGCAAAGCGCTCGGCAATGGCCACCACCTCCTGCATAATGCGGGTTGAAACCTGCAACGCATCCTTGCGCAGCGCCATCGGCGTAGGGCCGGCATGGGATTCCATCCCCGTCACCACGCAGTCATACCAGCGGATACCCAGCACCGCCTGCACCACGCCGATCGTCACATCCTGATCTTCCAGTATCGGCCCCTGCTCGATGTGCGCTTCAAAATAGGCGCCTATCGGGTGATCTCCGGGCGTCTGCGGGCCGGCATAGCCGATTTTCTCCAGTTCATCCTTCACGCTTTTGCCGTCCACGTCCACGGCGGCATAGGCGTGTTCCAGCGAGAATACGCCCGCGAACACGCCCGATCCCATCATGACCGGGACAAAACGGGAACCTTCCTCGTTGGTCCAGAATACCACCTCCACCGGCGCTTCGGTTTCAATCTGCTTGTCATTCAGCGTGCGAACCACTTCCAGCGCGGCCAGCACGCCAAAGTTGCCGTCAAACTTTCCGCCGGTCGGCTGGGTATCGATGTGGCTGCCCGCCACCACCGGCGGCAGGGCGTTGTTGCGACCGGGACGGCGCATAAACACATTACCGATTTTATCGATCTCGACCGACAGTCCGGCGGCCTTTCCCCAACTCACCACGAGATCGCGTCCCTGGCGATCCAGATCCGTCAGCGTCAGCCGGCAAACGCCGCCTTTGGGCGTCGCGCCAATCACCGCCAGATCCATCAGCGACTGCCAAAGACGTTCGCCATCAACACGCAGCTCGGTAATATCAGTACCCTTTTTCGTTGCAGATAACACTTCACTCTTCATCGCGGTTTTCCTCTTGGGTGAAACGCGGTCACGGGTTGTCTTTTCCAGACAGAATACGGGTTAGCGCAGTACGGCCGTGGGCGCCAGCACGCGCGCACGCAACGCACTGGCTTTGAAATCGGGGCTGAAGGCGGGACGTTTGATATAACGCCCGGCGCCTTCCTGCGCACGCAAATCGCCATCCGCCCACGCCACTACGCCATGACTAACGGTATAGGTCGGGATGCCCCGCACCGTGCGGCCTTCAAAGACATTGAAATCATTCTTTGAGTGGTGGGTCTTCGCGGAGAGCGTCTTACTGCCCTGCGGGTCCCATACCACCAGATCGGCATCCGCGCCGACGGAAACGCTGCCTTTGCGCGGATAAATATTGAACAAGCGTGCGGTGTTGGCGGAAGTAATGGCGACAAACTCGCTGGGCGTCAGCCGGCCGGTGTTCACGCCCGCGTCCCAGATCACGGATAGCCGCTCCTCAACGCCGCCGCAACCGTTGGGAATCTTGGTAAAGCTGTCTTTGCCCGCCGCTTTCTGGCTGGCGCAGAACGTACAGTGATCGGTCGCGGTAGTGTGCAACTGACCGGATTGCAGCCCGCGCCACAGCGCTTCCTGATGACCCTTCGCACGAAACGGCGGGCTCATGACGTGCGCCGCCGCCTGATTGAAATCGGGGTGACGATACACGCTGTCATCAATCACCAGATGCCCGGCCAGCACCTCGCCATAGACGCGCTGACCGCGGGCGCGGGCGCGGGCGATCGCCTCCGCCGATTCCACGCAGGAAACGTGAACCACATAAAGGGGAACGCCCATCACGTTGGCGATGGCGATGGCGCGCCCGGCCGCTTCCCCCTCCACTTCCGGCGGGCGCGATAGCGGATGCCCCTCCGGTCCGGTAATACCGCGGTTCATCATTTCCTGCTGTAACAGATAAACCATTTCACCGTTTTCCGCGTGGACGGTCGGCATCGCCCCCAGTTCCAGCGAGCGGCGGAAGCTGTTCATCAGCGTTTCATCGTCGCACATGATGGCGTTTTTATAGGCCATGAAGTGCTTGAAGCTGTTGACGCCCTCTTCCCGCACCAGCGTGCCCATATCCCGGTGTACGCTCTCGTCCCACCAGGTAATGGTGACGTGGAAACTGTAATCCGCGGCCGCCTTTTCCGCCCAGCCGCGCCAGATCCGGTACGCTTCCATCAGCGGTTGCTGCGGATTGGGAATAACAAAATCGATAATCGTTGTGGTGCCGCCCGCCAGCCCCGCCGCCGTGCCGCTGTAGAAATCATCCACCGTGACCGTACCCATAAACGGGAAATTCATATGGGTATGGGGATCGATACCGCCCGGCATGACATACTGACCACCCGCATCAATAACCTCGGCGCCCGCGGGCGCCTGCTGTCCGGCATCCTCGCCCACGGCGACGATGATACCGTCCGAACACAATACGTCGGCACGAAATTCCCGATCGGCATTGACGACCGTACCGCCTTTAATCAACAGGTTATGACTCATCTATTTTCCCCTCATTTTACCGATCGGAGCCGCTGAACGGCCCACATTGGGTATAAAGAAACCATCGGACCTTCAGGCCGTGGTCGCCATCGGATTATTTGGGTGTGTCGTCCAGTTGGCGTATTCTCCGCTCACGGTTTTTCCGGTGCGCAAATCCACCTCTCCCGGTAGCAGGCTACGCATGGAAATGCAGTTTTCCACCGGACAAATGGAGACGCACAGGTTGCAGCCGACGCACTCTTCTTCCTTCACTTCGTAATGGCGTTCGCCATTTTTCATGCTGGTGATGGCCTGATGCGAGGTATCTTCACAGGCCAGATGACAGCGCCCGCATTTAATGCACTGCGACTGATCGATAACCGCCTTGTCGATGTGATTGAGATTCAGATAACGCCAGTCCGTTACGCTGCCGACAGCGCGGCCGCGAAAATCCTCCAGCGTGCGGTAGCCATGCTCATCCATAAAATTGGCAAGGCCGCTGACCATGTCGCGCACAATCTGAAAACCGTGCACCATCACGGCGGTACAAACCTGCACCGTGCCGCAACCCAGCGCAATAAACTCGGCCGCATCGCGCCAGGTGGATATCCCGCCGATGCCTGACATCGGCAGGCCGCGCGTCAGCGCATCCCGGGCGATTTCCGCCACCATATTCAGCGCAATAGGCTTGACCGCCGGGCCGCAGTAGCCGCCGTGCGACCCTTTGCCGCCGGTATTGGGGTGGATGGTCATCTGATCCAGATCCACGCCCATCACCGAGTTGAGGGTATTAATCAGCGACACCGCATCAGCGCCGCCCTGCAACGCCGCTCGCGCCGGATAGCGGATATCATTGACGTTCGGCGTCAGTTTGACGATGGTTGGCAGACTGCAATACTGCTTGCACCAGCGGGTGACCATTTCGATATACTCCGGCACCTGCCCGACAGCCGCCCCCATGCCCCGTTCACTCATGCCGTGCGGACAGCCAAAATTCAGCTCAATGCCGTCAGCGCCAGTTTGTTCCACCAGCGGCAGAATGGATTTCCACGCGTCTTCTTCGCAGGGCACCATGATCGACACAATCATGGCCCGATCAGGCCAGTTGCGCTTCACGCGGGCGATCTCCTCCAGATTGGTGTCCAGCGAACGGTCGGTAATCAGCTCAATGTTGTTCAGGCCGATAATGCGCCGATCCGTGGTGCGAAGGGTGCTGTAGCGCGGCCCGTTGACGTTCACCACGTGCGGGTCTTGCCCCAGCGTTTTCCAGACCACGCCGCCCCAGCCCGCTTCAAAAGCACGTACGACGTTGTACTCTTTATCCGTGGGCGGGGCGGATGCCAGCCAGAAAGGATTAGGGCTTTTGATACCTAAAAAATGACTACTGAGATCAGCCATGTAAATACTCCCGCGAGCTTATTGAAGGTTTGCCAGTCACAGATTGATCGGCCGCGGGGCGCAGCATCGCATCAATGGACTTTGCCGCCGCCTTGCCCTGACGTACCGCATCGACCGTCAGATCCAGACCGTCCGCGCAACAGTCGCCGCCCGCCCACACGCCGGGCAGCGAGGTGCGGCCGTCTTCATCCGTCGCGATACGGCCGCCCTTCAGCGCAATCGACGCGCCGGTCGGACTGGCGTCATAGGTCTGTCCGATCGCCTTCAGCACCATATCGGCGGGCAGGGTAAACGTTTCCCCGGTCGCCGCCAGCGCACCGGATTGCAATTGCATAACCCTGAACGACACGGCTTTCACTTTGCCGTTCTCCCCTTCAATGGCCTGGGGCGCCGCCCAGTATCGGACGTTGACGCCATTGGTTTTCGCCCATGCCTGCTCATATTGAGACGCTTTCATATCCTGTTCGCCACGGCGGTAAACCATCGTGACGTCACGCGCCCCCAGCTTTTTCGCCTGCACCGCGGCGTCAACGGCGGTCATACCGCCGCCGATGACCACCACATTGCGACCGATGGCAACCTCACCGGGATGCGCGGCCTGCCGAAGTTGTGCGATAAAATCGACCGCTTCGCGCACGCCTTCCAGCGGGGTTTCTTCAACGCCAAGCGCGTTCACCCCGCCCAATCCCATGCCGAGGAAAACGGCGTCAAAATCCGTGCGCAGCGTATCCAGCGTAATTTCATGTCCCAGACGATGATTAAGGCGTAGCTCAATGCCGCCGATCGACAGCAGCCAGGCAATTTCGCGCTGGGCAAAATCATTGGTGGTCTTGTAGGCTGCCAAACCGTACTCATTCAGTCCGCCGGGCTTATCTTTGGCATCGAACACCACGATGTGGTGCCCGCTTTGCGCCAGCCGATGCGCGACGGTCAGCCCCGCCGGACCTGCCCCGACGACGGCGACTTTCTTGCCCGTCGACGACGCTCGGCTAAATAAAGGCTGGCCGGGATTGGAGAGATAGGCGTCGGTGGCATAGCGCTGCAACAGGCCGATTTGCAGCGGTTTGCCATCCTGCTGATTACGCACGCAGGCTTGTTCACACAAGGTTTCTGTCGGGCAGACCCTGGCGCACATGCCGCCCAGCACGTTCTCGCTCAAAATAGCCTCCGCCGCCCCGCGCACATTATCCTGTGCGATACGGTGAATAAAGCTCGGCACGTCAATGTCTGCCGGGCAGAAACGGGTACAGGGCGCGTCGTAGCAGTAATAGCAACGCTCAGATTCGAGAACGGCCTGAGTTTTGGTCAATGGGGTGGCGCTGTCGCTGAAGTTGTCCGCATACTCCGCATCACTGAGCCGCCCCGCCTGAATACCCGGCGCATCACTGCCGACCGGTAATAACGTTTTCATACGGCGTACTCCTTTGGCTGGGCACAATCAGGATCTCGAGGGCACAGCTTTGGCAACACACTCCACAACCCGTTGCCGATACCGCTTTGCTTTCGATGACTCATGGTGGTTCTCCCGCTAACATCGGATTAAGGGAAAGGCGGGCAGCGCCACTCCCCGCGAAATCTTGACCATATGGTTAAGATTTACAATCTAACCCATGCTATTTATGTGCCATTTTTATGGAAATAGAAAATCAGAATAAAAACAGAATATTAATCATATTCTATAGGAATTATAAGAACACATTGTGACCAATCACGGTGCAAATCAGGCTCACCGCTTCAACCATTGCGCTATTTTTGTGCTACACGTCAGCCACTATTGGCAATGACCTTGAATAACCAGGAACGAATGGCTAATTCACGCGTTTCGCCAGATTTCTATAAAAGGTATCGGCACAGGTGTTCTTGAAAGAATGAGGTGAAGACTTAAGTTATATGGCCCATGAATAGATGGTGGCCGAAACGCGCTATTTAGGCATTCTTGAAAAAGAAAAGAGTGTTCGAGCAATAGGTTTTAAGGGAAAAACTGAATACCGGAAATGCCTGTATTCTCTATTTTATAATGGGTTCATCATTTTACCCACTTCTCAGTTATACCCGCTGGTTCAGGCTTTATGATGAGTCCATATCATCTCTTCATATCTGATTGAGATACGCGCTTGAATCAATACTCCGTCATCATCGACAACATTGTGCATAACCAAATTTATATCAAAAATAACCCTTTCATTGATTTTTATCGGAAAGAGTTTCTCCTTTATTACATGTGGCGTCGTGCGATAAAAATCAATCAGACATTTATTTGGTATTTGGCGAGACTATTTAGTCTCATGCCTTAATGTCCAGACCGCACATTCTGAAAACACTGGTCAGCACATGATCGATAGCGCGTTGCCGCCCGCATGACTCATGCACCTTATCGCCGAGCACAGCGGCAATCTGAATGTCGAAATCCGCGTATGTCTGCGTCATCGCCCAGATAGAGAAAAAAAAGTGTTTACTGTCTAACGGAAGCAGTAACCCTTGTTCAATCCAGCCATCCACCACCGCCGCTTTGCGGGTCACCAAATCGCGCAATTGTGTTTGCAGAAGTTCATGCACCATCGGGGCGCCTTGCAGGAGTTCGTTGGCAAACAGCTTCGAGGCGTGCGGACGTTCAAACGTTAACACCATTTTTTGCCGGACATATTGCTCAATCACCGTACGCGGATCGGCCTGCGGATGAAAATGCTCCAATGGCGTCAGCCAGTCATTCAGAATGCCGTCGAGTACGCACAAATAGAGATTCTGTTTGTTGCCGAAATAGTAATGCAGGTTCGGCTTGGGCAGCGCCGCTTCCGCCGCAATCAGCGCCATGGTGGTGCCTTTAAAGCCATAGCGGGCGAACACGCGTTCCGCCGCCAGCAGAATAGCCGCTTCATTATCGAGCCGGATGCGGCCTTTTACGGATTCATCGGTTAACGATTGTTTTAACATCAGTTCCTCCCTCCTACGCCTCACACAACATCACCTGATTTATGAAATGCAAGTCACATCCCTGGGCCGACCAAAAAATTCAATGAATTGTTTCTGTTTCTCTTCACTGAATTTATGCGACATGCCGGACGGCTTTTTATACGTGAAGCCACGATAGTACAACCGATTGATTTACCGAGGTTTCATAAAGACACAGAGCCTGCACTATCATGGTCTAATCCAGCCTTCGGATGCAAGGAGGACGGCTTTGATGCGATCACAAACCCGCTCATCACGGATGGTCTCGTGAAGGTGCCCAAATTCGGCTTTTTGCTGGGTGGTGATAAATATCTTCATGGTAGATGAGCATGGCCTCCTTGCTGCTCAAAATCAGGAATCTTGAATGATAGCGGGTAAATACTGATTGTGTTTAACTCTTTAACGTGGGTTCATCCCGACCGAAGAAAGAATAAGGGAGATATTCCTCTAAATCAATTTCCGTATAATACTTCTCTTCAGAATTCATCAAAGTGAGATTGCCGGTTACAATACTGGCGCAGAGTATTTTGACTACCGGCAATGAAGCCCACGGATCGTGTCTGAACCAGTTTAGATGAACATCGCCGCTACCAATTTTGACCGGTCTTGCAGGTTTTATTTTTAACCACATCGGTTGCAAAAAAGGCTTTTTCCGAGTGCGCAACCCAACAGGCCAAATATAATTGAATGCCACTGAGTAGCCGGGTTTAAATGGCAAGGCTTTATTCAGTTCACTTTGAAGATGCTCATATTCTGGATCATTGGGCTCTTTCGTACTCTCACCGCGATGTGATGCGTAGTACACCCTATTTCGGGTAATGACTCAAAAGCGTTATTTTGATAAAGTATTTACTTTAAAGGATACGTTTTATGACAGTCACTATTGAAGTTGCCTGCCGATATTGTCAGCAAACAGAAACCGTTGGTAAGCATGGCACGGGAAAGGCTGGATTTCCCCGATATTATTGTCAACATTGTCGCCGTACTTTCCAGATCAACTACCGTTACAACGCACGTAAGCCCGGAACAAAAGAAAAAATTGTCGATATGGCGATGAATGGCTCCGGGGTCAGGGATACAGGACGAGTCCTGAAAATCAGTATGAACACCGTGATGAGCACACTAAAAAACTCGCGCCGCCACAAGTAACAGGCAAACCTATCGACCCTGATCTGTGAACTGGATGAGTAATGGTCATTCGTGGAGAATAAAAAACAGCAGCATTGGCTTTGGTATGCATGTGATACGACAAGAAAACAGGTTGTTGCCCATGTATTTGGTCCCCGCACGGATGAGACCTGCCGGAAGCGTCTCGATTTGTTAAAACCTTTTCATATTGGTTTTATCAACACCAATGACTGGGGTCGCTACACACGAGAAATAGCGTCAGAAAAACACCTGACAGGTAAGATATTCACACAGCGAATTGAGCGGCATGACCTTAATTTACGCATTCACATTAAACGTCTGGCAAGGAAAACAATCTGCTTTTCCCGTTCATTTGAAATAGATGAAAAAGTCATCGGGTGCTTGCATTGCGAAACACCCTTACAACGCATTTGAGTCACAACCCAAAATTAAGGCGCTTTTCCGAATGAGAGCAGCCAGTTGAAGCTGCTTCATCTGGGTCTGATGAATGCACAGGAGAAATGGACAATGCCCATCCAGAGCTGGAATTTGACATTGTTGCAGTTAGCCGTTTATTTTGACGGGCGACTGAATAACGTGATGACGCTGTAGTGTTCTTAACGTGACAGTATGAGTCGGGGACGCGCAATCTCCGGCAGACAAGCTCATTCAACTGGCCGAGTTGTTTACCACGAGCATTGATTACCTGTTGCTAGGCTCACATGACGAGCAGGCACCGATTAGGAACACATGATTAATAAACGGTTCAAAGCACTGGCTCAGTGCCAGCCGGCAAAGCAGGAGACGATGATTAAGCTGATTGATGCGGTGATTGTGAAGCACCGCGTTGAGTCGGCGATACGTCCTGTTGACCGTGAAAAGAGCTACTAACGTAACCGATTTTTAGCGCGGGGCTGACGCGCATTCTACGCCAGATACCCCCCGTTTTTAAAATCTCTCAGCCGGAGCGCTATCAGCGTGTCGGCTTCCGCCCCAACAAGGGCGATTCCTCCACGCCCACCATCAACATCAGCGGCAAGTGGCTACAGGAAGCCGGCTTCAGCACCGGCCTGCCGCTCAAGCTGCGCGTGATGCCGGGCTGCCTCGTCATCACCGTGCAGGATATTCGGGAACTGTGGTACTGTCTGGAAGGATTAAGCCGGGAACCGTTCGATGAACGCGCCGCCGCCGACTGGCTTAACCGCTTTCCCGGCGGGCTGGATCTGGAAGGGATTACGGGCAGTGACTGACCGGTAATTAAAAAACCGGAAGGATCTTTGCGATCGCTTCCGGCTTTTTATAAAATGTCAGTAATTTATGGATTAGGATCATCAACTATCGAATCAAGAAATGATTTAAATGAAGGCCATACTCCGAAAATTTCAGCTTCTTCAAGCAGTACATAGAAATACACTTTACCAAAATCACTTTTTCTTAAAGATATTGAATACATACCAGATCCCGGATCATAAGCGAATGGTAATAATTCATGTTTCTTAAAATCATTTGGCAATGCGTCATCATCAAAATCATTATAACTATCAATAATCTCGGCCAGTGAATAAAATGAATTTATCGGATAAAGATTTTTTTCATCATGCACAAAAGATGGTTGAGGTTGCCCACCATTATATCTTTTATAAACGGATATCATTTCATCAGGCAGAGCAGAACCAATCAATGATTCTAACTCGGCTATTTCCTCATCAGTTACTGGTGGCAGATAATCTGTAAAAAATAAATCTCTCATAATATCACCATGTTTTGAAAATATATTTCAATCCCGTAATTTCTTGATATTGACTTACCCCACCAACATGCGGAATACCCCTATGCGCAGCCTGTTGAACCAATTGCATAGTGCCTGTGTTCGTTACTGGATCATAATCATCTAATAAGCTGCTGGCTCTCCCGATCGTACTCATAACGCCAGGTGCGTCCCTGCGCATCCGTGCGGGCGGTCAGCAAATCAAACGGGCCCCAGCTCTGCCGCCAAACAGCGCCATTGCCGTCCACGTAGCTCAACAGATTGTTGTGCTTGTCATAATGGTGCTGTTCCACTTTGTCGTCCGGGCGTATCAGTTGCTCAGGCAGCTTCCAGCTCGCCCGGCGGTAGCCGAGGCGGAAAGTGGAACCATCCGGGCGCGTCCAGTGGGTCAGCCTGTCCTGCCGGTCATAGCGCAGTTGCCGGGTGCGAGACTCCGCGTCGGTGGCGCTCAGCAGGCGCTGACGGTTGTCATAGAACAGGCTGGCCTGCACCTGTCCGCTCTGTTCGCTGACCTCGGTCAACAGACCATAACGGTTCCACGCAAACCGCACTTCGCTGCTATCCGGCCCGGTCAGGCTCTGCGGGTTGCCTTTCGCGTCGTATCGCCATGTCCAGTTTCGTCCCAGCGGGTCGGTGATACCGGTCAGACGCGCATTGTCGTCATAGTCGTAATGCCACTGATGCCCGCTGCCATCGGTAAAAGTGCTGACCAGCCCGCTGTCGTCCAGGTACTCAAACTCGACCACGCGCCCGGCCGGCGAGATTTCCCGCAGCAGGTTGCCATAATCGTCATACTCATAGCGGGTCACATGGCCGAGCGGGGATTTTTCCCACGCCATCAGATACAGGTCGTTAAAACCGTATTCGCTGCGCTGCCCCAGACCATCGGTCATCACCACGCGGTCAGCCAGGTACTCGAAGTTCGCAGTCAGGTAAGCATCGGCACAGGTGGTGTAAATGCAGCGCCCCTGATGGTCATATTGGTAACGCGCCCAGGTCTGGTCATTGTCATGCCAGCGCGTCAGGCGGTTGTCGTTATCATATTCGTAGAGCAGGTGGTAGGCATGTACGGCGTCGGCCTCGACCAGCCGGCCTTTTTCGTCCTGGCGGTATTCGGCCAGCCGGGTTTTCTGTCCGCCGTCGATACGCTGTATCTGGTGCAGGAAATCGCCCCCCCACACCAGCAGCAGTTCGATACCGTCACTGTGCTGTATCTTCCGCAGGTAGCCTTTGGGATCGCGGATAAAATCAACACGGTTGCGGTGGTTGTCGGTAATCGCCGACAGCAGCAGCCTGTCACCCTGCTCCACGGTAAAGGCGCGCCAGGTCTGACTGTCGCGGTTCCACAGGTGAAAACCGTTATGGCGCTTCACCAGCTTGAAAGCGGGGTATTCGGCGCAGTACACCACCGTTGCGCCCACCCCGAAGGTGAAATCGATGTCATAGCCCTGCGCCAGCGTAATCAACACATGGGTGTCGCCGTTATCACAGCTGACAGTGGCCACCTCACTCCAACTATCCTGCCAGCCGCGTCCCAGCAGGCCGGTGCGTGTGCTGCCGGAGCGATAGGTACGCTCGAACATCAATGGGATGGTCTGCCCCAGTTCGATATCGGTACGGCTTTCAATCACCTCGCCGCTGGCGATATAAACCGGGTCTTTCAGAAAGCCTCGAATAGACTCCGTGACGCGCGCCAACCCTTTGCTTTCTTTTAAGCCGTTTTTGGCGCAACGTATTGCTCTACGCAGCCCGACCAGACTACGCAGAGCCCCCATCTTCATCCCTTTGAGCACGGCCATCGGCCCGCGGGCAAAGAGTTTTCCCAGACCCCGAAATAGCCCCCGGCCCGGCGGCACCAGAAACTCCACTGCAATTAGCAGCGCTTTCTGCCAGCCGCTGAACTCCTCCTGTATCTCCAGCACGGTGGCTTGCCCGGAACCAAAGAATACCTTCGATGCCCCTTCTTTGATGGTGGCGCCGCACACGGTTTTATCGCCTATCCGCGCGGCCGGATGGCCGTTGACAAATACCGTCTCACTGCCCTGAGCAATCAGTTGCGGTCCGCTGTGTTTGGTGCAAGCCACGGCATCGACTTTAGCACGAGAGACCGGCTTGCCTTCGACGGACACATTAGGCGAGCCGCCTTTCACCTCTCCCGCAGGCGGTGAGGCGCTGTCCACCATGGCGGAGACTCGGCTGCTTACCCCGGAAATCAATCCGCCCAGGGCATATACCGCTCCGAACTGCGCTGCCAGTGAGACTGCGCCGACAACCAATGCCAGACCAGCCCCTCCCGTTATACCGGTCAGCGCGACCGCGCCGGCTACCGCAACAGCAACCACGGTACACACCGCGGCCGCCACCAAAGCCCCTGCGACAGCACCGAGCAAGGCTCCCAGAAAACTGCGGTGTTTGATGGCCTTGCCCGGCGAGGTCGGCGGAGAGCCGCTGCCGGGTGTCGGTAAATCGGGCGGTAGCGTGGGTCGGTTACCGGCATGCATCGCCCCGACCCGCGCGATACGGGCCAGAATTTCGTCACGCATTGCTATCCTCCGTCCCCTCCGGGGCAGCAGGAGGCTCAGCAGCCCTGAACGTCTCAATCACCGCCAGCAGTTCGGTTTTTCGGGCATCGTTCAGCACATCGGCAGCGGTGATGGTGAAGGTCAGTAATAAGGTGCCGCGAACCTGCATCACCACGACCTGATGCATTTGACCTTCCGGTGATTGCCAAGTGTACTCCAGTGCCTGCGCGGATGCCCCTGCAAGCGTGAGTTCCCAGGCCTGCATTTCCTTATAACCTTTCAGATGGGCGGAAAACTGCTCCAGCGTTTTCTGGTAGATCGCTTCCGGTGTTTGACCGGGTTCGACCGGGGTGCGGTTGACCACCAGATTGGTGGTTTCATCAGGCAGTACAAAAACGTGCAGGGATTCATCACGCCATTGTGCCGGGATCGCCAGCGTGCCTTCGTTCATCTGGTACATGTCCATGTATCCTTGTCGTTCTTGTTATTTAGTTCAGGTCGATTTGCTGACCATTCACCACGATATGGCTGCCCTTGATGTTGATGACGCCGTCCGCGCTGATACCGATAAAGCCGCCCTGGGTGCTAATCAGGATGTCGCCCTCCTGTGACTGGATGGCGATATTGTTTTTCACTTGCAGGGAGTCGTTTTCATCCACGGCGGTACTGCGGTTTTTGGTGATGGCAATATTCTGCTGTCCCTGAATTTCAGTGAACTGGTCCTTAATCACCGAGACCGCCTGATTGCCGCCGACGCTTTCGGTATGGTCCGCCGTGACGCGGGTCGTGCGGTTATTCAGCACCACGGTATTCATGTCCTTCTGCGCATGAATAAACACCTCTTCCTGCCCGGCCTGATCTTCAAAACGCAGTTCGTTGAAACCCGAACCTTTGTGCGTTGAAGTACGCAGCGAGGTGCGGGTCTTGTTCTCCGGCAGCGGGTATGGCGCGGGATTGGTGGCATGAAACGTCCGCCCGGTCACTATCGGCTGGTCCGGGTCGCCCTCCAGAAAACTCACTATCACCTCATGACCGATACGCGGTATCGCTATCAGACCGTACTGGCCCCCCGCCCAGCCCTGACTTACCCGCACCCAGCACGAACTCTGGTCGTCGTTCGCCCCATACCTGTCCCACGGAAATTGCAGCTTCACCCGCCCGTATTCGTCGCAGTAGATTTCTTCCCCTGCCGGCCCCACCACCGTCGCAATCTGCGGGCCGTCCACCATCGGTTTGTACGGCATCTCCGTCCGCCAGGTCGTGCTCCCCTTCACCACGCTGAAACTGTTGCTCAGCGTGGTCGGTTCGCCCCCGCTCTCCTCTTCCAGCGCCTGCGGCTGTTGCCCCGTATGTGTCACGCTCACCGTCTGCCAGACGATATTCAGCCCCGCATTCGGGTGCTCAGTCAGCCGGAACGTGCTGCCCGGCATCAGTCCCGCGCAGTTCGATTCCCCCTCGCCCGCCACCGCATCCGACCGCAGCGCCTCCAGCCGGTAACCGCTGAACGCTTTGCCGCTCGGGTCCCGTTTGTAGCGTCCCGGATAGTCGTAGTGCTGGTAACTTTCACGCTGGTGCTCAAGTCCGCTGCCCGGCTTCTTGTGCGACAGCCCGTACGCCGGGGTCTTGAAGCTGTAGTCTTTAAGCTCCACCTCGGCGGTGCGCACCGCCTCGCTATACCGGAAGCGTCTGACATACTCCCCTTCCGACAGCCCCTGCGTCGCCAGATTGAAGAACAGCGCCGGCCCTTTCCCCAGCGCCCCGGCGTCATCCGCGAATACCACCCGGTGTTTCCCTTCCTCAAACTCGTGGAAGTAATACATCCCCTCTTCCGCCGCCAGACGACCGACAAACCCCAGGTCGCTTTCGCGGTACTGTACGCAATACTCCCGCTGGGGATGGTCGTGACGCAGCGCGAACGCGTAATCCGCTATCCCGGCTTCCTCCAGCAACGTGGCGATGATTTCCTCCGGCTTTTTTGCCTGAAAGATACGCGCGTTGCTGCGCAGCCCCAGCCGCCACAGCGCCGGGCGCACCTCCGCCTGATAGCGGGTGCGGCGAAAGCCGGTGTCGCCCTGACTGAACGCGCTGACGATGCCGCTCACCCGGCGGCGCAGCTCGCCTTCGTACCACACCAGCAATTCGCACGGCTGGTCCAGCACCGCGCCAAAGTCAATATCCGGCTGCGCGCTCGCCAGATTCAGCGACAGGCTGAACGGCTGGTTCAGCCTTTCCTGTAACTGGAAATCCACCACCGCGAACGCGCTTTGCGGCAATGCGCCCAGCGTCACGGTAAACTGTAGTCCTGTACTGTTCGCCACCTTGCTCCTCCTCCCTCTGCCACGGCTACCGCACGCCCCGTTACCGCCCGGTGCGACACGCTACTACCCTGGTGAAAATGACCCCCTGTGCTGCGGTCTGAGTCCGCTCACACCGCAGCGCAGCAAAAAACCCGGCACGCTGTCCGGGTTAAGGAAGGATTACGCTTCGACCGGCGCGCGCCAGTCATCGGAGCCGGACGTGCCGGCCACCGTGTGCTCCCAGTCGATTTTGCGGTACGCCAGCGACACCTCAATCAACTGGGTGTAGTCCAGCTTGGACGGGTCCTGGCAGTGCGGCATCTGGCAGTCGATGTCCACGATGGTGGCGTCGGTCAGGATGGTGGAGAAGAAGTGCTCCTGCTTGCCTTCGACAGAGGTGCGATACCACTTCAGGGTGACGGTCGGCAGCATTTCGCCGGAGGCCAGGGAGTTGTACATCAACGGCACCGCCTTGTTCAGCGCGACGGTGAATTTGAAGGGTTTGTGGACGCGCTGGCCGGAAGGCTGACCGGACTGCGGGTCGGTGGGGACGGTCACCACGTGTTTGAATTCCTGCACCAGCATTTCGTCTTCGTGGCCCTGCACGTAGATGTTGCCGACAGAGTCGGAAGTGAAGGCGCCGGCGGTGATATTGCCCTGGGTTTTGCCTTCGATGCTGATATAGCATGGGGTTGGCATGGTCTTGCTCCTTGTTGATAAAACCCGTTGATTGAACAGGTGTTTGACTTCACTGTTCACAGGGCAAAGACCATGCCAAACTTTATTCCATTGTTTTTAAACAGAATTTACCTAAGCCAGATTTTGCCTAAGTCAAATTTGAGCAAAAAGTTGCGCAGACTGCGCAGATCAACGGCATCCATTGCGCAAAAAGTGACTTATGCTGGAAAGTGAGCAAGAAGTTGCGCAGATTTTTCATTTATTCTGAAAGTTTTGGTTAGTCATAAATTATGGCGGTGAAAATGAGGGTTGCTGATACCCGAGTGACAGGGGTAGAGCAGCGATTTGCTCAGTGGGTAAGAGATAAGCAAAGACCACCCATCATACGAGTATCATTTCCACATCCTGCTCACGCAGTTGCGCGATAATCTGCGCGTTGGCGTGCTTGCCGGTAATCACCACATCAATCTGATCGAGCCGGCAGAACAACATCCCGGCGCGTTCGCCAATCTTGCTGCTGTCCACCACTACCGCCAGTTTGCCAACATAACGAAGCATCTTCTGCTCCGCCATCGCGGTCAGCATGTCGGTTTTATACAGCCCCTCCGCCATCAACCCTCTGCCGCTGGTGAACATCCAGTGCCCGGCATACAAGCTGGCGTCGCCTTCTTGTGGCGCTAACGTGATGGATTGGCTTTTATTGTATTGCCCGCCCATGATAACCACGCTTTCATGCTCTTGTTCAATTAGGTAATTTGCCAGCGGCAGATAGTTAGTTATCACCTGCACGTCTTTACCGCAGATCTCCTGCCCCAGTAAAAATGCGGTCGAGCCACAATTGATCACCACGCTTTCGCCAGAACCGCATAGCTGCGCCGCCGCTTTAGCAATGCGCATTTTCTCATCCAGATTCTGCGCCTGATAAATATTGAGCGGCGTCCAGGTTGGCCGGGGCGCGTTAACCGCTTCAGCGCCATTGCGAACTTTACGCAACTTCCCTGACTCATCAAGCTTGTTAATATCGCGTCTTGCAGTGGCTGGGGAGACATCAAAGTGCTTGATCAGATCGGCAACGGTGAGTTGCCCTTGTCGTTGCAGAAAATTGATAATGGCATTATTGCGCTGAGATTCAGTCATACTTACCCCTCTAAAGAGATTCTAAATGCCGATTATAGTGAGCAAGGTCGGTAATTTGAATCATAAGTTGTCAAAAGTACGCATGGCGTGGTGTACACAGAGGATAAAGGGGCGCGCTTTACGCCCCTTACTGCAATATCAGAGAAAAGACTTGAACGGCAAATCCGGCTCCAGGGTAAAGCAATCATCAAACCCACGCGGGTAGTGGTATTGCAGATTGTCTTTGTCCTCCGGCCAGGTGAACTTGCCGCCGACCTGCCAGATAAACGGCTTAAAACCATACTGAAGCCGATCTTTCTTCATCTCCCACAGCATGAGAATTTCCTGCGGATCGGCCTGAAAATTCGACCAGATATCATGATGGAAGGGAATCACCACCTTGGCGTTCAATGCTTCGGCCATACGCAGTATATCGGCGCTGGTCATCTTATCGGTGATGCCGCGCGGGTTCTCGCCGTATGATCCCAGCGCCACATCGATTTGGTAATCATTGCCATGCTTGGCGTAATAGTTGGAGTAATGTGAATCACCGCTGTGATAGAGGCTACCGCCCGGCGTTCTGAACAAATAGTTCACCGCACGCTTATCCATACCGTCCGGCAAAATGCCCGAGGCCTTTTCCTCCACGGGCAGCGTAATCAACGCCGTACGGTCAAACGCGTCCAGCACATGAATTTCAACATCCTTGATGGTAATAATGTCGCCGGGTTTCACAACCACGCAACGCTCGCGCGGCACGCCCCAGTCAAGCCAGAGATTCACGCAGCTTTCCGGGCCGATAAACGGCACAGTGACATCACAGTTCTTCAGCACCGCCGCAGCGACATTCACATCAATATGGTCATTATGGTCATGCGTTGCCAGCACCGCGTCAATCTGACGAATGGCGAAAGGATCAAGCACAAACGGTGCGGTGCGCAGATTGGGCTGCAATTTTCTTACGCCCGCCATGCGCTGCATTTGGTGGCCTGACTTCATCAATGGATTGGCATGGCTTTGTTTGCCCGTCCCGCACCAGAAATCCACGCAAAGATTCGCCCTTTCCTCCGATTTCAACCAGATGCCGGTACAGCCCAGCCACCACATGGCGAACGAACCCGGCGCCACCTGCTCCTGTTCTATTTCCTCATTCAGCCAGGTTCCCCACTCGGGGAAAGTATTCAGAACCCATGACTCGCGGGTAATGCTTTCAATTTTACTCATTGTGCCACCCTCAATAATCGATAAGTTGATGCATTATTAAACTTCAAAATCAAAATAAATCACAAAATGATTATATATGATTTTATTCAGAGAAATTACCACTCTTACACCATGATGACAATCACGTTATGTCATAATATTTACCATGCGGCCGGGGATAAGGCACCGTTCAGCAGCACCATAATAATTTCATAAAAAAACTATAATCACATGAATAATAATAACAAATTTAAATAATGAGTTATGCAGTATGAAAACACGGGTCATCAAAAAAACAATTGCGAGAATTCTCACAAACAATCAAAAAATATCTTTTAATGATTATTAATGATTGATAGAGTGAGCGCGCTCTACAAAAAATGCCTGCCCGTGCCAGCATTTTTTTAAAGTGGCGCGTAGCAGGATGACTAAAAGCCGAAGGGAGCCCTTATGGAAAACCTCTATAATATCTTCACGATTTTCTTTAATCAGGTCATGACTAATGCCCCGCTGCTGCTGGGGATTGTGACGCTTCTCGGTTATTTGTTGCTGCGTATGTGACGCTTCTCGGTTATTTGTTGCTGCGTAAAAGCACCACCGCCATCATTAAAGGCACCATCAAAACGATCATCGGTTTTATGTTGTTGCAGGCAGGCGCCGGGGTTCTGACCAATACATTCAAACCCGTTGTCGCTAAAATGTCTGAGGTTTACGGGATTAGCGGCGCCATTTCGGATACTTACGCTTCCATGATGGCGACCATCGATCGCATGGGCAATGCCTACAGTTGGGTCGGCTATGCGGTATTGCTGGCGTTGGCGCTGAACATTGTTTACGTCCTGCTGCGCCGGATCACCGGCATCCGCACCATCATGCTCACCGGCCACATCATGTTCCAACAAGCCGGATTGCTCGCCGTTTTCTTCTATATCCTCGGCTATTCGATGTGGACGACCATCATCTGTAGCGCCGTGCTGGTTTCCCTGTATTGGGGCATCACCTCAAACATGATGTACAAACCCACGCAAGCGGTCACCCACGGCAGTGGTTTCTCCATCGGTCACCAGCAGCAGTTTGCCTCCTGGATTGCTTATAAGCTCGCGCCTTATCTGGGGAAAAAAGAAGAAAGCGTAGAAAATCTGAAACTGCCGGGCTGGTTGAATATCTTCCATGACAACATTGTCTCCACCGCGATTATCATGACGATATTCTTCGGCGCGATCCTGCTCTCCTTCGGTCTCGACACCGTGCAACAGATGGCAGGGAAAACGCACTGGTCTATTTATATCCTGCAAACCGGCTTTCAGTTTGCCGTCGCTATCTTCATCATCGTGCAAGGGGTGAGGATGTTCGTTGCCGAGCTCTCCGAAGCCTTCAACGGCATCTCGCAACGCTTGATCCCTGGGGCGGTATTGGCTATCGACTGTGCGGCAATCTACAGCTTCGCCCCTAATGCCGTGGTCTGGGGATTCATGTGGGGCACCATCGGCCAGTTAATCGCCGTCGGTGTCCTGATCGGCATCGATTCCCCCATCATGATCATTCCCGGCTTCATTCCGATGTTCTTCTCTAACGCCACCATCGGCGTATTCGCCAACTATTTTGGCGGCTGGCGCGCCGCGCTGAAAATTTGCCTGGTGATGGGCATGATTGAAATCTTCGGCTGCGTCTGGGCAGTAAAACTGACCGGGCTGAGCGCATGGATGGGCATGGCGGATTGGTCGATTCTGGCGCCGCCGTTGATGCAGGGGCTGACGTTGGGCCTATGGTTCATGGGCGTCGTCATCGTCATTGCGGTGATTTACATGGTCTTTGCCAGCCGCGCATTACGGGCTGAAGAAGATGCGCGAAAGCAACTTTCTGAAACCCCCATGAACTGATTCTGGAGGAACCATTATGGCAGTACGAATTCTGGCGGTATGCGGCTGCGGACAAGGCAGCTCGATGATCATGAAAATGAAGGTCGGCCAATTTCTGACCGAGCAGGGAATCCCTCATAGCCTGAATAGCTGCGCGGTGGGCGAATACAAGGCCGAACTCAGCGGGGCGGACATCATCATCGCCTCCACCCACATCGCTGATGAAATCACCGTCAGCGGCAACAAATATGTGGTCGGCGTACGTAATATGCTCTCCTCGGCTGACTTCGGGCCAAAACTGCTGGAAATCATCAAGACGCATTTTCCGGCGGATTTCAAACAACAGGGGCTTCCATGAAACTACGTGATTCACTGGCGGAAAATCACGCTATACGCCTTCAGGCTGAAGCCCGCACCTGGCAGGAAGCGGTAAAAATCGGGGTTGATCTGCTGATCGCGGCCGATGTGGTCGAACCGCGCTACTACCAAGCCATTCTGGATGGCGTAACGACATTCGGCCCCTATTTTGTGATTGGCCCTGGATTCGCCATGCCCCACGGTCGCCCGGAAGAGGGCGTCAAAAAAACCGGATTTGCGCTGGTGACATTGAAAACGCCGCTGCGCTTCAATCATGAAGATAACGACCCGGTGGACATCCTGATCACGATGGCGGCCGTTGATGCCAAGACCCATCAGGCGGTCGGCATTATGCAAATCGTGAATCTGTTTGAAGACGAAGCCAATTTTGACCGCCTGCGCGCCTGCCGCACCGAGCAGGATGTGCTGGATTTGCTTGACCGAACCGAAGCGGCGACACGCTAATTAAGGAGTTGACTGATGCCTCATTTACCGATGTTGCAAGTTGCGCTGGATAACCAGACGCTGGCCGACGCTTATCAAACCACCAGACTGATTGCCGAAGAGGTGGACATCATTGAAGTCGGCACCATCCTGTGCGTAGGGGAAGGCCTGCGTGCGGTACGTGACTTGAAATCGCTTTACCCGCACAAGATTGTGCTGGCCGACGCCAAAATCGCCGACGCCGGAAAAATTCTGTCGCGCATGTGCTTTGAAGCCAAAGCCGACTGGGTGACCGTCATCTGCTGTGCGGATATCAACACCGCCGCCGGCGCGCTGGAGGTCGCACGTGAATTCAAAGGGGACGTGCAGATTGAACTGACCGGTTTCTGGACCTGGGAACAGGCGCGAAGCTGGCGGGATATCGGCATCCTGCAGGTCGTATATCACCGTAGCCGGGACGCGCAGGCCGCGGGTATCAACTGGAGCGAGGCCGATATCAGCGCCATTAAGCGGCTGGTGGAGATGGGCTTCAACGTGACCGTGACCGGCGGGCTGGCGCTGGCGGATTTGCCCTTGTTCAAGGGGATTCCCATTCATGTGTTTATTGCCGGACGCAGCATCCGTGACGCGGCAGATCCGGTGCAAGCCGCGCGGGAATTCAAACACAGCATCGCCCAGCTCTGGGGATAAGGTCGTCTCATGCTCACGAAAGCCGTTCCGCTCGGTATTTATGAAAAAGCGCTGCCGCCGGATGGCAGTTGGCTGGCGCGTCTGCAACTGGCGAAAGCGTTGGGCTTTGATTTTGTCGAAATGTCGGTGGACGAAAGTGACGGTCGACTGGCGCGCCTTGACTGGAGCCGTGCGCAACGTTTGGAACTGGTAAACGCGATCGCCGTCAGCGGCGTTCGGGTGCCGTCCCTGTGTCTGAGCGCTCATCGCCGCTTCCCGCTGGGTTCGGAAGATGACGACATTCGCAATCAGGGGCTGGACATCATGCGCAAGGCGATCCGTCTGGCGCAGGATACCGGCATTCGCGTCATCCAGATCGCTGGCTACGATGTTTACTATCAACAGGCTAACGGCCTCACCCGTGAGCGTTTCCGTCACGGCTTGCAGTTGGCGGTGGAAATGGCCAGCCGTGCGCAGGTGACGCTGGCGATGGAAATCATGGACTATCCGCTGATGAACTCCGTCAGCAAAGCGCTGGGCTATGCCAATTACCTCAATAACCCGTGGTTTCAGTTATACCCTGATATCGGCAATCTGTCCGCGTGGGATAACGATGTCCAGATGGAGCTGCGGGCGGGGAAAGGCCATATCGTTGCGGTACATGTGAAGGATACACGTCCCGGCGTTTTCAAAAATGTCCCGTTCGGAACCGGCGTTGTCGATTTCGCGCAATGCTTCGCCACGCTCAGGGAAAGCGGCTACCGCGGCCCTTATCTGATTGAAATGTGGAGTGAAACATCAGCCGATCCCATCGGGGAGGTGACCGCCGCGCGCGATTGGGTTAAGCGGCATATGGCACAGGCCGGTTTGCCCGTGGAGGAAGCCGCATGACGGAAGCGTTAAAACAGCAGGTGTTTGCAGCCAATATGTCGCTCCCCCGCCACGGTCTGGTGACCTATACCTGGGGTAACGTCAGCGCGATCGATCGGCAGCGAGAGGTCATTGTCATCAAACCCAGCGGCGTCGCCTATGAGGTGATGCAGGCTGACGACATGGTGGTCGTGGATATGCAAGGCAACATTGTGGAGGGGCTATACCGTCCCTCATCCGATACCGCCACGCATCTGGCCCTCTATCACCGCTATCCGCAAATCGGCGGCATCGTTCATACCCATTCGACGCACGCGACCGCCTGGGCGCAGGCCGGGCTAGCGATCCCCGCGTTGGGGACAACCCACGCCGATTACTTTTATGGCGATATCCCCTGTACCCGGCCGTTAACGCCGCGGGAAGTGGAGCAAGCGTATGAAAAGAACACCGGTGACGTGATTGCCCAAACGCTCGGCGATAGCAACCCGTTACACACGCCGGGGATCGTGGTTTATCAGCATGGTCCTTTCTGCTGGGGCAAGGATGCGGATGAAGCGGTTCACAACGCGGTGGTGCTGGAGGAAGTGGCGAAAATGGCGTGGATTGCCAGCGCCATTAATCCACGCCTGCATCGCATCGACGATCACCTGATGAACAAACATTTCAGCCGTAAACACGGCCCCAACGCCTATTACGGGCAGCGATGAAATCCGTTCACCTCGTCGCAGAAACGGGATCATGCCGCCGCTTCGTCGCCCTGCCGCCAGACACATTGGCCGTTTACCCAGGTCGCCGCGATATTGCGCTCGTCGCCCAGCGTCATCAGTACAAACAGCCGTTCAAAAATGGTCTGACTATTATCCTGGCGCAGCCGCTGCAACGGCGTCACCGCCGGATCAATCACCACGAAGTCCGCCTCTTTGCCGCTATTGAAGTTGCCGATCAGCATATCCAAATCCAGCGCTCTGGCGCCGCCGAGCGTAGCGTGATAAACGGCTTCACAGGCGGACAGGGAATAGTGCTGCAACTGGCCCACCTTATAGGCTTCTCCCAGGGTTTTCAGCATGCTGAAGGTGGTGCCCGCGCCGATATCCGTCCCCATGCCCATCAGCACCGCGTTGTCCCAGCAGGTTTGCAACCGGAACAGGCCGCTGCCTAAAAACAGGTTGGAGGTCGGGCAAAATGCGATGGATGATCGGGTGCGGCTCAGACGATCCCACTCGTGCTCCTCAAGGTGGAGGCAATGGGCGAATACGCTGCGCCGCCCTGTCAGATCGTAGCGATCGTACACGTCCAGATAGCCGTTATATTCAGGATACAGGGATTTGACCCAGGCGATTTCCTGCTGGTTTTCACTCAGGTGCGTGTGGACCCAGACATCTGGAAACGCGTCACGCAGACGCCGGACGACGGACAATAGTTCGGGAGACGATGTCGGGACGAACCGGGGCGTGAGGGCATAACCCAGACGGCCACGCTTATGCCAGCGCAGGATCAACTCCCGCGTCTGCCGATAACTGTCTTCGGCCGTTTCGATAAGCTCATCCGGCGCGTTGCGATCCATCATCACTTTACCGGCGATCAACCGCATTCCCAACCGCTCCGCCGCACTGAACAGCGCATCCACCGACTGAGGATGTACCGTGCCGAAAACCAACGCGGTGGTCGTACCGTTACTGAGCAATTGCTGAAGAAAAAAAGCCGACATCTGCCCCGCGTGATGCGGGCAACCATACCGGCTTTCCGCCGGAAAGGTGTAACGCTGCAACCATTCGAGCAGTTGTTCGCCATAAGCGCCGATGATTTCGGTTTGCGGATAATGGATATGGGTATCGATGAACCCCGGCATGATGAGTTTGCCGCGGTAGTCGATGATGGCCTGCCGATCGTCAAGTTGTTTTTCCCCTTCGGCCCAGGGCGTCAGGCTGAGGATCTTTCCCGCCTTAATCAATAGCAATCCGTCTTCAAGATAACGAGCCTGACGGACAATCTGCGCCGGGTTTTCCGCTGACGCGGTAATATCAAAAAAGCTGCCTCGCACAGCCTGAATGTCTGTCGCCGACATGATTATCCCCTCTCATCGTCCTGCTCATGATTGAAGCTGTTGACAATTAGTTAGCAATTGCCATACCACAATGGAAATTCAAGAACCGACGCCATTAAAAATAAGCGCCCCCGGCGCGGCGGATAGGCACGACTCTTGCTTGTTTTTGGGTACGCCCGCGTACTTCGTTGCGAACCAACCGACAACCAGGGGGAGGCCCGAATGATGGGACTGTTTGCTCATGCGGCAGAGCTGGAAAAGAACAACGTCAGCTTCGCTTTTATCCAGATTATCGAGAGCCGCGGTTCCACGCCGCGCCATAACGCCGGCATGATCGTGGATGACCTGGGAAATATGACAGGCACCATCGGCGGGGGCATGATGGAAAGGCTGGTACGGGAGCAGGCGCTGCAAGCGCTGGCGCAGGGAGCGTCGCGCGTTTTTCAGGGCCGCATGGCCCGGAACGGGGAAAGCGCGATTGGCTCGGACTGCGGCGGCGCGATGACGGTGCATATCGCGGTGCATCTACCGCGGCCGGAGCTGATCCTGGTGGGCGGCGGCCATGTCAACCGGGCCATTGCGCAGGCGGCGGCCCCTCTCGGCTTCTGCATGACGGTGCTGGACATCTGGCAAGGCAATCTGACCCATCCGCAACTACCGTCCCCGTGTCGGCGCATTCACGCCGACACCTTTACCTCGGCCATTGACAAATTGCGGCTTAATGACAACTGCTTCGTGATCATCGCCACCAACAATCAGGACAGGGAAGCGCTGACCCAGCTCATCCATGCTCAGGTTCCTTATCTGGGCCTGCTGGCCAGCCGACGCAAAGTGCAAACGCTGAAAACCGCGTTGCGCAAGCAAGGCGTTCCCGAAGAAACCATCAATCGGCTGCGCTCTCCGATCGGGCTGGATATCGGCGCCGAAACACCGGAAGAGATTGCCATCAGCGTAGTGGCCGAACTGTTGCAGGTGAAAAACCGCACCCACGGACAATCCATGAACGTGGTCAATAAAATCGCGGTTCCGCTGGACTCAGCGTCCGGCGAAAACTGATCCGCCTGCGGCGGATCAGACTGATGATAAACCTATCTACGGAACCAGAACGGTGAGAATGGGATAGAAGAGTAAAGCGCCCGCGCCAGGGATGGTGCGGCCCGAGCTTACAGGGACGTACTTGCAGCGTCTTTACGATCTACCCATTCTCACCGCTCGACGCACTTTGTCATCAACCTCATCCGCCTGCGGCGGATTAGCGATGCGCCCAGTGCGTCATGCGCTTTTCGATCAATGCGAACAGAGCATACATCACCACGCCCATCGCGCCGATGACGATCAGTCCGGCGAACACCAGCGCCATATTCATGGTGGAGCTGGCGGACATCATCAGGTAGCCGATGCCCAGATTGGAGGCCACGGTTTCCGAGATCACCGAACCGACAAATGCCAGCGTGATCGCCACTTTCAGCGACGCGAAGAAGTACGGCAGCGAACGCGGCAGGCCGACTTTTTTCAGAATGTCGAAACGCGACGCCCCCATCGAACGCAGCACGTCCTGCAATTCCGGTTCCACCGTGGTCAGGCCGGTGGCCACGTTGACCACAATCGGAAAGAATGAAATCAGAAACGCGGTGGCGATGGCCGGAAGAGTGCCAATGCCGAACCACACCACCAGCACCGGCACAAAGGCCACTTTAGGAATCGAGTTGAACCCCACCAGAATGGGATACAGCGAGCGGTAGATCAGTGAAGAAGCGCCAACCGCAATCCCCAGCAGCAGGCCGACCGCAATCGACAGCGCGAACCCCGCCAGTGTGGTGTACAGCGTTTGCAGCGAGTGGGTCATGATCGGACGCCAGTCGGCCACCAGCGCGGCCGCCACCTGGGAAACAGATGGAAACAGGTACGACGGGACGGCAAACGCCGTCACAATCGCCTGCCACAACAGTACAATGAACAGCAGCAGCAGCCAGGGAGCCAGTCTCATCAGGGTGGAATGGGAAATTCGAGTCATCGATAAACGCCTTTATCACGAAGAACGCACAGAGGAGATATGCCCGCGCAGTGTCAGCACATGGGCTGAGAAGGCATCGGTAAAGGTGACGTCGATCTGCCGCGGCCGCGGCAGATCGATACTGCGGCGGGCAACGATTTTCCCCGGCCGGGCGCTCATCACGTACACCGTGTCAGCCAGAAATACCGCCTCTCGCAAATCGTGCGTCACCAGCACCACGGTAAACGGCGACGCCTGCCACAGATCGCGTACCATGCACCACAGTTCTTCGCGCGTGAAGGCGTCCAGCGCGCCGAACGGTTCATCCAGCATCAGCAGCCGCGGTTTATGGATCAGCGCCCGGCAGATGGAGGCGCGCTGTTGCATGCCGCCGGACAGTTCCCAGGGGTACTTGTCCTCGCAGCCCGCCAGCCCCACGCGCGCCAGCAACGTCCGCGCCTGTTCCTCATACCTCTTCCGCTGGCGGCGCAGCGTACTGCGGTACGGCTCGATGATCTCCATCGGCAGCATGATGTTTTGCAGGGTGGTGCGCCACGGCAGCAGATTGGATGCCTGAAAAGCCATCCCCACCCCTTGCTGCGGCCCTTTTACCTCGCGATTGCCAACAAAAACATAGCCTTCCGTGGGGGAAATCAAACCTGAAGTCAATTTCATAAAGGTGGATTTACCGCAGCCAGACGGCCCTACCAGCGCCACAAACTCGTTTTCATTAATCTGGAAATTAATGTTTTCAATGGCCAGTTGACCACCGGCCTGGTAAGCCAGGCTCACATTGTCAAATTTCACGAAGCTCATCAGATCCCCTCTCCGTCAATGGCGGTTGACCCCTGCGGGTTACTGCAACGAGCGTTCAGCCGCGGCGGGCAGCATGTCGCGGGTGAACAGCGCCGCGCTGTCCGGGGTATTTTTCAGCCCGAAAGCATCAGCAATGGTGGCGACGGATTGCCGCAGTCGCGCCGGGTCCACATCGCCCAACCCCAGTTGGCGGCTTTCCGGCGTGACGATCAGCTTATCGATCACCAGTTTCAGACGGCGGGTTTCCAGCGGTGCGTTCACCAGTGCATCCTTCTGTTTAACGTACTGCACGGCGGCTTCCGGATCGGCCAGCGTTTCCTTCAGCGCCCGGTTCAGCGCGCGCAGAAAGCCTTTTACCGCCTCTGGCTGGTTTTCCAGCATGTTTTTGCTGGCGATCACCGTGTTGCCGTACAGGTTCACGCCGTAGTCGGCATAGGAAAAGATCACCAAATCGCTCTCTTTCAGCCCACGCGCTTCCAGATTCAGCAGACCGGTGAAAAAGAAGTTGGCGATGCCGTCCACGTTGCGGCGCGCCAGCATGTTGGCGCTGACGGTAGGGTCCACCGTTTGCCAGATAATGTCATCCTCATCGATGCCGACCTGCCTGGCCAGCGCCGGCCAGGATTTGCGCGAGGCTTCAAACACCGGCGCCGCCACCGTCTTGCCGCGCAGTTGCTCCGGTTTTGCGATGCCCGAACTTTTTAATACGAAAATGGCGGCGGGGGTGGAATTGTAGATCATATACACACCCTTGATCCCCATGTCGGGATGCTCAGCCACCTGATCGATCAGCGAGTTGATATCGGCAAAGGCCATATCATAGGCGCCGGTGGCGACCCGGGTGACGGCGCCGACCGATCCGTTGCCGGAGTCGATGGTGACGTCCAATCCTTCATCGCGGAAATAGCCTTTGGCCTGCGCCATCAGAAACGGGGCGGACGGTCCTTCAAACCGCCAGTCAAGGGAAAACTTGATCTTTACCGGTTCGGCGGCGCTGACGGCGTCAACGGACAACCACAGGGCGGCAACGGCAGCGAACGCAGCGGCGCGATACCGTTGAGACAGCGCGTGAAACTGGGGAAACAGCATCGTTTGTCTTTCCTCTTGTCAGGGTCATGGCGGCAGCGGAGCACTGGCCGCTCATAACGAATTGGACAAAATTTTCCAAAAAAAACTTACGCTAAAACAATCGTGCCAAATCAGGTAAAAGCGATAGCGTATCGCCAAGCGGTCGTCGCATTCCTGTGCGCAAACAGGGCGCCACCGACCGGATTCCTCCCCACCCGGCACTGCTCAGGCTGCCGGGGAACCGATGCCCCGCGTTGTCTCAATGGCGGCCAGCACCCGTTCCGGCGTGGCGGGCGCATCCAATTGCACCGCCTTCCCCTGCGGGCCGGCCACCGCATCGCGCAGCGCGCACCACACCGCAATCGCCAGCATAAACGGCGGCTCGCCTACCGCTTTGGAGTGAAACACGGTCTGTTTCGGATTGTCCCGGCGCTCCACCAGCCTGACATTGAAGCGCGCCGGCCGATCGCCGAAGGTGGGGATTTTGTAGCTGGCGGGGCCGTCGGTCAGCAGGCGGCCATCCGCGTTCCACACCAGCTCCTCGCTGGTCAGCCAGCCCATGCCCTGCACAAAGCCGCCCTCCACCTGGCCGATATCGATGGCCGGATTCAGCGACGCCCCGACGTCATGCAGGATGTCCACCTGAGTGACCTTGTATTCACCGGTCAGGGTATCCACCACCACTTCGGCGCAGGCCATGCCGTAGGCAAAATAATAAAATGGGCTACCCTGCGCGGTACTGCGGTCATAGTGCACCTCCGGGGTGGAATAGTAGCCCTGGCTGGCCAGCGACACCTGGCGCAAATGCGCCAGTTTAGCGACCTCCGCCAGCGTCATCAGCCGTTCACCGCAGCGCACCAGTCCGTTGTGGAACGCGATCTCGCTGGCGCTCAGGCCGTATTCGCGGCACAGCAGCGTCACCAGCCGCTGTTTCAGCGTCAGCGCCGCCTGCTCCGCCGCTTTGCCGTTGAGGTCGGCGCCGGACGAGGCGGCGGTGGGCGAGGTATTGGGCACCTTGCCGGTGCTGGTGGCGATAATGCGAATGCTGTCCGGCGGCGTGCCCAGCACGCTGGCCACCACCTGAATGACTTTGGTATGCAGCCCCTGTCCCATCTCGGTGCCGCCGTGGTTGAGTTGGAGGGTGCCGTCGGTATACATCAGCAGCAGCGCCCCGGCCTGATTAAGAAAGCTGGCGGTGAAGGAAATACCGAACTTGACCGGCGTCAGCGCCAGCCCGCGGCGCAGTATCGGGTCGGTACGGTTCCACGCGTCAATCTCTGCGCGCCGCCGTGCATATTGCGAGCTGCGGCACAGTTGTCCGGTCATCTCTTCCAGCAGGTTGTCTTCCACCCGCTGGCCGTAATGGGTCACGTTGCGGCGCGGATCGCGGTAATAGTTCAGCCGGCGCACTGCAAGCGCATCATGGCCGCGCTCGCGGGCGATGGCATCCATAATGTTCTCGATGGCCAGCATCCCCTGCGGCCCGCCGAAACCACGGAACGCAGTGTTGGAAGCGGTGTGTGTGCGACAGCGATAGCCGGTGATGATCACATCGCTCAGGTAGTAGGCGTTGTCGGCATGGAACATGGCGCGATCGACAATCGATCCCGACAGATCCGCCGAATGGCCGCAGTTGGCGATCAAATCCAGCTTCAGGGCCAGCAGCAGGCCGCGATCGTCGTAGCCCGCCTGATAACGCACCAGAAACGGATGCCGCTTGCCGGTCATCAACATGTCGTCGCGCCGGTTGAGACGCATACGCGCCGGCCGTCCGGTAACGCGGGCCACCACCGCGCACAGGCAGGCAATCCCCGCCGCCTGGGTTTCTTTGCCGCCGAAACCGCCGCCCATACGACGCGTGTCCACCGTGACGTCATGCTGACGCCACCCCAGCACCGACGCAACCAGCTTCTGCACTTCGGTGGGGTTCTGGGTCGAGCTGTACACCATCATGCCGTTTTCCTCCGGCACCACCATCGCCGCCTGTCCTTCCAGATAAAAATGCTCCTGCCCGCCAATGTGCAATCGGCCCGCCAGTTGGCGCGGCGCGGCGGCCAGCGCAGCGTCGGCGTCGCCACGCCGGTGCTGGTGCGGCAGATCGACGAATTCGCCACGCGCCAGCGCCTCCTCTACATCCATCAGCGCCGGCAGCGGTTGATAGTGGATGACCGCGGCGGCGGCGGCACGGTGGGCCGTGTCCTCATCCACGGCGGCGACCGCCAGCACCACCTGTCCCAGGTAAGTCACCTGGTCGCGCGCCAGCAGCGGATCGCCGGGCATCAGCGGCCCGATGTCCAACTCGCCCGGCACATCCTGCCAGGTGATCACTTTCTCAACGCCGGGCATGCTGTAGCAGGGCGCGAGATCGATGCCGAGGATGCGGGCATGAGCATGCTCACTCAGACGCGGCGCCAGATACAGGGTTCCGGCCGTTCCCGGCCGGTCGTCGATATACCACGCCTCGCCGCTGACGTGACGTTCGGCGCTCTCATGGGGCAAAGCATCGCCGACACCGCCCGCGGCGGGTGCGGCAAACCGGTTCTGGCGGTCATCAATCTCAGGCAACGGGGGCGTTTCATCAGACATCGTCGTCAATCTCCAGTTGCGCAGCGGGGAGGCGGCGGGACAGCGCAAAACGGCGCAGCAGGTTCTGCGCGACCCGCAAACGATAGTGGCTGCTGGCGCGCAGATCGCTGAGCGGCGTGAAGTCCCGAGCCAACGCGTCAGCCGCGTCCGCCAGCGCTGCCCCATCCATCTGCCGCCCCAGCAGCGCCGCTTCTGCGCCCAATGCCCGCGACGGGGTGGCGGCCATACCGCCGTAGGCCAGGCGCACGCTCACCACCCGATCGTCGCGCAACTCCAGCAGGCAGGCGGCAAACACCGCGGAAATATCGTCTTCCCGCCGCTTGGACACTTTGGCGGTCAGCAGATGCTGCGTCGGCGTCGGGCGCGGAATGACGATTTGACGGATATATTCACCCGGCCGCAGCGCGGTGCGCCGGTAGCTCAAAAAGAACCGATCCAGCGGCAGTTCCCGCTCCTGCCCGTGGCTGCGCAGCCGCAGCCGGGCGCCCAACGCCAGCAGCGCGGGCGCGCCGTCGCCGATCGGCGAGGCATTGGCGAGGTTGCCGCCCAGCGTGCCGCGGTTGCGGATCTGCCGCGAGGCAAAGCGGGTCAGCATCTTGCCGAACGCAGGCAAATAGGGCTGCAAAAAAGTCTCACCGTCGCTCAGCGTCACCGCCGCGCCAATCAAAAGACTGTCCGCTGTGGCTTCCAGCGTGTGCAGCTCCGCCACCTGGCTGATATCGATCAGTTGCGGTATGGCGCGCCGGTGTTGGGTAATCTCCAGCGCCAGATCGGTACCGCCGGCAATCAGCCTGGCCTCCGGCGTCTCGGCAAGGGCGGCGTCCAACTGCGCCAGGGTAAAGGGGATTTGACAGTGACGCCCGGTGCCGGTCAGCGTCGCCGGCCCCGCAATGGCCCGCAGTCTGGCCACGGTTTGCGCCTCATCCTCACTGAAGCTGTCGGCCGATGCGCGGGTGCACTCACGCGCGGCATCGCTGATCGGCCGGTAGCCGGTGCAGCGGCACAGGTTGCCGCTCAGCGCCTCGCTGTGGCGCGCCGCCGCTTCCGGGTGCTTGTGCAGGGCAAACAGCGACATGGCGATACCGGGCGTACAAAAGCCGCACTGCGAGGCATGGTGGTTCACCAGCGCCTGCTGCACCGGATGCAGTTGTCCCTGCTGGCGCAGATCTTCCACCGTCAGCAGTTGCTTGCCGTGCAGCGCGGACAAGAGCGTCAGGCAGGCATTTACGCTGCGATAACGCAGCCGGTCGTCTCGCACCTCCGCCACCACTACGGTACAAGCACCACAGTCGCCGGACGCGCAACCCTCTTTGGTGCCGGTGCGCGCACGCTGCCGACGCAGGTAGTTGAGCACGGTGGTATTCGGATCGATGGAGGTTTCAGTGATCCACGTCGATCCAAGTAAGAATTCAATCATCGCTTCTCCTGGATAAAAGTCACTCAGGCCGAAGGGCTGACAACCTTTGGTGATTTGCCATTCATCCCCCCTCCCAACCTCCCCGTCAGCCCAGCGGACCGCCGACGATGGTGTTATACAGACCGGCTATGATGTGCTCGCCGGTTTCGCCTGACAGCGAATCGTACCAGGCCTGAGTCTGCGGCCAGGATTTGCCGTGAGTGATATCGCAGCGTTTACGCGCCTTCAGCACCAGATCCGTCACCCGCGGCAGACGCCGCGCCTGATAATGCGCCAGCGCCTCCTCCGCCCCATGCGAATGGGTTTGCAGCGTCATGGCCAGCACCACCGCATCCTCCATCGCCGCACAGCCGCCCTGACCGATATCCGGCGTGGTGCTGTGCGCCGCGTCGCCCAGCAGCGCCACCCGGCCGCGGACCAGCGGGCTAAACGGTTCGATATCGTGGATCTCTATCCGGTTGGTGGTCTGCGGCGTCAGGCTGGCGATCAACTGCTGCACCCGCTCATCCCAACCGGCGAAATAGCGTTGCAGATCGGCGCGCAGCGTGGTGCGATCCTCCGCCAACCCTTTTGGCAACGGCACGTCAAAGAAGAAGTAGAACCGATCGCCCGCGACCGGCATCAGCGATACCCGCTTCCCCTCGCCGACGAAGGTAGTCCACTGCTGCGGCGGCGCAAGGGTTTCATCCACGGTCACCAGGCCGTTCCAGTTGACATAGCCGGCATAGCGGCGCTCCGGGGTGTAACCCAGCACGTAGGGACGCACCGCCGAATGGGTGCCGTCGGCGGCAATCAGGATATCGCCGCGCGCCTCGCTGCCATCGGTGAACCCGACGCGCACGCCGTCGCCATCCGCCTCAAGGTGATTCAGGCGCTTGCCGAAGGCCACGCGCGATGCGCCCCAGAACGCCAGCATTTGCTGCTGTAACTCCGCCCGCGCCACCGGATAGGGGCGTTCGCCCACCCGCGCTATCAGCGGCGCCAGGCTAAAGCGCGTCAGGTCATCGCCGCTGCGGTAGTCGCAATAGGCCATCGCGTTCATCAACCCGCCGTGGCGTCGCATAATGTCGCCCATTCCCAGGTAGTTCATACATTTCACGCCGTTGGGCCAGACCGATATCGCCGCGCCCGCGGGCCTGATAGCCTCCACCGCTTCAAACACCTCGCAGTCGATGCCGATATTGCGTAGCGCCACCGCAGCGGATAGTCCGCCGATACCCGCGCCAATCACCAGGGCTTTCATCGCGCTCTCCATCAGATGCTCTCTTTTCAATCCAGCAATTTGCGTACCAACCACGACGCCCCCTTGATGACCAGGCAAATGCGCGGCGTTCAGCATGGGCTGGAGATGGGATGCACTATTTTTGAGCAAAAAAGCGGGGGAATTGCGCCAAAATTGAAATTAATGTTGCTTTCAGCGTCAATGATAAACCTTTCGTTGCATGCCCATGTGGACGATCCGACGCCGTAAACTGGCCGGCGCATAGACTGCCGGGTTCGGCGTGGCATATGAATTGCTACACTACTTCACGGCGATCCAACAGGTTTACGGCATGCAAACACGGCGGCGCGTGGCATCGGCACACAGGAGCAGACCTATTTTGATAACACTCGACCATTTTAATCAGCTTGATGCGGCGCAGGCCGCGGCGTTGTTGTGGCCTTGCGTCGCCTTGCCCGACTGGACGGCGCGCGTGGTGTCCGGCCGCCCCTATCCCGATCGGGCGGCGCTGCTGGCCGCGGCGGATCAAGCCTGTGCCGGCTGGCAGTGCGGGGATCTGGACCGGGCGCTGTCGGCGCACCCGCGCATCGGCGAAAAGCCACAGGGCGTGACCGCGCACGCTCGCCTGTCGCATCAGGAACAGGCCGGGGTGACGCCGGCGCAGGACGACGTACTTTTGGCGCTACAGGCAGGCAATGCCCGCTATGAAGCCACTTTCGGCCGGATCTTTTTAATCCGCGCGAGCGGCCGCGGCGCCGACGAGATCTTGCAGGAATTGCAGCGGCGTTTGCGGCACAGCGAACAACAGGAAATTCAGGAAGCGCTGGCGCAGTTGCGTCAAATCACCTTGCTACGGCTGGAAGGGATAATACAACCATGAACACCATTACCACACATATTCTGGATACCGCGCTGGGCCTCCCGGCGGAGGGGGTCACCGTCCGGCTGGAACAATATCAGGATTGTCGCTGGCGCGGCCTGACCGAGCGGCAGACCGATAAGGATGGGCGCATCGGCGATTTGACGCCGACGCCGCTGGCGGGCGGCCATTACCGGCTGACCGCCGATATCGGCGTCTGGTTCGCCGCCCGCCAGCGCGACGCGCTGTATGTGGTCGCGCAGATTGAATTCACCCTGCGCGATGGCGGCGGCCACTACCATCTGCCGTTTCTGATCTCGCCCTGGTCGTGGTCCACCTACCGCGGCAGTTAAAACGCGCGGCTGACCGGTCGGACTCTATTTCCCCCTTGCGCGGGTCAGGCATCAGCATGTCCACCTTGTTCGCAATGTCCAGAGATACGGTTTGTCCGACAAAGCCTGACTCGGCCTGAACACACCGTCACCGTGAGTCGGCGGTAAGAAATAGCGCTCTCAGGCTGTCGCTCATCGGCAATTGTAAATTGATGCCGCGGCCAGGCAGCGGCTGGGTAAACCAGCGCGAATAGATATCTTCCATTTCATCGCTGCGAAAAATATCGCGCAGCGCCGTATTGACGGCTTCTCTGAAATCGTCATCACCGCGTCGCACCATAAAACCATAAGGCATCGGTTCGCTGATCGGCTCGGTGGATAGCGCATAATCCTGTGGATTGGGAGAGGCGGCAATCAGGGTATGGAGAAGAATGTCATCCATGGCAAAAGCGGACACCTTTTCCTGACTCACCAGATCGAACGCTTTCTGAAGCGTATCGGCCGACGTAATGGACAGATTCAGCCTCTTTTCCCGGTTAACCAGGGTTATCTGACCGACGTTCACCGTACCCAATACGATACTCACGCTCTTGCCGCGCAGATCCGCCAGCGTACGCAGCTTATTTTTAGCCAGCGAAACATAGTAAGTGGTGACGAGAAAGTAACTGCGGGTAAAGGCGACGCTGCGGCGGCGCTCGGCAGTGTTGGTGCTCGCCACGCATTCAATATCAATGTCGCCGCGATTGAGTAGCTGCACGCGGTTGCTGGGGGAACGATAGACATATTCAATATTAATCCGCTTCAGCCCAAGCCGCGCCCGCAGCGCATACGCGACCCGTTCACACAGTTCGATGGAGTAACCCATGACGCGCCCGCCAGGGCCGACATAGGAAAAAGGCGGGGCAATACCGTAACCAATACGCAGGGTTTCCGTTTGCCGAACCCGTTCCAGCGTTGGAATGAACGGTTCGGCCCGTGACGGGCCGCTTTCCGTAGCGGTGAACAGGAACAGCAGAAAGAGAAAAATACCGCATAAGCGTTTGCCATGTTCACGCATACGTCATTCTCCTTTAGTCCAGATACTCTTTCGGATCGGATAAAAATGATTTAAGTTCCGGCGACATAGGGAAATTCAGGTTTATGCCGTCCGGGGCAACCGGGGAAAGAAACCATTTGGCGTAAATCTTATCGATTTCGCCACTGGTGAAAATAGTGCGCAACTGCGCATTCACCACGCGTTTGAAGGCCAGGTCGCCAGGCCGGATCAGGATGCCGTAGGGCTCGGGGCGGCTTAATGCGTCTTCTGAAATTATAAAATCGGCCGGGTTGGGAGAGGCCGCGATCCGCCCGGCCAGCAGGATATCATCCATCACAAAAGCCGACGCTTTGTCGTTCGCGACCAGAGCGAACGCTTCCCCATTGGTTTTTTTCAACACGATGGAAATATTGAGTTTCATGCGAAGATTCATGGCAATCAGTTGCCCGACGTTGATCGTCCCGGTCGATGCCGACACGCTATGGCCGGCTAAATCGCCGATACGCCTTATTCCTGAGCTTTTCTTCGCCGCAAAACGCGTTGCCGTCACGAAATGAGGAAGAGTAAATTCGGCCATTTTGCGTCGTTCGGCGCTATTGGTCGTCGTGGCGCATTCAAGATCGATCTCCTTGTTTTTAATGAGGGGAAAACGCGTGGCGGTGCTCACCGGAACAAACACGACACGAATCTTATCCAGCTTCAGATACGTTTTGATCCCCTCGACAATTCGTAAGCAGAGATCGATCGAATACCCCGTCACATTGCCGTTCACCACATAAGAAAAAGGGAGTTCATCCAGCCGGTGTCCGAGCTTTATCGTTTTGGTCGCCGCGATGCTTGCCAACGCGCTGTCCGGCGGGATCGCCGCTCCCGCCGGTTGCCAGGGCAGCAAACAAATGACCGCCATCACCACGCTCAACCTGTCAAAAGCGCGCCAATGGCGACGCCAGTCCGCGACAACACGGGAAAACGTCTTTTTTTGCCTCTGCATATCATCCTTGCCTTTCGAACCTCATGGTTCATATCTGAACAGATCGAACCTTGTTCGACGCTATGCGAGGAATGGGTTGCGCGCTCCCTAAAAACTCGCCTTGCATAAATTGGCACCCGGCATTGATTAACCATTGCCGCTGCCGGGCGGTTTCCACCCCTTCCGCCACGGCCTCCATCCCCAGGCGCCGCACCAGCCCGATAATCGTGCTGACGATAATCCGGTTCGCTTCACGCTCTGCCAGACCTGCTATCAGTCCCTGATCCAGCTTCACTCTGGTGAAAGGGAAATCGGTGAGGCAATCAAGCGAGGCGTAGCCCGTTCCCAAATCATCCAGCGCGATGCCGACCCCCAACCCGCGGATCGCCTGCAACACCGACAGAGCCACGCTGCGATCCAGCATGACGGACTCCGTCACCTCAATTTCCAGACGTGAAGGCGACAGGCCGCTTTCCGACAATGCGTGTTCAAGGGTCTTCACCAGCCCGGCGCGGTTAAGCTGAACCACCGATACGTTCACCGATACAGACCGGCCATCCATATATGATGCGGCGTCAGCACAGGCGCGCCGGATAATCCATTCGCCCAGCTTGACGATCAGCCCGGTTTTTTCCGCCTGATCGATAAACACATCCGGCATCAACAACCCATGTTCGGGATGATGCCACCGTATCAACGCCTCATAACCGACGATGGTTCGATCGGCCAGGCACTGCGGCTGGTAATAAAGTTCGAATTCTTGGCGCTCGATCCCGCCTTCAATATCCCAGTCATGGCAACTATTGCACGCGGACGGCATGGTCATGCCGCATTCAAAAAAATGGTAATTACATCGCCCGGTATTTTTAGAGGTATAAAGCGCGAGATCGGCGTTCTCCATCAGGACACGAGCCTCATCGCCATATAAAGGGGCGCAGACAATACCAATGCTTACGCCGACGTTCAGCTCATTGCCGCCGTAATAAAAAGGCGAGGAAATCTCTTTGAGAATCTGTTCGGCCAGCAGGCGTCCCTCGCGCACCTGGCTGCGGCGCACCGGCTGGATAATGGCAAATTCATCCCCGCCCAGTCTGGCGACAACGTCGCCGGTTCCAAGCAGCACGGTAAGGCGTGAGCTGACGTTGGCCAACAGCTCGTCGCCGGCGGCATGACCGAATGTATCATTGACGGTCTTAAAGCGATCGAGATCGAGCAGCATCAGGTTAAAATGCGCCCCCTTCGACCTCAGTTTCGCGATGGCCGTGTCAAGCGCCAAACTGAAAAAGGTGCGGTTTGGCAAACCGGTCAGGGAGTCATGGTGTGCCATATATTCCATTTTTTGCGCCGTTTCTTTCACCTGTTGCAGATATTCCCGTTCAACCACGGCCTGCCTCAACTTCTCGATCGCCGCCGCCAGGCGACCGATTTCATCATTCCGCTCCAAAAAAGGCGTGACGTTACTGGTGTCATTCTGCGCGATGCGGCTCAGCGCCTGAATAAGCACAGGCACGGAATAGAAAAATCGTTTCACGGGAAGCACAATGATAAGGGCCGTGAGGATCAATATCGCAAACAAGGCCAATAGAGAATTGCGCAACAGCGTATTGTGGATTTTATACAGATCCTGCTTCTTGCCGATGCTGCTCACAATCGCGCCAAGCATGTGGCCGGAGGGCGTTAATACCGGAAGAATGCTGGCAAAGTACACCTGCCTGTCGATGCGGATAAAACCGGAGAGCGCGTTTTCCAGCGCCTGCGGCGCCATTGCTTTTCCCTCTTCGGTTTCGAGCATACTCCCGCCGCCAACGCCGCCCGCATTCGTTATGCTGATAAATCCCTCTTGTTCCGTATAGCGGAAAAGCCAGACCTCATTGCGCGTTTGGGTTGCCGCCAGCGCCAATACATCGGCAGGATTGAATCCCGTCTCAAGAATGTACTCGTCATCGCCAAGAAAACGATTGGTCCTGATGTCGATAATATGGCCCAACTCGTTCACATTCACCGTAATTGAAGTATAAATGCTGCGAATAATATAACTGGTGATATGGGCGTTCATTTGCGACTGACGCTGCCATTGTTCCTGCGAGCTTTTGTCTACGATCATCCAGCCCGCTGCGGCCCCAACGACATAAGAAAAAATAATGCTTAGAACAATAAATAAGGTGATTTTACCCAGGATGGAACCATACCCAAACCGCAGGCTCCGCGCTGGATGCCCGCCACCATCCGGCACGGTTCTATCTACTGTCTTAATTGATCGAATTCGCGGCATAATCAGTCAAAACTCATATATTGGTTATACCCGTTTTTGGGAAAAAATAATAATAGTCAATATTTCAATAAATTGTAGACGACTCTTTGTAGACGACTCTTTACAGAAATAGGGTTGCCCGGTGGTTATATTCAATTAACGGGTTTTGGCCGATTAAAAAATCGTTATCAGAGAACGTTAAAATAAAGGCTAATGCTCATAGTCACAATAAAATTAACATATTCTAAATATAGTAACGTCTGTATTTGTTATACCATTAAAAATCAAGTTAACAATGGTTTATTTAAAATCGTTTCCCTCTCTACCCTCACTTATTCGAGTTGCTGGAAGGCGTCGAGATGGTGAATCCCCAGGCGCTTACACCAGTAATCGACGGGGGTGAGCGAGGGAAGCCCGCACATGCAACTTGAAGTACGACGGGTATATATTTGTGATCGTTGAAGATGCTTGACTTTATGCAGCAAGAATGCAGTAAAAAATTATGCCCGCTCTCCCCTCGCGAATGGAACTTAAAGGCGTTTCCAGTTACTTAAGCGCTGACTTTTATTCATGGAGGAAAATAAGTTGTTTAATTTCAACCCGGTTTTTTATGACGTTAACGCCTATCGCCAATGGCGTGAACAATCTTCAAACTACAGTGCTGATAATCAGGCTTCATCTTCGGATACGTCGGCCCAGACTGATACCTACAATGTTGAGTCCTTGCGTCAGGCACTTCCTGATAGAGAGGATTCTCCGCCGCGCTATCCCTCGCCGGAACGGGTGAACAATGATTGGCATTCAACCGATTCCACACCCTATCAGGGCGGGGTGCCGATGCCTTACGCTGGTGGTTACCACCACCTTGAAGAATTAGAGGATGGGACGCTTGTTGTCGTTGTCAAAGTCCCTGCTCACGCTGGCTCGCTTCCCGTTCCGCCGCCGTGGTTAGGGGGAATACCTCCCAGCGCGAGTTTATCTCAATTCTCCGCGGGTTATGGCGCGTCAACGACCCCATTGGAGGGAGCAACGCTTCGTTTTGAACGCGGCGAAGGGTGGAATGAATCAGGATGCGCGGTTGCCTGTATTGCGATGGTGGCAGGCGTATCCTATGAAACTGCGCGTGAAAAAGCGAAAAGTATAGGGAATTACGATCACACCGAGGGACTGACTTTCAAGAAAGCGAAAAAAATTCTCAAATCAATGAACATAGAATCGTCCGTTTATACTCAAAGCGGTAAATGGAGTGATCTTCCCGACTTAGCCTTTGTTTCCGTCCTTGGCTCAAATTCAAATTCTCATGCTGTCGTATTCGAAAGAAATGGCGACAAAGAGATTATTTATGACTGGAAAAATAGAGGTCCGGTATACCGAACATCGGACTATAAGCTAAGAGAGGGCAGAACCTACTTGGAGATACACCGGTAGAGATAGCCTGTAGCGCAGTTATTGTTACTGGCGGGAGTAAGCGTAATCGGTTGCGACGAGGCGTTCAATCGATAAGTTCACCCCAATCGGGAACATGCGGGGGAGTGATACTACCCGCATCACACTTGGCGTCGCCACTGAATACAGCAAACGGATCTCATCTGGACTGGCTGCCAGGCTATCCCTGGCAGCCAGTCTGTTCAATGTAGCGCGTGCATACGCTGGAAACGGTCGGCGAAACACGGCCATCCACCATATAATTCCCTAATCCGCCACCCTACAGCCCAAATCTGAACGCGATAGCACGCTGACGGAAAAGTGATAAACGAGCACGTGCCTTCCCTTAACGATAACCTTCATTAAATTGTTATCTTCATCACGCATAAATGTTTTTATTCGGTTAATCATTAGCTGATTTGTTTGTTTTCGATTACCATAATGCTCGAAAACGAACATTTATTGATTTTGAAGGTGGAGGAAGAAACGTGGAAACCAAAGATCTGATCGTCATCGGCGGCGGTATTAACGGCGCAGGCATCGCCGCGGACGCCGCCGGGCGTGGATTGTCCGTCTTGCTGCTGGAAGCGCAGGATCTGGCCAGCGCCACCTCCTCCGCCAGTTCCAAGCTGATTCATGGCGGCCTGCGCTACCTTGAGCACTATGAATTCCGACTGGTCAGCGAGGCGCTTTCCGAACGTGAGACGCTGCTCAAAATGGCGCCGCACATCATCTTCCCGATGCGTTTTCGTCTCCCCCATCAGCCGCACCTGCGCCCGGCTTGGATGATTCGCATCGGGCTATTCATGTATGACAATATTGGCAAACGTGTCAGCCTGCCCGCCAGCAAGGGGTTGAAATTCGGCGCGCAATCGGTGCTGAAACCGGAACTGACCCGCGGATTCGAGTATTCGGACTGTTGGGTCGACGATGCTCGTCTGGTGGTGCTGAATGCGCAGGAGGTCATAAAACGCGGTGGTGATGTCCGCACTCGCACCCGGGTCGTCAATGCCCGTCGCGAGCAGGGGCTGTGGGTGGTTGAAGCGGTTGATTCGCTCACGGGCAAGGCGTTAACCTGGCGCGCCAAAGGTCTGGTTAACGCCACCGGCCCCTGGGTGAAACAGTTCTTTGATGAAGGTTTACAGTTGAAATCCCCCTACGGTATTCGCCTCATCAAAGGCAGCCACATTGTGGTGCCCAGAGTCCACACCCAACCTCAGGCCTATATTCTGCAAAACAAAGATCATCGCATCGTGTTTGTGATCCCGTGGCAGGATGAATTCTCGATCATTGGCACCACCGATGTGGAATTTCATGGCGATCCGCATCATACGGAGATTGACGATAACGAAATTGGCTACCTGCTGGACGTGTACAACGATCACTTCAAAAAACCGCTGACGCGTGAAGATATCGTCTGGACCTATTCCGGCGTCCGCCCGCTGTGTGATGATGAATCGGATTCTCCGCAGGCCATCACCCGTGATTACACACTCTCCGTGGACGACGACGACGGTCAGGCGCCATTACTTTCCGTGTTTGGCGGCAAGCTGACGACTTATCGCAAGCTGGCGGAACATGCGCTGGACAAACTGCAAAAATACTACCCTCACGCAACTAAAGCCTGGACTCAGAACGCCGTATTACCGGGCGGGGATATCGCCGGTACGCATGAAGATTATGCCGCCGCGCTGCGCCGCCGTTTTAACCTACCGGAAGCGCTGGCGCGTCGCTACAGCCGCACATACGGCTCAAACAGCGAGATGATCCTTGCCGACACCAAAGGGATCGGCACGCTGGGAGAGAATTTTGGTCATGGCTTGTATGAAGCGGAATTGCGTTATCTGGTGGAAAAAGAGTGGGCCATCACGCTGGATGATGTCATTTGGCGCCGGACAAAACTGGGTATGCAACTGAGCGAAACGCAGAAACAGCGCGTCAGCGAGTGGCTGGATACCTACCGTCATCAGGAGGCCAAAGTCAGCTAATCATTCGATATCCCTTCATCTTTCAAAATGGAGGGATATTAGCGTCCAAATCATACTTTGATATCACGCATCATGAATGATGCGCAGGCGTGCAGGTGTCAGAACGTCGACCGTATATTTCCGCTGAACATGCCGCCGCGAAATACTTTTGCCGTCGGGTCGGTGGTGAAAAGGACCAGATCGCTCTTTTCTTCTGCCGTAACGGTGTACTCTTCATCATTTTCAACAATGACGCTTTCACCTGTTTTCAGTTCAGTTTCACCAATGACGGCGGCCCCCTCAAAAACATATAGCAGCCTTGTTACCTTGCTTACCGGAATAGGCGGCAACTGAAGCTTGTGGCCCTTGTCCAGCCGTGCATCTCCCAGCCATGCCTGAGCGCAGAAAATGAGCGGCGCCCTGTCAGGACCGGCGATGTTTCGCCAGCGGTTTTCACTGTAAGGCGTACCGAAGTCATGAAACTGTACCTGAGGTGCCAGATCGCTTTCGGCGGGACGCACGAAGATTTGCAGGCACTGCATTGTTTCACCTTTGTCACCCTGAATGCGCTCCTCATGCTGGAAGGTATGTCCGGCGTTCATGAGCATCAGCCGGGTATTCGATATCACTTCTTCATTACCGACCGTATCAAGATGCAACATTCGGCCCTTGCGCATGTAAGTGAGGATTTCGTCATCCTTGTGTGGATGCAGGGAGATCACGGTGCCGGAGCGGACATTGGCATGGTCAATCCGACCAATTGCGCCAATCCCACTGTCATCAGATTTCTGCACCATGCCCGGCCAAAGAATATCGATACCGAAGCCGCCTGAGCCATGCTGGTGCTTACTGCTGTTTTCAATTTTAATCATCATTGTCACGCTGTTATCGGGTGAAGGCGGACTCATTCACCAGGCGTAAAACAGCCGGGGCACGGACTCACCGTCTTCACGCTTCACGGATTACTGGAAAGATTCCATTAATACCTGAACCAGTTTTTCACCCTGCGGGGTAGCCCAACTGCCTGCCAGTTCAGCAATCAACTGGTTGGTAGTGGTCAGAGTAATGCCATTTTTGTCCATGCGGCGCAGCGCTATGTCGTCGGCCTTTTTGGTTGGGGAGGCGCCGCCATCAGCCACAACCTGCACATCAAAACCCGCGGCGGCGAGAGTGAGCGCCGGGTATACCGTACAGACGTCGTTGGTCACGCCGGCAATAATCAGTTTATTTCTGCCGGTGGCTTTAACCGCGGCGGCAAAGTTTGCATCGTCCATGGCGTTGACGATGCCCAGACGTTTTATGCGGCCTTCAAACTCTTTCGGCAGGATGGTTTTCAGTTCATCCATCAGCGGCCCCTGCGCGTACTCTTCCATGCTTGAAGTCAGCACCACAGGCATATTCAGAATCGCGGCAGATTTTGCCAGCATCAACGCATTGCGTTTCAGCTCGTCGAACGGCATTGATTTGGCCCAGCCCATGGTGCCGACCTGATGGTCAATTAACAGCATGGCGGCGTTGTCAGCAGTGAATTTTTCGATGCTCATAATTTTTATCCTGTAGGCAATGGTTATCGGGTTAATCTTCCTGATATGCGTCAGACTGCCGCGGGAGATTGTTTGTATTACCCTGTGAATGATTAAAGTATAGGCTGACAATTTTTGGAATAAATAGCTAAAATAAAAATTGAAAATTCCACTGATGGCACAATAAGAATGGAACTTCTTAACCACATGTCCTATTTTGTCGAGGTCGTGAAAGCGCGTAGTTTTCGTGGCGCGGCTAAAACGCTCGGCATGCCAAATTCGACGCTTTCGCGAAAAATAAATGAGCTTGAAAAATATATCGGCCTCAGGCTCTTACACCGGACGACGCGTAAAATCGAGCTGACCGAAGCCGGACAAATTTACTATGACCGGAGCCGGCGTATTATTGAGGAAGCCCGCCTGGCGCATGAGCAACTGGGGGCTATCCTGACACAACCCCAGGGTATGCTGCGGGTTTCCCTTCCAGCCGATTTTGCGGTGGTGATACTTGCGCCGTTAATCAGGGGATTTTCGAAGCGCTATCCGGGGATCAGCTTTGATTTAGATTTAACCCCGAGAAATGTTGACCTAGTTTCGGAGCCATATGATTTAGCGATTCGCATGGGAAGCCTGCCGAATTCCGGCCTTATCGCGCGCAAACTCGGCGCGCTTTCCTGTAGCCTGTATGCGTCACCTGACTATTTGACGATGAACGGAGCGCCAGAAAACCCGGATGCGCTGACGGCCCATGATTGCCTGATTATGCGTCAGGAAAAATCAATGGATTGGTACTTACACCGCAATGAAGAACGCGTAAGTGTCAGGGTAAGCGGGCGTTTTCAGATGAATAGCATCGGCATGATGCGCCGCCTTGCTTCAATGGGCACAGGGATTGCGGTGTTACCTGAAAAAATTGTCGCCGAGGAGGTATCGGACGGTAAACTTATCAGGGTTTTACCCCATTGGGACGCGGACCCGGTCGCGATTTATGCCCTGACTGAAACGCGACTGTTACCCGCCAAGATTCAGGTTTTTATTGAATTCATGCGTGAAAATCTGAGTGAAAGGCGTGATTAATCATCAGGATGATGACCCCGTCCACCTGTTTTGCCGTTACCGGGAATCGAGCTTATTTACCGCTGTTGCGATTAATGAGCGACGTGTTTATCTCCTTCCACTGCCGCTCAGGGATAACTGGCCATGGACAGCGCAACACCCGCATTTATGCGCGAAGCGGCGGAACAAGCCAGACGCGTTTGACACAACAAGGTCGTCAAAAAGCGCGGACACGCTTATGCCGGCCGCGCTTTTCTCCCTTCGCTTACCGATGGCTACAGACGTATCGGCTTGATATTCCAGATTTCTTTGGCGTACTCATCAATGGTGCGATCGGAAGAGAAATAGCCCATATTGGCGATGTTATGTACCGTACAGCGCGCCCATTCTTCTTCGTTGCGATAGAGTTCGTCCACGCGATCCTGCGTATCGATATAGCTGCGATAGTCTGCCAGCAGTTGATAGTAATCACCAAAGTTCACCAGCGAATCAAACAGATCGCTATAACGTTTGGGATCGTCGGGGCTGAATACGCCCGTCGCTATCTGCGTCAACACCCGATGCAGTTCGTCATCGTTTTGGTAGTATTGACGCGGGTTGTAGCCGTTTTTACGCAGTTCCTCCACCTCGTCCGCCGTATTGCCAAAGATAAACATGTTCTCCTCGCCAATGTGTTCCAACATTTCGACGTTGGCGCCGTCCAGCGTGCCGATGGTCAGCGCGCCGTTTAACGCAAACTTCATGTTACTGGTGCCGGACGCCTCCGTACCCGCTAGCGAGATCTGTTCAGACAGATCCGCCGCCGGGATGATGATCTGCGCCAGGCTGACGCCGTAGTTCGGAATGAAGACGACTTTCAGACGATCGTGCAGCGCGGGATCGCCATTGATCACCTCCGCGACATCATTGATCAGGTTGATAATGTGTTTCGCCATATAGTAGGCAGAGGCCGCTTTCCCGGCAAAAATCACCACGCGGGGAACGCGATCCTCCTCAGGGTCATCCTTGATGCGGTTATACAGCGTGATGATGTGCAACACATTGAGCAGTTGCCGCTTGTATTCATGAATCCGCTTAATCTGCACATCGAACAGCGCTTGCGGGTCAACCACGATATTCAGGTTTTCCGCGATATAGTCCGCCAGGCGCGCTTTATTGTCCAACTTGACCTGACGGATTTTCTGCACGAACGCCGGAAAGTCAATGTGCTGCCTGAGTTCGCTCAGTTGGCTTAAATCCGTACGCCAGTTGTGTCCGATGGTGTCGTCCAGCAGTTTGGACAGCGGGCGGTTCGCCAGCGCCAGCCAGCGGCGCGGCGTGACGCCATTGGTCTTGTTGCAGAAGCGATCGGGGAACAGTTTGGCGAAATCGGCGAACAACGACTGCACCATTAAATCCGAGTGCAGTTCCGATACGCCGTTGACTTTATGGCTGGCGACCACCGCCAGCCAAGCCATACGCACCTTGCGCCCGTTGTTTTCATCAATCAGGGAGACTCTGGCGAGCAAGTCGTTATCACCTGGCGCCTGCGTCTGCACATATTCCAAAAAGTTTTCGTTAATCTCGAAAATCAATTGCAGATGGCGCGGCAGAATCTTGCCCAGCATGTCCACCGGCCAGGTTTCCAGGGCTTCCTGCATCAGCGTATGGTTGGTATAGGAGAAAACCTTGGTCACCACCTGCCACGCGTCCTGCCATTTGAATTTATGTTCGTCGATCAGCAACCGCATCAGCTCAGGAATGGCGAGCACCGGATGGGTATCATTGAGGTGGATGGCAAATTTTTCCGCCAGATTATCGTAGGTTTTATGCATCATCCAGTGACGGCTGAGAATGTCCTGCACCGTGGCGGAAACCAGAAAATACTCCTGACGCAGACGCAACTCGCGCCCGGAATAGGTTGAATCATCCGGGTACAGCACCCGCGATACGTTCTCCGAGTGGTTTTTATCTTCCACCGCCGCGAAATAATCACCCTGATTAAATTTACCCAGATTGATTTCATTACTGGCCTGCGCGCCCCACAGACGCAGCGTATTGGTGGCGTCCGTATCAAAGCCGGGAATGATCTGATCGTAAGCGCAGGCCACGACTTCCTCGGTTTCCAGCCAGCGGGCTTTCGAGCCCTCTTGCTGGATACGTCCGCCAAAACGCACTTTGTAACGCGTGCTGTGACGGGGAAATTCCCACGCATTGCCGTATTCCAGCCAGTAATCCGGCGATTCAGCCTGCTGCCCGTTAACAATATTCTGCTTGAACATGCCGTATTCATAGCGAATGCCGTAGCCGCGTCCCGGCAGCGCCATCGTCGCCAGCGAATCCAGGAAACAGGCGGCCAACCGGCCCAGACCACCGTTACCCAAACCGGGGTCAGTCTCTTCCTCTAGCAAATCGTCCAGCGCCAATCCCATGTCGTCCAGCGCGCCCTTCAGGTCGTCGTACAACCCCATCGCCAGCAGCGCGTTGGATAGCGTTCGCCCCAGTAAAAATTCCATCGAGAGGTAGTAAACCTGACGCACATCCTGCGAAAGCTGTGCCCGGTTGGAGCGCAGCCAGCGTTCCACCATGCGATCGCGCACCGCCAGCAGCGTGGCGTTCAACCAGTCATGTTTATTGGCGATCGACGGATCTTTGCCAATAGCGAACATGAGTTTGTAAGCGATAGAATGTTTCAGCGCTTCCACACTGAGCGTTGGTGAACTATAGATAAACGGAGAGTTCATAATATTCATTCCCAAGTGAGTGCTAACACAAGCGTTGATATAGCGTCTGATAAGACTGCGCGGCCACCTTCCAGCTAAAGTCCATTGCCATCGCCTGACGCTGGACATAACGCCACAGTGTAGGACGTGACCACAACACAAACACGCGGCGAATCGCTCTGGAAAGCGATCCCACATTACAATCGTTAAATACAAACCCGCTCGCCAGCCCGTCCGCCAGATTTTCCAGCGAACAGTCCGATACCGTATCGGCCAGCCCCCCCGTCCGGCGCACCAGCGGCAACGTGCCGTACTTCAGCCCGTAGAGCTGCGTCAGGCCGCAGGGTTCAAACCGGCTCGGCACCATGATCACGTCCGCGCCGCCGATGATGCGGTGTGAAAACGCCTCATGGTAGCCGATCTGTACCCCGACCTGGCCGTGGTACTCTGCGGCGGCGGCCAGAAATCCCTGCTGCAAATCCGCATCGCCCGCCCCCAGCACCACCAGTTGTCCTCCTTGATCCAGCAGGTCCGGTACGGCGCTCAGCGCAATATCCAGACCTTTTTGGCTAGTCAGCCGGCTGACGATGGCGAATATCGGCGCCTTATCATTGATCTTCAGCCCCATTGCCGTTTGCAGATGCCGTTTATTCTCGGCTTTATTCACCAATACATCTCGATTGTAGTGGCTGATCAATAAATGATCATGCGCCGGATTCCAGATCGCATCGTCCACCCCGTTGAGAATGCCGGACAACCGCCCTGCTTCTTCGCGGGATTTCAGTAACCCCTCCATGCCATAGCCGAATTCCGGCAAAGTGATTTCATGGGCATAGGTCGGGCTGACGGTAGTGACATGATCGGCGTAATACAGCCCCGCTTTGAGATAGGAGATCTGTCCGTGGAATTCCAGCCCGAAGACCTGAAAAAAATCCGGCGGAAGTTGAAGCTCCGCCATATGACGGGCGTCAAACAACCCCTGATACGCGAGATTATGGACGGTAAACACCGATTTCGCCGGACGATTGCGGGCGGCAAGGTAGGCGCAGGCCAATCCCGCGTGCCAGTCATGGGCATGCACGATAGCCGGCCGCCAGTAATGATCCAGCCCACAGGCCAGCTCACAGGCCATCCAGCCCAGCAGCGCAAAGCGTAAATAGTTATCCCCATAGGCATGCAAAGCGGGATCGTGATAAGGGCTTCCGGCACGGCCATACAAATCCGGCGCGTCGATCAGATAAATACCGACCCCGTTGAATTGGCCGAACAGCAACGTGACATGCCCGGCGAAAGTATCCAGCTCACGCACGACCTGCGTACTGGCGATACCCTTTTTCAGATCGGGAAACGCCGGCAACAGCACCCTGGCATCCGTCCCGGCGGCAAGCTGCGCGGCAGGAAGCGCCCCGGCGACATCCGCCAGCCCGCCGGTTTTCAATAATGGAAAGAGTTCTGAACAAACATGTAATACCCGCATCATTACTCCTGTTTGTCACTATGACTGTTTTATCACGGCGCCTATTACAGTTTTTCCAGCATCGTCCTTGTCACCAGCACCACCCCTTCTTCCGAGCGATAAAAACGGCGGCTGTCTTCTTCCGCGTTTTCGCCAATGATCGTGCCTTCCGGGAGTTGGCAGGCGCGGTCAATGACGCAGCGGCGCAGGCGGCAGGAACGCCCGACGGTGACGTCCGGCAACAGCAGTGTTGAATCAATATTGCAAAACGAATTTACCCGGACGCGAGGAAACAGCACCGAATGGGTCACCACCGAACCGGAAATAATGCTGCCGCCTGAAACCAGCGAGTTCATGGTCATGCCGTGGCTGCCGGAGTGATCCTGCACAAATTTGGCCGGCGGTAATGATTCAATCGCCGAGCGAATCGGCCAGTTACGGTCATACATGTCCAGCTCCGGCGTCACGGACGCCAAATCCAGGTTCGCCTGCCAGTACGCCTCCAGCGTACCGACATCCCGCCAGTAGGGATGACCGCTCTCACCCGAGGTTACACACGAAAGCGTAAAAGGATGCGCCCAGGCTGAATGCTGCGCGACAATTTTCGGGATCAGATCCTGACCGAAATCATGGTTGGAATCCGTCACGCAGACATCCTCTTCCAACATGTGATAAAGGTAGTCCGCATTAAAAACATAGATCCCCATGCTTGCCAGCGCCATATCCGGGTTATCCGGCATCGGGATCGGGTTCTGCGGTTTTTCCGCGAAATCGAGGATACGGTGCTGTTTATCCACGCTCATAACACCAAAGGCGCAGGCCTCTTTCAGCGGCACCGGCAGACAGGCCACGGTACATTCCGCCCCTTTTTCCACATGGTCGATCAGCATGCGCGAATAATCCATCTTGTAGATATGATCGCCTGCCAGTATCACCACATACTCCGCCCGATAGCGGCGAATGATATCCAGATTCTGACAGACCGCATCGGCGGTGCCGCGATACCAGTTTTCGGCGGCGTTACGCTGCTGTGCGGGCAGCAGATCGATAAACTCGTTCATTTCCACATTCAGGAAAGACCAGCCGCGTTGAATATGTTGCACCAGCGTGTGTGATTGATACTGGGTAATCACCCCAATACGCCGGATGCCGGAGTTGAGGCAGTTGGACAGGGCAAAATCAATGATGCGGAATTTACCGCCGAAATGCACGGCGGGCTTGGCGCGTTTGGCCGTCAGCTCTTTCAAACGCGTTCCCCGGCCCCCTGCCAGAATTAGCGCCACAGACTTGAGCGGTAATTGTCTTGCCAGCATCAGAGGATCGTTTTTATCATTACTCACCATGGCTAACTCCTTCTTATTTTATTTTGTAAGGATACAGACCGCCTGCGCATTCCCTTGCCATACCCCATTGTTGATCCGGTGATCCTTCTCATCAAACGGTGGCGAAACCGTCCACTGTCCTGTCGGCAGGGTGAAATGTCCCTGGTGCGCGCTGGCGTTAATCACCAAGAGCCAGCGCTCGGAAAGCAAAATTTGTAACTGCCTTTCACCTTGTTCCCACTGTTGCGGGGTTAAGGGTTGCCCGTTGATATCCAGCCATTGAACGACGTTGTCGCCCTCCTGCCACCAACCTTCCTGCTGTAACGCCGGCAGGGTACGGCGCAGATGGATCAGCCCGGCGGTAAACCGGAGCAGAGCCTGATCGACGTTATCCCAGTGCAGCCAGGTCAGTTCGTTATCCTGACAATAGGCATTGTTGTTACCCTGCTGACTGTGCCCCTGTTCATCACCCGCCAGCAGCATGGGGGTTCCCTGCGATAGCAGCAGCGTCGTCAGCAATGCCCGCTGGCTGGCCTGACGCCGGCGCTGTGTCTCCTCATCGGCATCCAGCCCTTCCGTCCCGTGATTATTGCTGAAGTTGCTGTCGGTGCCGTCGCGGTTGCCTTCACCGTTGGCGTCATTGTGTTTATGGTTAAAACAGACCAGATCGCGCAGCGTAAAACCGTCGTGCGCGGTCAGTTTGTTGATAGAGGCATAAGGCAGGCGTTCATGGTGCCGGAAGATATCGCTGGAGGCGGCAAAACGACGGGCGAAATCGCCGAGGCAAACATCGCCATGCAGCCAGAAGCGCCGCATATCGTCACGATACCGATCGCTCCATTCGGCAAACGGCGCAGGGAACCGACCCAATTGATAACCCCCGTTGCCGATGTCCCACGGTTCGGCAATCAGTTTGCAGCCTTGCAAACGCCCGTCATTTTTGATGGCGATCAGTAGCGGCGCGGAAGCATTGAAATCGGGCGTGCGTCCCAGCACGGTCGCCAAATCAAAACGAAAACCGTCGACATGACAGGCTTCACGCCAGAAGCACAGACATGCCATTACCCAGGCCGCCACCGCGGGATGATTAAGGCGCAGCGCGTTGCCGCAGCCGGTCCAGTTGTGGTATTCGCCCTGTTCGGTCAGCCAGTAATAGCTACGGTTATCAATGCCGCGCAGGGAAAGCGTCGGCCCTGCCGCATCCAGTTCGGCGCTGTGGTTGAACACCACATCGAGAATGACTTCAATGCCCGCGTTATGCAGGGCTTTTACCGTATCGCGAAATTCATTCAGCGCATCGTCACCGGCCGCCAGGCTGTTATCCACGGCGAACGGCAGCAGCACGTTGTAACCCCAGTAGTTACGCAACCCCCTCTGCTGTAGCCGTGGTTCATCCGCGTGTTGCTGAACGGGCAATAACTCCAGCGCCGTCACGCCCAGCGTTTTCAGATAGTCGATCATCACGGGGTGGCCCAGCGCCGCGTAACTGCCGCGCATGGCTTCGGGAATATCAGGGTGTAATTGCGTCAGCCCGCGCACATGGGCCTCATAAATTACCGTCTGGCTCCACGGCGTCTGCGGATAACGGTCGTCCTGCCAGTCGTAATCCTCTGCGATGACGACACACTTCGCCATCACGCCGGCGCTGTCTCGTTCATCACGCCGATCAAGTCCGCCGTGCAGACAATCGTTATCGGCTACCCAGCCATCCAGCAGGCGGGCACAGGGATCAAGCAGCAGCTTATGCGGATTAAACCGCAACCCCGCGGCGGGCTCAAACGGCCCCGACACCCGAAACCCATAGCGCAGACCGGGCTTCGCGCCGGGAAGAAAGCCATGCCAGATATCCCCGCTGCGATGCGTTAATTCCAGCCGTTGCTCCTGTTGCCGTTCATCGAACAGGCACAGTTCGACCCGTTCGGCATCGGCCGAAAACAAGGCGAAATTAACCCCTTCGCCATCATAGCTTGACCCCAACGGGGCGGGCCTGCCCGCTTGCAATACCGTCATTTAAGCCTCCTTCACCAGATACAGCGTGGCCAGGGGAGGAAGCGTTAACGACAGTGACTGGGGGCGTTGATGGCTGCCGATATGTTCGCTCTCCACCAGCCCTTCGTTGCCCAGATTAGTGCCGCGATAGTAACCGGAATCGGTATTAATGATTTCGCGCCAGCGGCCGGGCTGGTTAACCCCGATGCGGTAACCGTAGCGCGGTACGGGCGTGAAATTGCTGACCACCAGCACTTCATTGCCCTGTTCGTCGCGCCGCGCAAAGGCAAACACCGAGTTTTCCCGATCGTCCACCACCAGCCACTCGAATCCCTGCGGCTGAAAATCCAGTTGATACAGCGGCGGCTGCTGGCGGTAACAGTGGTTGAGATCGCGGACCAGTAGCTGAACGCCGCGGTGCCAGCCTTCCGGTTCGTCCAGCAAATGCCAGTCCAGACTGGCGTCGTGATTCCATTCACGCCCCTGGGCAAACTCACAGCCCATAAACAGCAGTTTTTTGCCGGGATAAGCCCACATGAAACCGTAGTAAGCGCGCAGATTGGCGAACTTCTGCCAGACGTCGCCGGGCATACGGTCAAGCAGCGATCGCTTGCCGTGCACCACTTCGTCATGGGAAATCGGCAGGACAAAATTTTCGCTGTAGGCATACAACAAGCCGAATGTCAGCCGATCGTGGTGATATTTGCGGTGAATCGGATCGAGCTGCATGTAAGACAGCGTGTCGTGCATCCAGCCCATATTCCATTTGTAATGGAACCCCAGACCGTCGCAGTCCGGCGGCAGCGTGACCCCCGGATAGTCCGTCGACTCTTCCGCAATGGTCACCGCGCCGGAGTAGGCATGGCCCAGCATCTGGTTGGTGTAACGCAGGAAAGCAATCGCTTCGAGGTTCTCTTTGCCACCGTAGTGGTTCGGCACCCACTCCCCTTCGGTACGGCTGTAGTCGCGGTAAATCATTGACGCCACCGCGTCCACCCGCAACCCGTCAATGCCATAGCGCTCCATCCAGAACAGGGCGTTGCCCGCCAGATAGTTACGTACTTCATGACGTGCGTAGTTGTAAATCAGGGTGTTCCAGTCCTGGTGGTATCCTTCGCGGGGATCGGCGTATTCGTACAGCGCCGTACCGTCGAACCGGGCCAGACCATATTCGTCGCCGGGAAAATGTCCCGGCACCCAATCCAGCAGCACATTGATGCCCGCCTGGTGAAAAGCGTCGACAAACTGCCTGAATTCCAGGGGCGTACCAAAGCGGCGCGTCGGCGCGTAAAGTCCGAGCGGCTGATAGCCCCAACTGCCATCAAAGGGGTGTTCATTGATGGGCATCAGCTCGATATGGGTAAACCCCATCTCTTTAACGTAGGCAATCAGTTGTGCCGCCAGATCCTGATAGCTCAGCCAGAAATTGTTATCCGCATGCCGCCGCCAGGAACCCAGATGCACTTCATAAATGGAAATCGGCGCCTGTAAACCATTCGCCTGACGGCGTACGGCATTAACGGGCACGTTTTCCGGCAACGGGGTAATCAGAGAAGCGGTATCAGGGCGCATTTGCGCTTCGAATGCATAAGGATCGGCTTTCAGGCGGACGTTGCCTTGACGGTCAATCATCTCGTATTTATACAGCAGCCCCTGCGTCACGCCGGGGAGAAACAGCTCCCAGACGCCATTCTCCTTTCTTAAGCGCATGGGATGACGACGCCCGTCCCAGAAATTGAATCCCCCCACCACCGAAACCCGCTGCGCATTGGGCGCCCAAACGGCAAAACGCGTCCCCGCCACCCCATCCAGCGTTTCCAGATGAGCGCCCAAACGCTCATAGGGACGTAAGTGCGTGCCTTCAGCCAGCAGCCAGATATCCAAATCCTGTAACAACGGGCCAAAGCGGTAAGGATCTTCAATCAGCCAGGTTTCTTCCTGCCAGGTGACGCCAAGCTGGTAATGAAAGGTTTTTTTTCTGCGCGGCAACACCCCACAAAAAAATCCGCGCGTATCAATCCGTTCCAATTCAACAATTTTTCGCCCGGTAGCGGCGTCGATGACCCATACCTTTTGAGCATCCGGTAATAACGCCCTGACTTCTATACCTTTAGCGGTTTGATGCATTCCCAACAGTGAAAAAGGATCGGCATAATATCCGGCGATGAGTGCGTTGATTGCATCAGAAAAATCTGGCATGGCATCCATCCTCTGATTAACCATTTGAATTAAATAAATATGTTTTATAAACAGGTCATCGTAATGCTGTTATATTTCACCTCGACAGGAATTAAAAAAACAATAAAAACAGTCAATTGATAAATGAAACGTCATGATGCCATGTGAAAAAAATAATTTACGGTATAAAATAATTCACTTGATAACGACTTATTACTCAGCGTAGCCAAAGAACGATGAAATATCTGAGACGTCACCGAATTTTTCTGTTTATATTTATACAAATAAATTATGCAAATGTGCTTTTAGCATATATTGCACATAATTAATTCGCGTTTGCCGGAAAAGCGATATCGCCAACGTCTTATCTCTCGCGCCATGCTGTAACCTCAACAACACGGCAACCGTAAGCAAGAAAGGTCTAATCCGTTGTGAAGCGGATATTATTAAGAGTGATTTCCTATGGTCAGTCAGATCGATCTGATTCTTTCTTTATTGCAACAGATGTGCGTTTATCTGGTCATCGCTTACCTGTTGAGTAAAACCCCGCTCTTCATCCCTCTGATGCAGGTCACGATCCGCTTGCCCCACAAGCTGGTGTGCTATCTGGTTTTCTCCGTGTTCTGCATCATGGGCACCTATTTCGGCCTGCATATTGACGACTCCATTGCCAATACGCGCGCGACGGGCGCCGTGCTGGGCGGCATGCTGGGCGGCCCCTCAGTCGGCTTTCTGGTAGGATTGACCGGTGGACTTCACCGCTATTCCATGGGCGGCATGACCGCACTGGCCTGTATGCTGTCGACCATTGCCGAAGGGCTGATCGGCGGCCTGCTACACCGTTATCTGACGCAGCGGAATCGCATCGATCTGCTGTTCCAGCCGTTGGTGGTGGGGCTGGCCGCGCTGGTGGCGGAGATCCTGCAAATGGTGATTATCCTGCTGGTTGCCCGTCCGTTTAACAACGCGGTGGAACTGGTGAGAGACATCGCCTTGCCAATGATGATCACCAATACCATCGGTTCCGCCATGTTTATGCGTATTCTGCTCGACAGGCGGGCGATCTTCGAGAAGTACACCTCGGCTTTTTCCGCCAAAGCATTGAAAATCGCCGCGCGCGCCGAAGGCGCTTTACGTCAGGGCTTCAACCAGCAAAACAGCATGCGCGTGGCGCGTATTTTGTATGAAGAGCTGGGGGTAGGGGCCGTCGCCATCACCGACCGCGACAAACTGCTGGCATTCATCGGGCTGGGCGACGATCACCACATCGTCGGCTCGCCGATCACCTCATTGCATACCCATCGGGCCATTGATAACAATCAGGTGGTCTACGCCGATGGCAACGAGGTGTCTTACACCTGTTCCATTTCCTCCGGTTGCAAACTGGGTTCAACGTTGGTTATCCCGCTGCGCGGCGAAGAACAGCGTGTCATCGGCACCGTCAAACTGTATGAACCCAAGAACAAGCTCTTTTCAAGTATGAATCGCACACTGGGAGAAGGGATCGCCCATCTGCTTTCCGCACAGATCCTGGCCGGACGGTTCGAGCAGCAAAAACAGTTGCTGGTGCAGTCGGAAATCAAGTTGCTTCACGCGCAAGTCAACCCGCATTTTTTGTTTAACGCATTGAACACCTTATCGGCGGTGATTCGCCGTAATCCCGACCACGCGCGCAAGTTGGTGCTGTCCCTATCGACTTTTTTTCGCAAAAACCTCAAACGCAGTAATGATGAAGTGTCGCTTAACGACGAGATGGAGCACGTCAACGCTTATCTGGAGATCGAGAAAGCGCGCTTCGCCGACCATCTGACGGTGGAGATATCCCTGCCAGATGAATTGCTGGAAGCCCGTTTACCCGCGTTCTCCCTGCAACCTATCGTCGAGAACGCCATCAAGCACGGCATTTCCCAGATGATTGAGAGTGGTTATATTCATATCAGCGGACGCCTGCTCGCCAATACGCTGGAACTCACGGTGGAAGACAACGCGGGCATGTATCAGCCTCCCGATGGCGGTGACGGGCTCGGTATGAATCTGGTGGATCGGCGCATCAAAGCCCGCTACGGCAACCGCTATGGCATCACGGTGGTTTGCGAAGCCGACAAATTTACCCGTGTCGAGGTACACGTACCGCTGATTTCACCGCGCAACTCGCTGAAAGATATGGGTAAGGCCGCCTAACCGCCGATAGCGCACACGTTGATTCAGCGGGGCTGTGCCGCAGACTTGCTTTCGGGTGGTGGAATGCGCGCGGAGTAAGGGAATTCGTTGATTGTCCGTGGCGCAACCCGTAAGCCGGATTGCGCCTGATTAAAGGCAGTTACAACAGAATGCGCAACATACGGCGCAGCGGTTCAGCCGCTCCCCACAGCAGTTGATCGCCCACCGTGAAGGCGGACAGATATTCCGGCCCCATGTTCAGCTTGCGCAGGCGGCCAACCGGCGTCGACAACGTACCGGTCACGGCGGCTGGCGTCAGTTCACGCATCGTGATCTCACGATCGTTCGGCACCACTTTCACCCAGTCGTTATGGGTTGCCAGCATTTGCTCGATTTCCGGCAGCGCCACGTCTTTTTTCAGTTTGATGGTAAACGCCTGGCTGTGGCAGCGCAGCGCGCCCACGCGCACGCACAGGCCATCAACCGGGATCGCCTGGCTGGTGCCGAGAATTTTGTTGGTTTCCGCCTGACCTTTCCATTCTTCGCGGCTTTGACCGTTATCCAATTGCTTATCTATCCAGGGAATCAGGCTGCCCGCCAACGGTACGCCGAAGTTATCGGTTGGCAACGCGCCGCTGCGCGTCAAGGCCGTCACTTTGCGTTCAATGTCCAGAATGGCTGACGCCGGATCTTGCAGTTCGCCGGCGACTTCGCCATGCAGAATCCCCATCTGCGTCAACAGTTCACGCATATGGCGCGCCCCGCCGCCGGACGCGGCCTGGTAGGTCGCCACCGATACCCAGTCAACCAGATCGTTGGCAAACAGTCCGCCCAGCGACATCAGCATCAGGCTGACGGTGCAGTTACCGCCGACGAACGTCTTGATGCCTTTATCCAGCCCCTGCTTAATCACCGCGCGGTTAACCGGATCAAGAATAATCATGGCCTCATCCTGCATACGCAGTGAGGACGCCGCATCAATCCAGTAGCCCTGCCAGCCACTTTCACGCAGCTTCGGATAGACCTCATTGGTATAATCACCACCCTGGCAGGTAATGATAATATCCAGCGCCCGCAACGCCTCCAGATTGTAAGCGTCCTGCAACACGCCTTGCTGACCCCCCGGCGCCGGTGCGGGTTCGCCGTGCTGGGAAGTGGAAAAGAACGCCGGGCGGATTGCATCAAAATCGCGTTCTTCCATCATGCGCTGCATGAGAACCGAACCGACCATACCGCGCCAGCCAATAAAACCAACATTTTTCATGGTAACTGTCCTGCCTTGGGGGTAACAAAATTTATTCTGGCGATTAACACCGATGCGACTTGAAAGAAGACGGGTGTATTGTAGTAAACACATTTAGCGTCAAGTATTTCCACCATACAAAATGTACATAAAGTCGCAAGTGAATTTATTCGATAGCCCCACGTTTTTTAGCAGTCATTCTAATGTTGTCATCCTTGATGCGGGATGGCAAAGTCACCGTGCGATTTCAGGAAATAGGATTTGAGGAGCAAAAAAACCACAATGACAGAAATGATCTCGGCAACGGTTCTGTTGCTGCTAATAATGGACCCCCTCGGCAATCTGCCTATCTTCATGTCGGTATTGAAGCATTTAGATCCCAAACGCCGACGCGTGGTGCTGATCCGCGAGATGCTCATTGCACTGGGGCTGATGCTGATTTTTCTTTTTGCCGGCGAGCGGATTTTGGCGTTTCTCAACCTGCGCACGGAAACGGTGTCCATCTCTGGCGGTATTGTGTTGTTCCTGATCGCCATTCGCATGATATTCCCCTCAAAGGAGGGAAACAGTAGCGGTCTACCCGCGGGTGAAGAGCCCTTTCTGGTGCCATTGGCGATCCCCCTAGTCGCTGGCCCGTCGATCCTCGCGGCGCTGATGCTATTGTCTCACCAATACCCGAATCAGTTGTCGCACATGACCCTCGCGCTCGGCATCGCCTGGGGCATCACTTTCATTATCCTGTTGATGTCGGATCTGTTTTTACGTCTGCTGGGAGAGAAAGGCGTCAGCGCACTGGAGAAATTGATGGGGTTGATTCTGGTGATGCTCTCAACCCAGATGTTTCTGGACGGAGTACGCGCATATATGAAACTGTGAACCGGGAGCGATTTTCAGCGCCATATCGTGGCGGCCTGAAGGCGGCGGGCAAGAATGCCCGCCTGAATGTCAACGATGATAAACCGGGGCGCGCTTATACCGGCGGCAAATCAAACAGCAAGATCTCGCTCTCTTTGCCGGCATGAACCATAAACGTTTCTTCGTCCAAAATCGCGAACGCGTCACTGGTTTCCGCCTTGCGGCCATTGATTTCCACGCTGCCGCGCACCACCTGAATCCAGACGCGACGTTCCGCCTGGACCTGATAGATGGATTGCTCCTGGGATTGCAAGGCCCAACGCCATAATGTCATATCCTGAAAGATTTTCAGCGATCCATCACCGGCATCCGGCGACAGCACCCGTTGACGCCCCTGAGACACGTCAAAGCGTTTCTGATCGTAGCGCGGCGGCAACCCGTTTTTTTCAGGGATAATCCAGATCTGATACAGATGCAGTAGTTCATCGCGGCTGGCATTGTACTCCGAGTGACGGATACCGGTGCCCGCGCTCATGATCTGGAACTCGCCCGCCTGAACCTGCGCTTTATTACCCATGCTATCCTGATGTTCCACTGTACCGGAGAGAACGTACGTCAGAATTTCCATATCTTTGTGCGGATGCGTGCCGAAACCCTGCCCGCCTTCAATACGGTCTTCATTAATGACGCGCAGCGCCGAAAATCCCATAAATTGACGATCGTAATAATCGGCAAATGAAAAGGTGTGCCAGCTATCCAGCCAACCGTGGTTTGCATGCCCGCGATCTTGCGCTTTACGTAAAGAGATCATGTCAGTGACTCCCGCATTTTGTTAAGTAAAGTCTAACGGGCGGCACAGAATAAGATAGCGTAAAAAATTTAATGCGCGGTTCAAAAAATCAGAACAGGATAGCGACAAAAGATGACCGCAGAGGAGAACAAACCGCGGGCAAAAAAAAGCCAGCACCCGAGCTGGCTAAATAAATACTGGAAGCAATGTGAGCAATGTCGTGCCTTCACAGCAAAACCGGAAGTTGTTACGTGCACATCGCGCAGAGAGACACCGTCTATACAAACGTCATCTCTGCATGAAATAGCACAAAACAGAGCGACAGGTTTTCCTGGAACGCATGACAATAATAATCATTATCATTCGCGTCTGTAAAGTGTTTTTTCGCTGACTGCCAGACCAGGCTCATGTCATCCCTGATCCCACACCCGGCCCATATCGAGGCGTCAGCAACAAGCAATGCAACCCACGTAATGCGCAATCTTCGCAAATGCTATCTTGTCAGCATTTTTCCTAGAGGGAGAAAGCGTATTGACGATGCCTCTATGCCAGTCGTCATACACCAGCATAATGACTAGACGATTCTCACCGGAACTGAACTGCCTCTCGGCAGCGTGACGATCAGCGCGGTAGCATATTCCGAACTCATCGCGGAAGAGGAATCATTGTAAACCCTTCCCCCCTCTCGCATAAAATCGCCCAGGCTCATTTCAACCGTAACGTTCTGCCTGCCGCTGGCATACAGCGAGACAGTACCTCTGGCTTGCGGGCCCACCATCACATTTAAGGAGGGTGTTCCAAGATCACTTGCCCGCATTTCTACCGGGAAGTGAGGCGTCGCACCTCTGATCAGTCCCAGGTAGGGATTAGGCCGCACTCTCTCATGGTTGGATATACTGGCGATGGAATTCGGGTTACCTTTCAGTTGATTGTTAGAAATAAAACGTCTTTCTGTTGAACGGTAGAGCAATGTATTCTCATTCAGACCCATTGAACGTACGGGATCGTACGCGTTGAGAAATTCCTCTCTCTCTTCATAAGGTAAATCATACACAGAGTTTATGGTTTGCCCGCCTCTGGTATGAACATTTGTTGAACTGGAAGCGTGCTCAGCCGCTCCAGGAGAACCTGGAGAACCGGGACCTGCGCTCCTTGTAATACAAAAATTTCCCATAATATATTCTCTCGCTAATGAATGTTTTATTAACTTCTCCGGTCGTAATTCAAGTTGCATGTGCATTGGCTGCACTGAGTCACCCGAATCACTTAGGGTATAATATTTAATAAAATAAATATCAGGTGTAATTATTCTCCCAATTCAGGCCGACGTTATTATTCAACCAACGTTGCAACACCGTCGCCTTATCAACTAAAATTTCAAAAAGCGAAAAAACATCGGAAGAATCCAGCCCAGATAATGGCTGACGGGTATGAAGGGAAAGTTGCTTTTTTTCACGATGCAGGCCAACAACATATATCGGGTGCTGTAAGCTGAATCTATTAATATCCAGCAATTCAGCAAGTTTTGTATTATCCAATCGTTGGATATCCAGATCCAGAAAGCCCACCATATGAAGATAATTATTTTTATCCGAAAGAATATTTATTTTGATTCCATTACCCAGCTCAAATGCGTAAATATTATCTTCATCAGAATGGCTATAATCGTTATCTATCTTATATTGATCCAATAACTGGGCAATCAGGACATTAAACATTCGGCCTGCGGACATCTCTTTCCCCTTTCACCATGAGTTCAGGAACTCAAACTTCCTGAGAAAACACGAATACCCGTTGAGTGAAAGAAAATAGCTACCGGTTCCCCGCCTAAATCATAAAACCGCATTAACTCACGACGTTCGGCGTTTTCCAGACTTGTCATCCCCGCCCCGCCGGGGATGACAACGCGCAATTATCTCAGGAACAGATCCCGCAAATAGTTAGGCACGGCACTTTCCGCATTGGTGCCAATCAATTCGCAGTCCGGCAACAGATTTTTCAGGCGCTGATGCGCATTTCCCATGACACAGCCTTTACCCGCCATCGACAGCATTTCATAATCATTCATGCCATCGCCGAAGGCGATGCACTCTTTCAGTGAAAAGCCGATAATTTTTGCCACCTGCTCCAACGCATGCCCTTTAGATACCCCCCCCGCCATCACTTCCAGACAGGTCAGCGTGGAAAAACTCACATTGACGCGATCGCCCCAACGCGCATTAATCGCCTCTTCCAATGATAACAACTGCTCATGTGAATCGCAGGTAAAGAACACTTTACTGATGCCATCCGTCTCCAACAGGCCCGGTTCAAACAGTTTATATTTGAAAACCGACTCCTGGAAAAAGCGTTCTTCTTCCGGTCGATGGCGGTTCATGTACCAGTCGTCGTTGCGGTAAACGTGCGTCAGCATGTCCGGGTTATTGTGCATCACGTAATACAGGTCGCGAGCAATGTCCTGATCCAGATTATGACTGAAAATCAGTTCCCCTTGCGTGTTATGTACCCGTGCGCCGTTAGACGTGATCATAAACGCACTGATACCCAGACCATCACGAATTTGCGCGACATCCCTATGATGCCGTCCGGTTGCGAACACAAAATGAATACCTTTTTCTGTCAGCAACCTGAGCGTCTCTTTTGCGTACGGTGATAAGGTATGGTCGGGTGACAGCAGTGTGCCATCTAAATCGGAAGCAACGACATGGTACATAGCGGTGAGATCTAACCTCTGGTGTGGCGGCGGCATTCGCCGCAAAATTTAATTAATGAAGTCGGCAAAGTGAGCCAGAATCAGCTCAAATGCCCGAGCGCGCATATTATCTTTCTCAAACAGAATTTCATGGCGCGCCCCTTCGATAACCTGGGGCGCGCCGCCAGAGCAGGGGTGGCCGGCCTGCGCCAGCGCCTGACTGAAAACGTCCTGACTGCGGTTATCCACCACCCGATCTTCCTGCGCCTGTAATAGCAATATCGGCGTCGTGATATCCGCAGCCCGCGCCAATAGCTGTCTACCCGCGGTCATGGCTTCACGCACCCAATGATAAGTCGGGCCGCCAACGCGCAATTCCGGGTAATCCGCATAAAATCGGACGCTGCGCTGATAGCGCTCACGGCTGTGCGTCAATATATTGACCAGATAGGGCAAGGGCCGCCATTGCCCGGTGCCAATCGCGTAATAGTCACGTACTGAAGGATGATGTTCCGACCAGTCAAGCACTCGCCACGCCAGCCAATGAGGGATCGGCAAATGAATGCCGCACATCGGCGCACAAAGCGCGACGGCATCAAACGCTGCCGGCTGTCGCGCCAGAAAATGCGACAGTATCGTCCCGCCCATCGAGTGTGCCAGCGCGAATCGACGGGTATAAGCGCATGGCGCTATTTGCTGTCGCCACAGCAGAGCAAGGTCATCCACGTAATCACTAAAGCGTAATACGTGCCCGCGGTGCCCATCTTCCAGCAACCGACCGGAACGGCCTTGCCCGCGATGATCCATCATCAGCACGTCATAGCCGCTGTGAAAAAGATCGTAAGCCACTTCGCTGTATTTTACGTAGCTTTCGATACGCCCCGGAAATACCGCCACGACATGCTTATGCTGTGGCGCAGAGAAACGAACAAAGCGGATCGGCACATTATCGACGCCGATAAACTCCCCTTCTTCTCGCTGACGCCAAAAATTCAGTAGATCTCCGGTAACGAAGGCAGAAAACTGCGCTTCTCGCGTTAACAGGCTATTGTGATACGGAATCATCACACATCTCCGGCGCCAGGTCAGTAAAACTATCGGGAAGACTTTTTGAAATAGGAATATCAGCGTATTGTTGCATAAAAAATTTCCAGTAAAAAAACGCAGGGAGTATTTGCTGATGACCATTGACTGGTGGTTAACCTATTTACTGACAACGCTCATTCTCAGTCTTTCTCCCGGTTCAGGGGCTATCAACACCATGAGTACAGGCATCAGTCACGGCTATCGCGGCACGGTCGCCTCGATTGGCGGATTACAGGTCGGGCTGTCGATACATATTGTGCTGGTCGGTATCGGGCTAGGTACGTTGCTTTCACAATCCGTGGTGGCGTTTGATATTCTCAAATGGTTAGGGGCGGCCTACCTCATCTGGTTAGGGGTCCAGCAATGGCGTGCCGCCGGCGCGCTGGATCTCCAGGCGATAGCCAGCGTCATACCGCGCCGCAGGCTCTTTAAACGCGCGATTATGGTGAACCTGACCAATCCGAAAAGTATTGTGTTTCTGGCCGCGCTGTTTCCGCAATTCATCATTCCACATCAACCACAGGTCACCCAGTATCTGGTTTTGGGCGTCACCACGGTTGTCGTCGACGTGGTGGTCATGATTGGCTATGCCACGCTGGCCACGCGGATTGCTGGCTGGCTGAAAGGGCCACGGCAGATGAAAACGCTCAACCGGATATTCGGTTCACTGTTTGTTCTGGTCGGCGCGCTGCTTGCCTGCGCCAAAAAAGCCTGACGCATTTATCCGCCGGGTTTATCTTTTTCAACCGGTCATCCTGAGTTTGATAGGGATACTCAGGGTTAAAACTCCATCACTCGTCATCATTATCAACGTGATCTCGGATCATGCTCATGAAAGGCGAACCAAAACGCTCAAGTTTACGATGGCCTACGCCATTGATGTTTAGCAGTTCACCCGCGTTGATCGGCATCAGCTCAGCCATTTCCAGCAAGGTGGCGTCACTGAACACCACATAGGGCGGCACATTGGCTTCGTCGGCAATGGATTTACGCAACTTGCGCAGCTTAGCGAACAATTTTCGATCATAGTTTCCGCCGTAGGATTTCTGACTGACGCGCGGTTTCAGGTTTATCACCCGCGGTACGGCCAGTTGCAAAGGCACTTCGCCACGCAGCACCGACCGCGCCGATTCGGTAAGCTGTAACGCGGAATGCTGGGCGATATTCTGGCTCAGTAAACCGAGGTGAACCAGTTGGCGCAACACGCTGACCCAGTGTTCCTGCGACTTTTCCCGCCCGATGCCATAAACCGGCAGTTTATCGTGGCCGTACTCGCGGATACGTTGGTTATTCGCCCCGCGCAGCACTTCAACGATGTAGCTCATCCCAAAGCGTTGCCCCACCCGATACACGCAGGAAAGCGCTTTCTGCGCGTCAACCAGACCATCATAACGCTGAGGCGGGTCGAGGCAGATATCACAGTTACCGCAAGTCTGCTGGCGGCCCTCCCCGAAATAGTTCAGCAACACCAGACGACGACAGGTTTGTGCCTCGGCAAACGCGCCCATAGCGTTCAGCTTATGACGCTCAATGTCCAACTGTTGTCCGGCGGGCTTTTCTTCCAGACAACGCCGCAGCCACGCCATATCCGCCGGATCGTAAAACAGCGCCGCTTCTGCGGCCAGGCCGTCACGCCCGGCGCGTCCGGTTTCCTGATAATAGGATTCGATATTGCGCGGGATATCAAAATGCACCACAAACCGTACGTTTGGCTTGTTGATCCCCATACCGAAAGCGACCGTCGCCACCACGACCTGAAGATCGTCACGCTGGAAGGCTTCCTGCACCTGCGCACGGCGCGCATTTTCCAGCCCGGCGTGATAGGCCGCCACGCTTAGCCCGCGGCTTTGCAGACGAGCGCTGATGTCTTCCACCTTCGCCCGGCTGTTACAATAAATAATGCCGCTTTTGCCGCGCTGCCCCTGAACAAACATCCACAGTTGGTCGAGCGGTTTGAATTTCTCCACCAGCGTGTAACGAATATTGGGTCGGTCAAAACTGCTGATTTGAATGAGAGGCGACTGAAGATCCAGCAGTCGAATAATATCGCGCCGCGTGGTTTCATCGGCGGTGGCGGTTAGCGCAATGATCGGCAGTGTGGGGAAATGCTGTTTAACCTGTCCCAGCGCCCGGTATTCCGGCCGAAAATCATGACCCCACTGGGAAATGCAGTGCGCTTCGTCCACCGCAATCAATGCCGGCTGCCAGTGAATGAGCTGGTCGAGAAAACCGTCCGTCGTCAGACGCTCCGGCGCGATATACAGCAGCTTGATCTGCCCGGTGCGACAGCCCGCCATCACCTCAAACTGTTGCTCGCGTGTCTGGGTGGAGTTCAGGCAGGCGGCCGGTACGCCATAAGCCTGTAACTGATCGACCTGATCTTTCATCAGCGAAATAAGGGGCGACACGACCAGCGTCAAGCCATCCATCACCAGCGCGGGGATCTGATAACAGAGTGATTTCCCGCCGCCCGTCGGCATCACGACCAGGCAGTCCTGCCCGCCGATCGTCGCGTTGATGATCTCTTGCTGACCCGGCCGGAACTGCTGGTAGCCAAACGTCTCCCGTAAAACCCGAACAGCAAACGTTTCCTTATTCAATACTTCCGCCGTAGACACGCGTTCCCCAATCCGATGAAATCAAACAGGCGCTATTTTCAGCGCCGTCCGGTAAAACTGCAATGTTTTAAATCGTCATGCGCCATGATTATCGCCATTCTTGCCCACATCCCCGAAATATTTCTCCCGCGTTGTCAGTCTGCGCAAAAAAAATGCGAGCGGACAACAACGCCTGAAATCGGTCGTGACTAGAACATATCGTTCAGCGTGACCCCGACGCCGAAACGTGTCTGGCGATGGTTGTAATCAATGAGCGATTCGCCATAGCCGCTAAACACTTTGGTATAAAAACGCACATGTTTCGTCAATGGATAGCTCCAGCCCAGTTCGCCGCCGCCATAGCCGCTGTTCCAGTTATAGCGCCCTTCCGCGCTGAACACGCTGTCGCCCCAGATATAGCCGACGCGCAGGCGATAGTGCCCCATATACTTGGTAATGTCCGGGTTATCATCCTGGCTGTCCGATAATCGAATCCACGGTTTCAAATCCACCTGCCAGTTGCCGTTTTGCGCCATCAGCCGGGCATAGACGCGATCCCAGCTACGCGAAGTCGGCTCGGAGCGTCCGTTCGACTGATGATTAAACCCCATTTCAACATCCCGCAGCGTCCAGCCGGCAAAAGTATAATCTGTCGCCCAGCCCAAAAAAATCTGCGGTTCATAATTGGTTTCACGAAACGGGGAAGACTCGCTTTTATTGGATAACTGCCACCAAGAACGTTGCGTATAGGACGCGCCCAGCAAAGAGCTGTCACCGAAGATTCCGCGCCAGAGCGGAAAACCCAGGCTAAGCTGGAAATTTATTTCATCTTTGTGCGCTTCATCAGCCCAGTTATAACTCTGTATCGCCGCTTTGTTGATATTGCTGGTATAGGTGTACAGCAGATAGTTGCTTTCATAAGGATAAAGAATAAACGGGCTATCATGATCCTGTAGAAAGCTGGCTATAATGCTGCCGCGTACCGCGGGTTTATCATGCACCGGCTTTATTTTTGCTTCTTCCGCCTGAGCATATGTCGCCAACAGCACGGCCAACCCCCCTACAATTTTACGCATCCACCTTTTCTCCCAAGCGTTCATGATCCCTGTCTCAGCCAGGCAATCAATACCAATACAAAACCGACATTCTACACAGTTCGCCGATATTTGAATCTATGTTCGATGCTTTCTCAGTCTTTATAAATGATTGATTAACTTTTATGCCCGATAGATTTCGAATTATTCCCACTGCGGTCACAACCTGCATCGCGGATTCACAGCCCAGGTGAAAATGCCTGATACTTTGCGTAAACTGGCGCGTATCTCGCCTTCGTTATCGAGTCACCAATGAATTCGCAACAAACCCGCAAGGGGATCTTTTTCGCCCTGGGCGCCTACTTTATTTGGGGAATTGCACCGGTCTACTTTAAGTTGCTGGCGCATGTTCCGCCCGATGAAATACTGACACATCGTATCATCTGGTCGTTTTTCTTTATGCTGATCCTGCTGACCCTCAGCCGGAAATGGCGTCAGGTCCGTTACGCCTGTCGTAATGTCAAACACCTGCTATTGCTGGCGCTGACCGCCGTACTCATTGGCGGCAACTGGTTACTCTATATCTGGGCGGTCAATAACCATCATATGCTGGAAGCCAGCCTCGGCTACTTTATCAATCCGCTGGTTAATGTCATGCTGGGAATGCTGTTTCTGGGCGAGCGCTTCCGGCGCCTGCAATGGATGGCGGTATTACTGGCGGTTACCGGCGTGCTCGTCCAACTATGGACCTTCGGTTCGCTGCCGATCATCGCCCTGGGGCTAGCCTTCAGCTTTGCGCTATACGGCCTGCTGCGCAAAAAGATCGGGATTGACGGACAAACCGGGATGCTGATTGAAACGCTGTGGCTGTTGCCGATGGCAGTAATCTACCTGTTTTTTATCGCCGACAGCCCAAGCAGCCATATGACGGCCAACCCCTGGTCACTGAACCTGCTGTTGATCGCCGCCGGTATGATCACTACTGTGCCGTTGCTGTTTTTCACCGCAGCGGCCATGCGGTTACGCCTTTCCACGCTGGGCTTTTTCCAGTATCTCGGTCCAACCCTGATGTTCATGCTGGCCGTGATTTTTTATGGTGAAACGATGGGTAGCGATAAACTGATTGCGTTCGCCTTTATCTGGAGCGCGCTGGCCCTGTTCATTCTGGACGCGCTTTATAACCAGCGTAAGCTGCGTCGGGTTCAGGTTACGCCGCGTCGGATACAACCCGGCGCGAAATAAAGCGTGATAACAGCGGGCTAAAGAGCAGGGTCGAAAATAGCCGCAGCGTTTGCATCGCAATGACAAACCCCATATCGACCCCGCTGCCTGCGGCAATAATGGCGATAGAATCCAGCCCGCCGGGGCTGGTTGCCAGATAAGCAGTCAACAGATCCATAGGCAATACCCGAGTTATCATTAACGCCATGCCGCCGCACAGCAGCATCAGTCCGACGATTGAAATCATTATGTGCGGCAAGGAACGCAAGGCGAGAATAAATACCGGGCGGGTAAAACTCAAACCGACGCTCCAGCCAATAAGAGCATACGCCAGCGCCAGCAGCCATTCCGGCGTCTCCAGACTCATCGTTCCGCTGGCGTGCAGGAACGAGCCAATAATCATCGGTCCCAACAGCGCGCCGGAAGGAATACGGAGACGTCTCCCCAGCCATGCGCCGCCAAACGCGACGCACAAGGTGGCAAGAAAGCGCCAGTCCAGTGGCGGAAACCAGACCAGTCCGGCATTATTTTCCGCGGCGGCGTCCCCCAGGCTGAGACGCGCGACAAACGCTGCGGCGGCAGTCACCATCAGCACCCGTAAATACTGCATAAACGCCACCAACCGAACATCGGCGCCAAATTCCGCCGCCATTGCCACCATCGCGGAAGCCCCGCCGGGTGAGGCGCCCCAAGTGCCCGTCGTGCCGGGCAGTCCGCTGAACTTCGTTAACATCCAGCCAGAAAGTCCGCTGGCGGCGAGCGTCGCCACTAAAATGAACAGCACCAACGCCCATTGGCTGAGTAAAGGGGTGAGGATGGAAAGCGAGAGACTTTGTGCGACCAGACAACCGAGTATCGCATAGCTGCCGAGAAAAAATACGGGAGGGATACGAATGGTTGCACCGTTCAACCCCATCACCACGCCAACCAGCATAGGCCCCAGTAACAGCGCTGCCGGAACATGGTACACCCGTAGCCCGAATCCCACTATCAATGAAACTGACAGTAGAATCCCCCATTGCATCAAGGGGAAAACCTTTTTCATGCGAACTCCCTGTCTCAGAAAGAGGAATTGTCAGCCATTCTAAACAGATTGGCCAGATAATGGATAGGGTAATTTGTAGCAGGACAACAGGCAGTTATAACCAATCAGTATTCAGCCTGCGGCAAACAGACCACAATGCCTGATGCCAACCTGTGCGCCTGCGTGGGAAAGATGAAGTGTTGAGGGAATGTGCGCTCCACCACAGCGGGAGCGCACAAGGACTCAGAGCCAGTTTTTACGTTTGAAATAAAGATAGGGAGCCAGACCTGCCAGGATCATCAACACAATCGCGCCCGGATACCCGAATGACCATTTGAGTTCAGGCATGAACTCAAAGTTCATCCCATAGCTGGACGCCACCAGCGTTGGCGGCAGAAAGACCACGGAAACCACCGAGAAGATCTTGATGATACGGCTTTGCTCAATATTGATAAAACCCATCGCCGCCTGCATCAAAAAGTTGACTTTTTGAAACAGAGATTCGTTATGGGGCAGCAGGGACTCGATATCGCGCAGAATTTCGCGGGCCTGCTCCAGTTGACCTGATGGTAAACGGGTCTTGCGAACCAGAAAATTCAGCGCGCGCTGCGTGTCCATTAAACACAGGCGAACTTTCCAGCCCACATCTTCCAGCTCCGCCAACGTTGAAAGCGCGTCATCGTACTCTTCGCCCTGACGCCCTTCCATAATGACGCGGCTTAGCGATTCCAAATCGCTGTAGATATTCTCGATTTCGTCGGCCAGTTGTTCAATTTTGGTTTCAAATAAATCCAGCAGCAGTTCGTAGGCGTTGCCATCGACCAGCGTTTGATTGCGAGCGCGCATCCGGTACAGGCGAAACGCGGGCAGTTCGCGTTCGCGCAGCGTATACAGGCGGCCATCACGAATGGTAAACGCCACGGTCGCGTTACCGGCGTGATCTTCCGCATCTTCAAAAAAGAAGAAGGAGTGAATGTGCAGCCCGTCTTCGTCTTCAAAGAAACGCGCCGACGCCTCGATATCCTCCAGCTCCGGCCGGGTAGCCAGACTTTGTCCCAGTTCCTTTTGTACTTTCTCTCGCTCGTCATCTTCAGGCTCGATCAAATCGACCCAGACAGAGGAGGTGAGATCATCGGAGTCATCCAATTCCAGACGAGATAAACGGCAGTGATCCAGTTTAAACGCGCTCAGCATAGGCCATAGCTCCCTTTCGGTAACAGAGATGGACAACGCGATTGAAGCACAGAAACAGAGGTGAAAACATCACCGGCAGGTTTCAGTCCGTTCGACGGATCTGACTCGTAGCGACATAAATAGCATCGCTGACAACCACGAAGGCTATCAGCGACAGGAAGATAGCCTTAGAAGTTGTACCTAACGATAAGGTTATTGAGCCAGCATCGACTGGGTGTGTCCAAGGCGTGGGTCCTCCGGGAATAATGATGCGCGCATGTTACGCCGAGATGAAAAAGGCTGTCAACTTTAAAACCCGCTGTTGCCGATTGAATAAATTTTCTGGTTTTGCCCCCAGAGATTGGTGATGTGGCAATGGTTAAATGAATGATGAGGCCATCATTGCCAGACCAATCTGTTCAAGGATGAAGTGGGCTGATAACGTATTAAACCTTTCAATTTATCAATACACAATACGCGTTGATGTATTGCACACAGCACACACATTAAATAACCACCAACATATAACGCATAATATTATTATCACGATCATGAAATAAATCTATTTCATGATGCCTTAAAGAGCAATTACAATACCTATAAAAACAATAAGATACATTCATTATATGGGTATCAAATTTGCTTTTTCGCAGCTAATCTTTAATATTGAAAAATAAATTGATTAACCTATTTTATTTAAAACAAAAAGACGTTATAACGTCATCATTAAGGAATATTTGATACAAGGAGTTATATCGATGGCTAATTCTATTTTTATGAAAATAAAGGGACAAACGCAGGGACTTATATCTGAGTAAAGATGGATGTATCCTGTTTCATAAGGAAAAAATAAAAGAAATAGCTCGGCAATACAAAATACCAGCCATTCTCTTGGCGTTAGTCGCCAGAACTGAAGCTGGAGGAATGCCGGATTACTTTAAATATAGCGTCTTAGTTGCAAGACAATTTGATTATCTCGGTAATGACGGGATAGATAACAACTTGACAGTAACCTCACGTCCCGAAAAAACATCAATGGGTGTTATTGCCATGCAAATAAGAGTCGTCGCAGAGAGTTTTGGAAAAAATCCAAATAATTTAAGTCACGTAGAGATAATATACATCTCAAGTTGCTTACAAAAAGATCATTTAAATTTAGCCAAAGTTACACAACACCTCTATGATTTAATCAAATATGATTATCCCAATCTCGATACTCTCTATCTAACCGACGAGCAGTTGATTGTGTAGGTTCTCGCTACAACAGAGGTATTCAACGCAATTTCCATGATTTCATTGGATCAATTAACGCAAAAGAAGTCGCACCAGAGAGAGAATAGACATCATATGGCAGATCGATGCTGAAACATAAAGAAAGAGCAACTAAGTTGCTTTATGGTCACGCCGTCAAACAAGGCTCATGATAAATAAGCTAAAAAAGTATTTACGCTAGATGTTGAAAAAAAATATTTTTTCCCTCTTTTTTATTCTATGGTTACGTAATTATTTGTGTTTTTTTATCTATCTGTTCTTCACAATAGAATATGCGTGGATGATCGATGATATGGGGATCAAAAGCTTTTGCGATGTTCCGAAAGGAGATGGCGATGGGTTTTTCTTCTTCATTATTTTTCCTTTATTTATTCCATTTTTTTTCGTAGAAAAGAATAAAATCAGAATAATAACATTATTTATTATAGCATTATATTATATATGGCGATTTCTAATAAGATTCCAAGTCTGTTAAATAACCTTCAACTCGACGAATAAAGAGATGTTGATATCTAAGTCGGCAATTTAATAAAAAAAAGGGTTCGAGAGTTCTACGAAATTATGGAAAAAAAATGAAATACGCCAGCGTGCGGGAAAACTGATTAAGGCCGCCCGCCGTTTTAAATCTCACGTAACAATAGCGTAGCTGTTATTTCCCATACTCTTTCCCTCGCTTTTTTACCGTCGTCTCTGCTTTGGAAAAACACCATTTTTAACATATCACACCGTTTCAAGTCGGGCGTAAGCCGCCACCAGCCATTTAATTCCCTGTCCCTGAAACGCCACCTGAATCCGGCAATGATCACCGCTACCCTCAAGATTAACGATGGTGCCTTCACCAAATTTAGTGTGCCGAACCCGCTGGCCCAGCGAATAACCACTGTCATTCTGGCTGACCGGCGTTCCCAGGCGCCGGTGATTAACCGGGCGAGAGACGCTGGCCCGCAAGCGGACTTCTTCGACGCATTCGGGCGGCAACTCTCCCACAAAACGCGAAGGACGATGATAAGCTTCTTTGCCGTATAAACGCCGGGATTCCGCATAGGTCAACGTCAGCTTTTGCATGGCGCGGGTCACGCCCACATAGGCCAGCCGGCGTTCCTCTTCCAGCCGGCCGCCTTCATCCAGCGACATCTGGCTGGGGAACATGCCCTCTTCCATCCCGACGATGAAAACCTGCGGAAACTCCAGCCCTTTCGCCGAATGCAGCGTCATGAGTTGCACCGCGTCCTGATTGGCGTCCGCCTGGCCTTCTCCTGCCTCCAGCGCCGCGTGCGACAAGAAAGCCTGTAACGGCATCAGATCCTGGTCTTCATCCTGATAGCTGAATTGTCGCGTGGCGGTGACCAGTTCTTCAAGGTTTTCTATCCGCGCCTGACCTTTCTCCCCTTTCTCCTGCTCGTACATGCTCCACAGGCCGGAATCTTTAATCACCCGATCCGTCTGCACATGCAATGGCAGTTCGGCGGTTTCATAAGCCAGCGCATCAACCAGCTCCATAAAGCGCTGTAGCGAGGCGCTTGCGCGTCCCGCCAGCACTTTGTCCTGCAATAACACTCGGGTTGACTGCCACAACGTCAACTGTCTGTCGCGGGCGGTTTGGCGCACCACATCCAGCGTTCTGTCGCCAATGCCGCGCGTCGGGGTATTCACCACCCGCTCAAACGCCGCATCATCATTACGGTTGGCAATCAGACGAAGATACGCCAACGCATCTTTTATTTCCTGACGCTCAAAGAACCGCATGCCGCCGTAAATACGGTAAGACATGCTTTGTTGTAACAGCGCTTCTTCCAGCACACGCGACTGGGCGTTGCTACGGTATAGGATAGCGTTATCGTTCAACGCGCCGCCGTTTTCCTGCCAGACTTTAATCCGGTTGACGACAAACCGCGCTTCGTCCAGTTCATTAAATGCACAGTAGAGTGAAATCGGCTCGCCATCCACGCCGTCCGTCCACAGATTTTTCCCCAGGCGTCCGCCGTTGTGCGCAATCAGCGCGTTGGCCGCCTTCAGGATGTTGCTGGTTGAACGGTAATTCTGCTCCAGCCGGATCGTCTCAGCGCCGGTAAAGTCTTTCAGGAACAATTGGATATTTTCAACCTGAGCCCCACGCCAGCCATAGATTGACTGGTCGTCATCGCCAACGATCATCACCTTGGCGCTATCGCCTGCCAGTATGCGAATCCATGCATACTGGATACGGTTGGTATCCTGAAACTCATCCACCAAAATATTGGTAAAGCGCTCACGGTAATGGTTCAGCACGTGCGGTTTGTTCAGCCACAGTTCGTGCGCGCGCAGCAGCAATTCGGCAAAATCCACCAGCCCGGCGCGATCGCAGGCTTCCTGATAGGCTTGATAAACTCGCTGCCAGGTTTGTTCGATTGGGTTGCCGTAACTTTCGATATGTTGGGGACGCAACCCTTCGTCTTTTTTTCCGTTGATGTACCACATGGCCTGACGCGGCGGCCACTGCTTCTCATCCAGATTCAGCGCTCGTATTAGACGTTTGAGCAACCGCAGTTGATCATCGCTGTCCAGAATCTGAAAATCCTGCGGCAACCCGGCATCCATATGGTGCGCGCGCAGCAAACGGTGGGCTAAGCCATGAAAAGTGCCAATCCACATCCCGCCCTGACTGGTGCCGATCAAGTGCTCGATGCGGTGCCGCATTTCCGCTGCCGCCTTATTGGTAAAGGTCACCGCCATAACGGAATAAGGGGAGCAATTTTCGACGGACAGCAGCCAGGCAATACGGTGCACCAATACCCGGGTTTTGCCACTGCCTGCCCCGGCCAGCACCAATAAATTGCCACGCGGCGCGGCTACCGCAGCGCGTTGATTGTCGTTGAGGCCATCGAGCAGTTCAGAAACGTCCATAGATACCGGTTATCCATTGACGGGAAACCGTGTCATCGCAAAGAAGACACTTTCCCACTGGTTATTTGTACAGTTTGATGAATGATTATACCAATGCTGTCAGCGATGCCAACCGCGAAATCTCAATATGAGGCAACAGCCGGGCGTCATTAATATGCATGAGCCTGCCTTCGCGCAGATTGATCCAGCACGCCTGCATACCGCAGCGAACCGCGCCTGCGACATCGGTAGTGAGATCGTCGCCCACATGCAGCATCTGATTCAGGGGCAGATCGAGTTTTTCCGCTGCCAGATGATACATATCATAAAACGGCTTTGCGCGCCCGTGAGGACCGGCGCGGAGAATAAAGGTAAAGTAATGATCTAACCCAAACAGATGCGGCTCGGCGTTACCATTGGTGATCGCCGCCAGCGGTAAACGTTCGGCTAAGGCGGCCAGCGTGCGGTGCGTCTCTTGCGTCACATCGATTTGGCTGCGCCAGCGGGCGAAATCTTCCATCGCCGCCTTTGCACCGGCAACCGCTTCATCCGCCTGCAAACCGGCATTCAGCATAACCTGTAAGACCGTACGACGCCGCCATTCCGTAACGTCATGATAAATATCCGGTTCCCGAGAACGCAGTTCATTGCGCAGATGCTTGAAGTCCACTAACTGAAAATCGCGTAACGCGGGATGGTAGTGCTGCAAAAAGCTCACCGACTCCCGCTCAGTCCGCCGTATCACCTCATAATTGTCGTACAGGGTGTCATCCAAATCGAAGGTGATCGCGCGAACTTGACCCAGAGGCCGATAAAAATGCATCAGGTTTTTCCTCGTTTGGCGCGTGGATGCGCGGCATCATACACCGACGCTAAATGTTGAAAGTCCAGATGAGTATAAATCTGTGTCGTCGAAAGGTTGGCGTGCCCCAGCAACTCCTGCACCGCGCGTAAATCGCCGCTGGATTCCAGCAGATGAGTGGCAAATGAGTGACGCAGCTTGTGGGGGTGAACGTGACTGTTGACCCCTTGTTTCACACCCCACTCGGCAAAACGCTTCTGCACATTGCGCATGGAGATACGCCGCCCCTGATTGGAAACAAAAATGGCGTCATTCTGCGGCCCGAACAGTTCGCGCAACGCCAGCCAGTGCTCAAGCCAGGCCACCGCCGTTTTCCCCATCGGCAGTTTGCGCTCTTTGCTGCCTTTTCCCACGACCCGGACTTCACCCGCAGCAAGATTGACATGCTGGCAATCCATTCCCACCAGTTCTGCCAGACGCAGGCCCGCACCGTACATCACTTCCAGCATCGTCCGATCGCGTACGGCCAGCGGATCGTTCGGATCGATATCCAGCAGACGGTTCATCTCGTCAACATCCATGTTTTTGGGTAAATGACGCCCGGCTCGCGGGGTGGAAACCCCTTTGGCCGGATTCGCGCCCAGTTCGCCACGCGACACCATCCAATCAAGAAAACTGCGCAACGCCGACAAACGCAGCGCCAGACTTGCCGCGTGCAGTCCGTCCCGCTTGCTGCGGGAAACCACAGCGCGGACGCCGCTCGCATCCAGTTTTTTCCAATCCGTTACTCCACCCGCCGCCACAATCGCGATCGCGGCAGCCAACTGGCGGGCGTAGCTGGTTTGCGTCAAGGGACTCAGTTGACGTTCCACTTTCAGATAGCGCAGAAAATCATCCACGCTGCGTTGCAGACAGGCACAGGTAGAAGACGAGGCGACCTGGCTCATATCCGCTCAACCCAGCGCTCCAGCATGGCTGGCAACATGGTCGCCAACTGCTGTAACAGGACCGTTCCCATTCCATCCTGATAGTGATGCGTGTCGCGGCTGCTGAAGATCAACAACCCCAAATCGTGATTTTCACCCATTAGCGATAACGCCACCGATCCTACCTGCTTGGCCTGAGGCAACACCAGCAGCAATTCAGGACCGTTCAAACTTCCCAGAAAATGGTTGGACTGACCAAGACGCTGAATACGCAGAGGTTCAAATAGGGCTCGATTCAGCGATAAATGGGTAAAACCGGAAGGCGCGCCGATTCGCCATTTATCACTGAACAGACGAACGGATGCGCCCGCCAGCCCCAGCTTACGCGCCCAGCGCTGGAGTCTGTCGAGCATATCCAGTAGGCTGTCGGCCGACGCCAGTTTGGTTTGCAGGCCGAGAAGCCGTTTGAACAGCACCTCGTTCGCGCCCGCCTGCTCCATCAGCAGCGTGATTTCTTCCTCAAGCTGAGTGATATGGTTGCGCTGACGGGCAAGCTGCCACTCGACCAGCGATACGCTGCCCCTAACGGGGTGAGGGATCCGCATCTGCTCGATAGGCCGGGCATTGCGGATAAAAAAATCAGGATTCTGTTGCAGGAACTGCAAAACCATTTCGTCACTGAGTTCGATCTGGCGCTCTGCCTGCTCCTCGACATTCTTCATAAATGAATAAATCCATCGTAAACATGCGTTGCAGGACCGGTCATAAACAACGGATGCCCCGGACCATCCCAATGAATATCCAGACCGCCGCCCGGCAGCGATACGCGCACCTGTGAAGACAACAACCCCTGCTGTACCCCAACGGCAACAGCGGCACAGGCGCCGCTGCCGCATGCTTGCGTTTCGCCGGCGCCACGCTCGTAAACTCGCAGGCGAACCGTATGACGATCGACCACCTGCATAAAACCGATATTGGCACGTTCTGGAAAACGCTCATGGCTCTCCAGCAACGGCCCGACCTCTTCCACCTTGGCGACACTCACATCATCGACCTGAATCACGCAGTGCGGGTTTCCCATGGATACCACGCCACAAAGTATGGTGTGTTCCCCGGCGCGCATGATGTAGGTTTTCTCTGCTTTTACCGCCCGAAACGGCACTTGTTGCGGTTCAAAATTGGGCTCTCCCATATTGACCCGAACCAGCTCGTCATCGGTGACGGAGAGGATCATGCGCCCGGTCTGGGTACTGACCGCAATATCGCGCTTGTTGGTCAGCCCTTTCAGGCGAACGAAGCGGGCGAAACAGCGCGCGCCATTGCCGCATTGCGCGACTTCACTGCCGTCAGCGTTGAAAATACGATAATGGAAATCCAGTTCGGGATCGTAAGGAGGTTCCACCACCAGAAGTTGATCAAAACCGACGCCGCAATATCGATCCGACAAACGGCGGATCAACTCGGGGGAAAAATAAACATTCTGCGTTACAGCATCAACAACCATGAAATCGTTGCCTAAGCCGTGCATCTTAGCGAACTGCATTATCCTGACTCCGCTAGCTTAACCAGGCGCGGTAAACCTTATCGTGACCAGTTATAAAATAATAATAGACACATCGTCACGCATTAACGTCACATGGACGCTTTTTGATGTGATGCCTGATTCGCATTCTGCTCACCGGTTGTCGATGGGGCTTTCTGATCGGGTGGCATATACAGCGGCCCTTTGAGGCCGCACCCAAACAGGCTCAGCAACGATAACGCCAGAAAAAACTGACGAACGACTTTTTTCATAACATTAAGACCTGTAATTCATACTCGTATGCTCTCTATAATCGCAGGTGGATCATGAAAATCAATAGGAATCGAAAATGAACGATAGCGAGTCCTATCAAATAGCCGGCAAATGGATGCGTCAGTTGGAAGAAACACTGGATTAGTTTGAAGGTAACGCCGACATCGATTATGAAACCAACGGTGGCGTACTGACGTCTAAGTTTGGAATATGGCAGCAGAATCGTGATTATTCGTTAGAAGCCAATGCATCATATCCGACCAGAGGCGATCGCCCCAATTATCAGGAGGATCGCTGGGTATGCGCTCGCAACGTCAATGACTTTTGGCGTTGCTATGCGAAACCTGTTCCGCGCAAGCGAACGCATCCCGATACCGGTCATATTCGCCAAAGGCCAGTAATAACAGGTTATTGAACCGCAACGAATCCATGACGAAGTCCTTTTCCAAATAAGGCGAAAGTAATAACCGGGTCTGGTGAAAATTCGCAGGGTTGGGCGTTAAAGTATCTGTAACCGCTGATTCATGACCATCGACGTTTTCTCCGCCGCAGGCGTGATGCACAAATGAGAAAGCGCGCTGCTGCGGAAAGGGATCACCTGAGTTCGGCCATCCAACTGCACAATCTGGTAAAACTGCGGCAGGTTGAAATTGATAAAGCTGGAACCATACGTGAAGCGATCGTGGGAAGACGAATAGAATCGACTGACATCACGTACCAACTCTTCTTTGCAGCCTTCACAGTGGTGATAAACTTCTACCCGGTTGGATTCGTCCAGAATATAGATATTAAAACCCTGATTTTCTTCCAGATCCTCAAAGAAGAATTGAATGATGCCTTCACTCGCCACGCCATCCACCACCGGCGGCAAATGCACATGATTCGTTTCCACCTGAACAGGCAAACCTTGCAGTTTGTTGTTGGAAATCGCGCCGTAAAACTCGACGGCATTTTCCAGCTTCTGTACGGAGACGCTCAAACGTTCAAAAAACAATCCCCAGGTCTGTCCCGCCACTTTCACCGCTTTGAAACGTCCCGGCTCCTGATGCGTACTGGTTAAGCGTAGCTCAATACATTCCGAGACCAGTTGCTGCACACGAGTACGAATCAACCCGCGTAAATGCTGGCTATAGCAGAATACTTCCAGCGATTCCGGCAACGCGGCATCCTGATGCATCTTGCCCAAAATGGTCCTCAGCGCTTCCAATACCGCTTGTTCCCCACTGAAATGCAGCGTACGCACTTCATTCCAGGAGTTGCGATAAAGCAAGTCGACACTCCCCACCAGACATTGCTGCTGTTGGCCGAAACTGAAAACATCCAACTGGCGAAAATCAAAATGCACCACCTGATTACGGAAGGCCGCGGTAGGATCATGTTCCAAATTCACGATGATCGCCAGATGACGAATCTCACACGGGCTGTACAACGCTTTCGGCGTCGGCGCAGGCAAGCGTAGTGGGAAATGGCTTGACACATCGGCGACCAAGGCCTGCAAACGAGTGACGTCGCACAACGCATTACCCTTGATATACAAACGCGTGCTGGGCGTCAGCAAGCCGTTGAAGTAGGCCCAAGCCACCAACTTGTTTAAATAGCGGTTATATTCCAGCGGCTGATGACTGACGATGGCGTCCATTGACGGCGCCTGATTGTACAGATACCAGCCGGAACGGTTGGCTCGCCCGGCGGGAACATAAATAAAGGTTAGATTCGGCTCTGATAAATCGGGGGAAATCTGCGGATTCAGCAATGTGACTTTGCCTGGCAGGGCTTCAAATGCGGCATAGAGCTTACGGGTTAATACGCCGATATCTTGCGGGCTGGCGCTCACGCTCAGATTGTTGCGGCGGGCGAAACGGATCAAGTTGCGATAGGTCTGCATCATTGCGTCGAGCAGTTCATTGTGCGCTTCGCGAACCCGTTCAATTTTCCAGTTGGCGCGGTTATCCAGCATGGCCAGATGTTCATCGGTCCAGCCCCATTCCTGTACCAATTGGCTCAGGATCTGACGCCGCCAGCCCACACAGGCATGCTCGCTTGATAATTTTTCACAGACTTTCAAATAAAAACATCGGCGAGCCAAATCCAGACGGGTAGGGTCATTTATTGCCGTCAGATAATGGGTCACTCGTTCCAGCATCATGCAGTAAGGATCGAGGCCGAAAGAGACAATCTCGCCGTGATGCAAACGCTGTTTTATATCCATGGAAAGCAGGCGGGTATCAGGATATTCCCAGGAGTAGGCTTCCAGCAGCAGCGTTTTCAATACGGCCTTGTAAGGGGAATCGATACTTTTATAGAGTTGCCACAAACTGGCGCCGAAATACTCTTCGGCGGAAAGCGTACTCAGCCCGCCCAAATCCAGCCACTCGTTAGGGGCCAGTACGCCCTGTGCATACAGAGACAAAACGTATTCGTCGTAGTTTGATTCTTCTTCCACCGGCACCATGTTCCACAAAACGCGCTTGCCCGCCATGCGGACGGCGGTACGGTAGAACTCATCCAGCAACAGAATATGTTGTGTGGAACCGCAATCCTCACCGCCGAGACTGCCGCTTTCGTTATGGCGGAAGCGATTTTCGTCCATCAGGAAGAAGCTGACATCCACGCCCTGCGCGGCGGCCCATTGCTCCAGCAGCGTACATTTCTGCTGTAACCGCAAACGCTCTTCATTATCGAGCCAGGACTGATGACAAACCCAGATATCCAGATCGGAACTGAAACTCTGTCCAATCGAGGCTGTGCTGCCCATAGAGTAAACGCCAGTAATCGGCAATTCGCCTTGCTGGTGCGAATTTTCCAACTGACCCCATCTTAATTCGATGTTATCCAGGTAGTGTTGCTGTTTTTCATCAGGCGTGTAAAAACAGATGCCGTGCGGAACCTTGCCTTCAAGGTAGCCCGGCATCAGCGGGTGATGATGATGTAATAAAATCGGCAGAAGACTGTAAACCCGCTGAAAAGCGGGCTTCATCGCTCCCAGAGCACGGTCAACACGCAGTTGGTTGATCGCATCCAGTCTTTGCTTCAAAGTCTCGATGTAAAAGTACAAGACATTATCGCCTGATTATCCCAGTGCCTATAAAAAACCCCGTATTCCAAATTCGCCAATGATGAAATTAGAAGAATGTTTGGCAAAATATTGCTGGAAACGTGATCAATTTAACACCTTGCTGATTAAGCGTAAAGAAAGTAAAGAAAGTTAGACTTATCTGTCTTGCTTTTATTATGTTTTTTCATTACTGAATCAGCCCAACGTCTCATCCCCTCCTCCCTGCGTCCCACTATCATTGTGCTAAAGGCGCACCATCAATGATACGATAGCGGAAAATCATAAAAACGGTATCAAAGCATGTTAGATAATATTATTAGAATTGCCACCCGACAAAGCCCGCTTGCGCTGTGGCAGGCACAATATGTTCAACAGCGTTTGATGCACTTCCACCCTGGGCTTCAGGTCGAGCTGGTTCCCATGGTGACCCGTGGTGATATCATTCTTGATACGCCGTTGGCGAAGGTCGGCGGCAAGGGTTTGTTTGTTAAAGAGTTAGAGTTAGCCCTGTTGGAAGACCGTGCCGATATCGCCGTTCACTCCATGAAAGATGTGCCCGTTGAATTCCCTGACGGTCTTGGTCTGGTCACGATTTGTGAGCGCGACGATCCCCGGGACGCCTTCGTTTCCAATCACTATGCCAGTCTTGATCAACTGCCGCCGGGCAGTTGTGTCGGCACTTCCAGCCTACGCCGCCAGTGCCAGTTGCGCGCCAGACGGCCCGACCTGATTATTCGGGATTTACGCGGCAACGTGGGCACGCGCTTGTCAAAACTGGATCGCGGTGAATACGACGCCATCATTCTGGCGGTCGCAGGCTTAAAACGCCTGAAGCTGGGCGGTCGCATACGCAGTGCGCTCAGCCCGGAAGAATCGCTGCCCGCCGTCGGTCAGGGGGCGATTGGCATCGAATGCCGCCTGAATGACGACCGTACCCGGCAGTTGCTTACGCCGCTGAATCACGCCGCTACCGCCGCGCGCGTTGAGGCGGAACGGGCGATGAACGTACGTCTGGAAGGCGGGTGTCAGGTGCCTATCGGCAGTTATGCCGAACTAGAGGGCGATACCCTGTGGCTACGCGCGCTGGTTGGCGTTCCCGATGGCAGCCGGACGATCGTCGGTGAACGCACTGGCAACATCGCCGACGCACAGCAAATCGGCATTGCGCTGGCGGAAGAACTATTGGAGAAAGGCGCCCGCGAGATCCTACGTGCCGTCTATCAGGAAACGCCTCCATTATGACCATTCTGGTGACCCGTCCGTCGCCGGCTGGTGAGCAACTGGTGACTCGCTTGAGAAAACTGGGCTATAGCGCCTGGCATAGCCCGTTGATTGAATTCTCTCCGGGGGGTGAACTGGACCGGCTACCCGCTTTAGTGGCGGGCTTACGGCCCGGCGGCATGGTGTTCGCCCTTTCACGGCATGCGATAGACTATGCCGATCCGCTGCTGAGCCGTGCTGGTGGTGGCTGGCCGTCTACGCTTGACTATTATGCCATCGGCCGGACAACCGCGCTGGCATTGCACAAGGTCAGCGCACAACCTGTTTCCTACCCTCAGGATAGAGAAACCAGCGAAACTTTATTACAACTCCCCGAACTTCAGCATATTAATGGCAAACAGGCACTATTATTACGGGGTAATGGCGGCAGAGAGCTATTAGCGACCACCCTCACCGAACGCGGCGCCGAAGTGGTTTACTGTGAATGCTATCAGCGCCGCGCCGTGCATTATGACGGGCTGGAACAAAGCCACCACTGGCAACAGGCAGGTATTGACAGGTTAGTGATCACCAGCGGAGAAATGCTACAACGGATCTATACTTTAGTTCCTGATTACTATCGGGCTTCCTGGCTACTGGGATGCCAGGTGATCGTAGTCAGTGAACGTCTGGCAGCACAGGCCCGTCAGCTCGGCTGGCGTGATATTCGAGTAGCCGATAACGCCGACAACGATGCGCTCATGCGCGCACTACAATAAACCTGATCATGGGATGTACCATTATGACGGAACACAATACCCCCACAGCCCCATCCGAAGAGGTTGCAGAGCGGGTTGAACCCGCGCATCAACCGCAGGAACCCGAACCGCAACCGGCCAGGCGAACGGGGATATTGTTGGGAGCTATCGCGATCGTGATTGCACTGGCGCTGAGCGGTGGGCTTTACTATTACGGTCATCAGCAGGCGCAGCAAGAGACCGCGGCCATTCAACGGTTGGAATCCCAGCTACTCTCGTTGCAACAACAGCTACAGCAGCAAGGCCGGCAGTGGCAAGATACGCAACAGGAATACGCCAAAGCGCAGGACGCAGCCGAACAGCGTCTGAATGCCCTGACTCGTCAATCAGATGAACAGCGTGAAAAACTGGCCGCGCTTTCCAATCACGACACCAATACCTGGTTGCTGGCGCAGTCTGATTTTCTGGTCAAACTGGCCGCCAGAAAGTTATGGAGCGATAAAGATGTCACCACGGCAGGCGCGTTGCTGAAAAGCGCGGACGCCAGTCTGGCGGAAATGAACGATCCGAGCCTGATTGAAATCCGCCGCGCGTTGACCAGTGACATCAGTACGCTGGCAAGCATAAGCCAGATCGATTTCGATGGTATCATTCTTAAAGTGAACCAATTGACCGATCAGGTCGATAACTTGCGCCTTGCCAATAACGATACCGATAACGCGCCAATGGATGAAGACGGCACGGAACTGTCCGCCACGCTCAGCGAATGGCGGCAGAATCTCAGCAAAAGCTGGCATAACTTTCTGGCGGACTTCATTACCATTCGGCGCCGGGACAGCGCGGCAGAACCGCTGTTAGCCCCCAGTCAGGATGTTTATCTGCGCGAAAATATCCGTTCTCGTTTGCTGGTCGCTGCTCAGGCGATCCCGCGCCATCAGAATGAAGTGTATAAACAATCATTGGAAACCGCTTCCACGTGGGTAAGAGCGTATTTCGATACGGCCGATCCAACGACTCAGGCATTTCTGGAACAGCTTGATGCGCTGAGCCAACAATCGATCTCGATGGATGTGCCTGCTGAATTGCAAAGTCAGCCGCTGCTGGAAAAACTGATGCAAACCCGGGTTCGCAACTTACTGGCTCAGACGCCAGCGACGCAGCAGGAGGGCTGAACATGCTGAGAGTTTTGTTGCTGTTTCTGATCCTGATTGCGGGCGTGGTGCTCGGCCCGATGGTCGCTGGTCATCAAGGCTATGTACTGATTCAAACGCATAGCTACAACATTGAAACCAGCGTTACCGGGCTGGCGATCATGTTGGTATTGCTGTTCCTTGCCCTGCTGAGCGTTGAATGGGTGATCCGTCGTATTTTTCGTACCGGCGCACGCACACGTGGCTGGTTCCTCGGCCGTAAACGCAGCCGGGCCAGAAAACAGACCAAAGCCGCGTTGCTCAAACTGGTGGAAGGGGACTATTTGCAGGTCGAGAAATTACTGACGCGCAATGCCGATCATGCCGAACAACCGGTGGTCAACTACCTGCTCGCCGCAGAAGCCGCTCAGCAGCGTGGCGACGAATTTCGCACCAAACAGTATCTGGAACGGGCGGCGGAAATTGCGGACACCAACCAGCTACCGGTGGAGATCACCCGCGTACGCATTCAGTTGGCGCGTCATGAAGACCATGCCGCGCGTCACGGCGTTGACCGTCTGCTGGAAACCGCACCGCGTCACCCAGAAGTCTTACGTCTGGCTGAACAGGCATTTCTGCGCACCAGTGCCTATAACGCGCTATTGGATATTCTGCCTGCCATGCGCAAAATGCCGGCGTACGACGAAGAGCATGTGCTGGCACTGCAACAGCAAGCCTATATCGGCCTGATGAATCAGGCGATGGCGGATGGCGGCAGTGAGGGCCTGAAACAGTGGTGGAACAGCCAAAGTCGCAAAATCCGCCATGAGGTGCCGTTACAGGCGGTCATGGTCGAACATTTGATTGAATGTGACGATCACGATACCGCGCAAAAAATCGTCCTGGATGGTCTTAAACGCCAGTATGACGAACGGCTGGTTCTGCTGATGCCGCGCCTTAAAGCGGGCAACCCGGAGCAACTGGAAAAAATGCTGCGCCAGAAAATCAAACAGCAGGGCGCGACACCGCTTTTGAATAGTACGCTGGGGCAACTGCTGTTGAAGCACGGCGAATGGCAACAGGCCAACGATGCGTTCCGCGCGGCGTTGGAACAACGCCCCGATGCGTATGACTACGCCTGGCGCGCGGATGCGCTCGATCGCCTGCATTTACCAGAGGAGGCCGCCCAAATGCGGCGCGAAGGGCTATTGCTCACCTTACAGCAGCCGACAACCTAACCGCGTCAACGGAAGGGCCTCTCCCGCTTTGTTCACTGAAAAAAAAACGCTTACCGATAAACGGTAAGCGTCGAAAAAAATCAGGTCTTTAAGACAACAGTATGGTGCCTCACTCAACGTAATGTCCGGGAAAATAATCCGATGGAGACAATATAACCTTCATCTGGAGTTGGACGATAGGCACCTCAAATTGGCTCTGCGTCATTCCCAGGTTTATGAAGCCGAGGCGAACATAGAAGGTGGAATGAGCATCTACCTCTGTATTTAAGCACGAACTATGCCAACAAACAAAAATCAACTGGCGCGACGGCGTTATCTAATAATAACCACCTGATCATTATAAATTATTTTTAAAACTTGATTAATGATACCGGCAGACAGAGCGCTGGAGGCGAGGGCTGACTCACAAAAACGTCGCCATTATGAGACACATTAGTGTATTTATCTACAAATCATTATTAATCAATATATTAAACGTCTCCTTTCGGAGACATTAGACGAAGTCAGCCCATGCTGGCGTGCGTTCCGCCGGCATGGGCTGTCCGCTAACGGGACGCCAGTTGTTCCAGACTTTGTTTCGCCATCTGGTACAAATAGTGGGCCGTAGGGAACAGGGCGCGATCATCCACGCGGAACTTGGGATGATGCAACGCATATGGGCCGCCGGAACCGACCATCATAAAAGTGCCGGGCAACCTCTGCTGGTAGAACGCGAAATCTTCACCAATCGGGCTGGCTTCGATACGACGCGCTTCAAAGCCTTCTTCATCCGCCACCTGTAGCGCGAAATCAACCCATTCTGCCGTGTTGACCACGGACGGCGGTCCTGCATGCCAGATAAACTCAATTTCCGCGCCAAAGGTACTGGCAACACCTGCCACGATTTGACGAAAACGCTGTTCAATCAAATCGCGTACCTCCTGATTAAACGTTCTCACCGTGCCTTCAAGATAAGCCGTATCAGGAATCACGTTCCAGGTACTGCCGCTATGCACCTGGGTAATCGACACCACGGCATTGTTATCAGAAGGAACGGTACGACTGATGATACTCTGCACCGATGAAATCAACTGGCCCAGAATAATAATCGGATCGTTGCCCTCATGCGGCTTCGCCGCATGGCAGCCTTTTGCAGCAATCTTGATTTCAAAACGGTCGACGCCCGCCGTCAGTGCGCCCTCTTTTCCGCCAATCACGCCGACGGGCAGCGTCGGATCATTATGAATACCAAAAATCGCCGCCGCATTATCCAGCGCGCCAGTCGCAATCACTTCCGGTGCGCCCAGACCGGTTTCTTCAGCGGCCTGGAACAGAATACGTACGGTGCCTTTCAATTCCGTTTCAATCTTCTTCAGCAAAATCGCGGCGCCCAGCGCGGCGGAAGAGTGGAAATCATGCCCGCAGGCATGCATTACGCCTTTGCTGGTTGAAGTGAATTCCACGCCTGATTCTTCTTCGATCGGCAAGGCATCAATATCAGACCGGACGATCACCAGCGGCCCATCCTGTTGCCCGCCCACTTCAGCCACCAAACCCGTTTTCAGCGGCAGCTCTAGGATACGAATCCCTTCTTTCTCCAGCGCTTCTCTGATCTTGCGGGTGGTTTCAAATTCCTGGTTCGATAATTCAGGGTGCCGATGCAGATCGTGCCGGAATGCCTGAATAAATTGCGCCAGCGGTTCATGCTGAGATGCTATTTTCATTGATGTTTACTCCAACATTGTCCGCCCAATTTACGGGCGTGCAGGTGAATCTTTTGTTTTCGGTTAAATATCATACTCAACCGGCTCAGGGATCTTAGTTAGCTGACGCAGGAAACGCTGTGTCTGCGGATTATCAGAAAAACTGATCACTTTTTCCGCCGGACCTTCTTCAACAATATGACCGTCCGCCATGAAAATGACCCGATCCGCCACTTCCTGAGCGAATTGCATCTCATGCGTCACGATAACCATCGTCGTGTTGTTTTTCGCCAGTTTCTGAATAACCTGCAACACTTCATGGACGCGTTCCGGGTCCAGTGCCGACGTCGGCTCGTCAAACAGGATCGCTTTCGGATCGACCGCCAACGCCCGAGCAATACTCACGCGCTGTTGCTGCCCGCCGGATAACGTCACCGGATATTGCGCCGCCTGCGGCAACAACCCCACCTGTTCCAGCAGCGCAAGACCCATCTCATTCGCCTGTTTTTTAGGCATTTTCTTCACAACAATCAGCGCTTCAGTAATGTTTTCCAGCGCCGTCTTATTTTTGAACAGATTATAGTTCTGGAACACCATCGCCGTTTGGCGGCGCAGCGCATAGGCCGCCTTAGTTGAATAGTGGCGCGTGTCCAGACGTTGTTCGCCGATCTCAATCGTTCCTGACTCCGGTGTTTCCAGCAGGTTCAAACAGCGTAATAGGGTCGATTTACCCGAACCGGATGGCCCAATAATGGCCACGACTTCGCCTTTGGCGATATCCAGACTGATGTTATTCAGCACCACCTGATCGCCAAAGCTTTTCGTGAGATTCTTTACACTGATCATTTCAGCCCCTTATCGCTGTAGCGAGTGATTTAGTTTCTTTTCCAGCTGCTTTTGCAGCCAGGCATAAACAATGATCACCAGCCAATAAATCAAACCCACAACCAGGAAGGTTTCAAAGAAACGCAATGACTCTGCGGCAATCATCTTGCCTTCCGCAAACAGTTCGGATACGCCCAGCGCAAATGCCACCGATGTATCTTTAATCAGGGAAATAAATGTGTTGCCCGTTGCGGGTAAGGCATTGAGCATAGCCTGAGGGAGCACAATCCTGCGGTAAATCTGCGCTTTGTTCATACCAATGGATAAACCGGCTTCTGTTTGACCGAAATCCACAGACGCCAGGGCAGCGCGAAATATTTCCGCCATGTAAGCCGATGTCTTCAGACTGAAGCCAATGATCGCCGCCGTCATCGCATCGAGGTTGGATAGTCCGGGAAAAAGCTGCGGCAAACCAAAATAGATGATAAACAACTGTACCAGAGAAGGAATACCACGGAACAAAGAGATGTAGAGTTCCACGATTTTCACCACGATGATGTTTTTGGTTTCGCGAACCAGCGCCAATACCAAGCCGATGAGCATAGCAAAAAACATCGAAACCACGGCAAGCAACAACGTGGTCGGTAAATAAGCTAATACCTGGGGGAATACCTTTAACAGATAGGCGAGATCGATATTCATGAGTGATACCATGGGTACTGCCATCGTACGGTGGACACCGCGCCGACGGCATTAAGATTGTCGTGAGACTGCCACGAATTACTGAGCAGAAGGGGGCGTCGTGATATCTTCACCGAAATATTTAATCGCCAGATCTTTCAAACGCCCGTCAGCACGCATTTTATCCAGCTCTTCATCAAACTGTTTACGCAGTGCATCACCCTTCTCGTTTTTATGGAACGGGAAACTGACCTCTTCCACCACCAGCGAATTACCAACCAACTTGAATGGCAGGTTACGCTTGTTAATTTCCGCCAGCAGAATCGGACGGGAGTTCACGTAGCCCTCGACACGTTTGGACAGGGCATCGTTCATTGCGCCATCGCGTGTCTCATAAGTACGGATGTTCACGCTGCCGTCAGGGAACGCTTTCTTTAAATTGTTGATGTGGTTAGAGCCCAGCACACCGGCGACCGTTTTTCCTTTCAGATCGTCCAGCGAGTTGATATCGTTATTATCTTTGTGGGTTACAATCTGGCTGCCGTAGAAGCTGTAAGGGCGTGCGAAATTATACTTCTCCTGACGGACTGGCGTAATGGCCACCACATTGGCGACGGTATCCAGTTTACCCGCCTCCAATTGCCCCATAAGGCCGCTAAAATCAGCCGTGACCCATTCAACTTTATAGTTTAAATCCTTAGCGATGGTTTCCGTGATCTCAACGTCAAAACCGACCAGTTTATTATCTTGCTTAAAACCGCTGGGATAGCTTTGGCCCGTTGACCCCACTTTCAACACTTTCTCACCCTGAGTCGTATCCTGAGAATCACAGCCTGCTACAAGAAAGGCAGTCGTCAGCGCTAAAACAGACAAAGTTAATTTTTTCATTATCATTTTCATGCCTCTTATTTTAAATTTCTTTTTTTCCACTGGTCATATAATGGGTCATCAAGGATTTTTTGCATATAAATCGTCAGGTGCCCTTTCCCCAAATTGGCTTGCCCGACTTCCCTGAAACCATAATGCTTATACATCTCAATCAGCCAAGGATGGCTTTGCGCCGTCCCTAATGACACTGCGGGAGCCTTAAGCTGACCAATTAAAATATTCTGCTCAAGCCAGGCCATCATTTGCTTGCCCAGTCCCTGCTTTTTATAATCGGGATGCGTGGCAAACCATCCGAGATGCGGCAACCCATAAGGGCCGGGCTCCGGTCCCCAGGGATAACGGATAGTGAATGAGGACACCATAATGCCGTCCTTCTCCATCACGTACACGCCGTGAGATGAAATGTGTCTGCGAACCATGTCAATGTCCGCATGCGCCGCAGAAAAATTGATGCCTAGCTGACGTATCGGCTCAAAAGCGGACAACGCCAACGCCAGGAATGATTCATCATCCTCCAGCATAGCCTGGCGAAATACAATACTCATGATTTCACCTTTACGCAGGCAGCAGACCTGAGTTATTCGCGTAGCGTATAACATCATCTACTTTCTGAGGCGCGCTGCCCAGATAGTTAGCCGGGTTCAGCCATTCATCCAACTCAGCCGATGTCAGTTGAGCAGATAATACAGGGTGTTCCAGGAGGACAGATTTGAATGACTGGTTCTTCTCGAACGCCCGCATAGCGCATTCATAAACCAGATGATGTGCCGTCTGTTTGCCAAGACGCGTGCCAATCTCAAACATCACCTTCTCGGATAGCAGCAACCCGTTTTGCAATTCCAGATTCGCCAACATCTGTTTTTCATTCACCGACATACCACGCAGAATACCCAACGCATTCTGGAGTTGTGCGGACAGATAGATGTTGATTTCCGGCAATGCGATCCACTCGGCACGCCAGCTCATGGCGTCACGCTCATGTTCCACTTTCATGGACTCATGGATGAGCGCGGCGCTTTTAAACACCGGCGCGGTCAGGCTGGCCAGCCCTTCCAGCGCGGCCGGGTTGCGTTTGTGCGGCATGGTCGTGGACCCGATTTTTCCTTCGGAAAAAGGTTCTTCGATCTCGTTAATTTCGGTACGCATCAGGTTATAAAGCTCGTTGCCGATCTTACCCAGCGTACCGCTGATAAGCACAACAATGGAAGCATACTCGGAGAAACGGTCGCGGGCGGACTGCCAGCCAATATTTGGCGTATTCAGACCCAGCTTATCCAGCGTCAGGCGCTCAATTTCAGGGCCTTTTTCACCAAAAGAGGCATAGGTTCCGATAGCGCCGTTGATGTTACCAACCAGTACACGCTGTTTAATTTCGCTCAGACGTTCAAGATGACGGACAAACTCATCCAGCCAGACCGCCAGTTTAAAACCAAACGTGGTCGGCAGCGCTTGCATGCCGTGAGTCCGTCCGGTCATAAGTGTGTATTGGTGTTTCTTCGACAGGCGTTTTAATTCAACAGCCAGCAGTTGAGTATCACGGAAAACAATGTCAAAAGACTGCTTTAATTGCAGAACGGTAGCGGTATCGACAATGTCCTGCGTTGTTACGCCATAATGGATAAATTCGCCCGCCGCGCCACACTGCTTCTGAATCGCGGTAATCGTCGGCATCAAGGAATGCTTCATGCGGGCGGCATCTTTGGCGATATCTTCCACATTCAGCGCGCCGGCATCCGCTTTTTCAGCAATGGTGTTCGCCGCTTCTTGCGGGATAATACCGAGCTCTCCTTCGGCCAGCGCCAAAGCAACTTCCACTTCAACCTGTTTTGTCAGGCGGTTCTGCTCTGACCACACGTCCCGCATTTCAGGCGTGCCAAAATTATTCCCTATAAGAAGAAAATCAATAAGATGTGATGCCATAATTTACTCGTTAGTATTGGATTTATCAGGCGGGGTTTATGTCTTGTTTTTAATCTTTAAAAATATAACATGTGCAAATTAGGTGGCTTATACCTTCGGGATCTATCATAGATCAAAAAGTTTTATTAAAAGTTATGATGATGGAAACCCCACCACGCCTTGAATGGTTTAGCGGCAGGGCAATAGCGCGGTGACGTCAAAACCGATGCAGACGAAAAAAAAGCACATCTTTCGATATGCTTTTCTCTGAAGTTGGTCGGCGAGAGAGGATTCGAACCTCCGACCCACTGGTCCCAAACCAGTTGCGCTACCAAGCTGCGCTACTCGCCGAATGCACTGCTTTATTGCTTAAGCATCACGGATGCTTGTCGTCTGTGTGGTGCGAAGAGAGGGACTTGAACCCTCACGTCCGTTAAGACACTAACACCTGAAGCTAGCGCGTCTACCAATTCCGCCACCTTCGCATAACCCTATATCACAAACGCTTCAGTCTGGGGTGGCTAATGGGACTCGAACCCACGACAACTGGAATCACAATCCAGGGCTCTACCAACTGAGCTATAGCCACCATAAACCACGCTGACTTTTACTGCTTTATTACGCGGTACTTACTTTACGGGGTAAATGTACCACCGCAGCTCTTGCACACAACTTAGTGGTGCGCCCGACAGGATTCGAACCTGAGACCTCTGCCTCCGGAGGGCAGCGCTCTATCCAGCTGAGCTACGGGCGCTTAGCGCCGTTGCGGGAGGGGATACTACGTATTTAGCAGGTGCCTGTCTAGTGCTTTTTTATCGAAATGTTGTGTTTGCTTATGCTTTGCTCATTTCACGTTAAATAACGTACAAATCCGTTTTCCCCTCCCCGAAAAACTACGATTTTGCCCCGATAATCACTCCTTTATTACCCAGCCCCAGCGCAAAATAACACAGGCTGACCAACGCCAAAAACGCCATACCGACAAGTAATGACATACGCGTATCAATATTTATGTACATCCCCACCAGAACACACAGCAAAAACGCCATCGTCAAATAGTTCATCCAGGGGAAAAACACAGATTTGAACGGATGGTTCATTAAAGCCGCGCGATGCTGCTCACGAAAACGCAGTTGGCTAATCAGCACCACAAACCACGGCACCATCCCCGGCAACACGCTGGCACTATACACATAAACAAATACCTTTTCTGGATTCGGGATAATGTAATTAAGCAGCGAACCCGCCAACAGGCAGAGAATAGAAATTGTGACGCCGGCCGCCGGGACGCCACTGGCCGTCACTTTACCCAACCATGCAGGCAGTTGACGGTTATTAGCCAGTGAATAAAGCATACGCCCACAGCTATACATTCCGCTGTTGCAACCGGATAACGCCGCCGTCAGGACGACAAAATTAATGATCCCAGCCGCCGCGGTGATGCCGATTTTTGCGAAGGTCAGGACAAATGGGCTGCCGGATGTGCCGATTTCATTCCACGGAAAGATGGTCACGATGACAAAAATCGCGCCCACGTAGAAAATCAGAATGCGCCATAAAATATTATTGATGGCGCGCTTCAGCGTCACCTGCGGATTTTTGGCCTCACCTGCCGTGATGCCGACCAGCTCAACGCCCTGATAAGACGCTACGACCAGACACAGCGCAAACAGCAAACCTTTCCAGCCGCCGGCAAGAAAACCGCCGTGCGCGGTCAGATTGGTTAAACCGGTCGCCTGCCCGTAATTACCGAAACCGAAGAAAATCACCCCCAGCCCGACCACGATCATCACAATAATCGTGGTGATTTTAATCATCGCGAACCAGAACTCGATCTCACCATACAGACGTACCGCCGCCAGATTTGCCCCTGCGACAAGTACAACCGCCGCAATCGCGGGTATCCATTGCGGCAATTCGGGAAACCAGTACTGCACATAAACCCCAATCGCCGTGATTTCGGAGATCCCGACAGCCATCCACATGAACCAATAACCCCATGCGGTGAGATAGCCGAAAAAAGGATTCATATACTTATGGGCGTACACCGCGAAGGAACCCGCAACAGGCTCCAGATACAGCATCTCGCCCATTGAACGCATGATAAAGAAAACGAATATCCCCGCGACGATATAGGCCAGCAAAACCGATGGCCCTGCCCATTTTAGCGCACTGGCCGCCCCCATAAACAACCCGACGCCGATCGTCCCGCCCAGCGCAATCAGCTCAATGTGCCGCGCTTCCAAGCCCCGATGGAGCTTTTCCTGTTTTACATCTTCCGCCATAAATCTTCTGTCCTTACTGTGTTGTGTTTATCCCGGCGTCTGCCGGTTATTGTTGTTATCAGCCTCCAACGCACTGTGCGTTGCCGTAAATTAGCGGTTGCGAAGATACAACAATGTGAATTGGAATCACGCATCAGATTTGATCAACAAACCGATGAATAGGATTCTGTATTTCTTATCGATTGGCAAATAGGCAATTAAAACCAAATAAGCATAAAAAGATAGTTTTATATGCTAAGGAGAAAGGTTGAAGCAAGCGATCGCCGCGCTAATGAGAAGGAAAGCTACAAACGCCCGCTGTAGTGATAAGCAACATATTTAAGTAACTTCACCTGGCGGAAAATACGGCCGGGTTGAGACACCAAACGATAAAGCCATTCCAGCCCCAAATTTTGCCAGACCAGCGGCGCCCGCTTTACCTGACCGGTAAACACATCATATGTACCGCCGACCCCCATATACAACGCATCGGGGTGATAGCTGCGGCAATCACGCATCAGAATTTCCTGCCGCGGCGACCCCATCGCCACGGTGACAATCTGCGCACTGCTGGCGCGGACACGCTCAAACAATGCGTCACGCTCTGACGGGGCGAAATAGCCATCCTGACTGCCAACAATATTGACGCGCCACTGCACCCGAAGCTTCGCTGCCGTTTGTGCCAGCACATCAGGCTTACCACCGATCAGGAAAACCGGCGTCCCTTCCTGACCGGCCCTCTGCATCAGCGATTCCCACAAATCGGCTCCGGCAATGCGGCTTACATCAGCCTGCGGATATTTGCGGCGAATCGAACGAACAATGCTGATCCCGTCCGCATATTTAAATTCAGCCTTATCCAGCAATGTACGCAGGGCGACATCTTTCTCGGCGGTCAAGACTTTCTCAGCGTTAATCGCCACCAGCGTGCCGGTCTGCACCCGATGCCCGGCAAACAGATAGTCGACAAACTGTGCAATGTGGCGAAATCCGTGGATGGATAGTCCCCGAATCGAATACAGTGGGATCACGGTTTTTTCTTTCATTCTTAAACCCTTACAGCACCCCGCGAGAGGACGAAACCGGCGGCGTGGTTGACGCTCCCGCCTGCTGCCGGGAAGACAATGCACGTTGCCTGATTAACCCCGCGCTTTCCAGCAGCCAATACAGTAATTTGGCCAGCAGTAAGCAGAGGCCAAAGACAAGGCAGAAAAACACCACGCGTGAAACAAACGCGTCCACCCCTTCACGCGTCAGGACAATGATGTTGAACACCGCCCCGAAGCAAAACGCCTGTAAAATCGCGGATTTATATCGATTACCGTCGTTCCTGCCCTGTTCGTAAACCCAGTCGAACCACTTGATAATCAACCCAACGGCAATTGCGCCCAGCGGAATGAACAGCACCCCGCCCATCACCACCAGCGAGCCTAATAGCGTTGGGGAAATGGCCAGCCCGGAATGGTTATTCAACACATCCCAGGTAAAGTAGTTGGCGCTGTTCAGTACCAGATTGGGGCGTTCGGGCCACAGCCATGAAGGGATAAACACGTAGAAATCGCGTACGATAGGCGCAATCCCTTGAAAATCTATCTTGTCGTAGTTCTGCCACAACAACGCCAGGTTTTCCCACGGCGAGAAGGTATCGCGAGTCAGGTACAGGAAAGTATAAAATGCTTCATCGCCGTTGACATCCATGCCGTAGCGTTTGAGCGCCAGCCAGAACATGCCCACGATCCCGAAAACCCCTGCCGCCGCCAGCATCCATAAGGTTACCCAGCCCCGCACAATGCCAATAAACAGGAAGAGGGCAAACGCGATGATCACATTCGCCCGCGTGCCTCCGACGATTACATACGTCAGCATGCCAAATGCCACCGTCCCGATAAGAAACAGCAGCCAGGCTGACTGCGTCTGACGCAGGAAGTACACCACCAGCATGGACGGAATAAAGAAATAGAAAAAGCGCTTCAATGCCACGCCGGAAACTTCGCTGGAAAAAATCTGGTTGTAAGTGCTTAATTTGAATAGCAGAAAACCGTTGTTAAGGAAGAACATACCCACCGTCGCTACCGCGATCAGCGCCAGCAACATCCAAGTCAGATTGGTTTCCACTCGGTTCATGCTAAGAAACGGCGGACGCACGGTTACCGTTTTCCGCCGTAGGCGGGTTTTATAGCTGACATGGTAAATCGCGTAAAACGCCGTGGCGGAGAGCAGCGCCTGTAGCAAATACGGCACGGGCGCCACCTCAATGCCAAAGCGAAAGACCAACACGCAGGTGAACGGAAAACCAAAATAGAATGTCAGCAGATAAAGCAGCGAGAACAGAACATTGAAGTTAAAACGTACGCGGCGAAACTCCTGCCAGGTCAGCGTCAGGATAAAAATGACCGAAATAAGGTAAACCACAAACAGGCCGCCAAATTGTCCCAGCGTCATGTCGGTTCTCCCACTGCCAGCGCCAGCGCCTGCCGCCAACCGTGCAGATAATTAGGACTAAAGAACGCGATGCGATGCTTATTAACGGACGCCAGTTGACGCTGAGCTTCACGCACCAGCGCTTCGTCCAGGCTATCGCCGTAAAAAAGCACCGGCAAATGTTGCTGCGCCAAATCCTGCCAGAACGGATTTTTGCGGCTAATCACAAAGGGAACGCCAAACTGAATCAACAGGCACAGCGTGCCGATGCCCTGTTGACGATCAAAAATAAAGTAACCCAAATCACAGGTGCGCAGCATATTCAGATAATCATCAAACGCCAGTTGGTCTTTCAGTAACTGAAAATGTTTCACGCCGAACAGCGCCAGCCCTTCTTTCTCAACCTGCTCAATGTAGTCCGCGTTATTGGCGGGATAGCCCATCGGCACGATCACCCGCACATTGGCGCCGAACTGCTGGTGAATGGCGCGCAACGCTTCCTGATGGCGATTGGTGCGATCGCCTGAATTGCCCACCAGAATCGTCAGCGGCCCCGCCAGAGACTTGTCTACCTCAATGCCCGTCAACGCGGGATTCATTCGCGTCGGGAAGTAAAGCAGGGACGTCGGCACATGCGGGTGCCGCTGCTGATACCATGCCAAATCGCCCTGCGTCGCAAAAACGTGTCCGACCCGGTGTTGCGCCATACGGCGCAACAGATAAAACAGGCGATACTTCAGGCCAGCGCCTTCTTCATACAGGTCCGCGCCCCAGATATGCCAATAGACCTGCGCGGGCTTGATTTTACCACTCAGCAACGCCAGCCACAGCGTGGGATTAAATTGCCCGTGCAGAAAGAAACGGGTGTTTCGATCGCCCTTTGCTTTCGCTATCACCGCCCGCGCCAGCGTCTTTTTATCCGCGTACATTTCAATATCGAGTGCCGGAAAATCGGCCCGCGGCAACGCCTCACGCGCCGCCGCCATAAAATGGCACACCTGCTGCCCCGGCAATTCGGCTGCCAGAACATCATTAAAGAAACGCAAAACTGTCTGGTTATGATGCGGGATATCAGATCCCAGGACATGAATCAGTGTCGTCATGTTCGCCTACGGTAAATAATGAAAACGCCACAACAAAGTAAAAAATAGACCAGATACGTTGCCATGTACGCCTGCGCCGCCCCCAACGCGCCATTGATGGGGATCAGCCAGTGCGCAAATCCGGTGAGCAGCAGGAACTGGCTCGCCTCGGTCAGCAGATAAAAACGCAGTGCGGCTTTGGCGATCACCAGATAACCAAATACGTAAGCACCCACTTTCATCACATCGCCCACCAGTTGCCAGGCGAATAAATCTCTCATCGCGGTAAACTGGCTGGAGAACAACAGCCAGATAGCAAAATCGCGCAGCAACCAGACGCTAAAACTGACCGCGGCGGCCACCGGTAAAACAAACTTCAGTGACCGGACGATTTCCTGCGTCAGTGCGGTTTTATCCGTCAAGCGTGAGAGCGTCGGCAGCAGATAAACCGTGAACGATGCGGTGATGAATTGCAGATAAGCATCGGAAATAGTACTGACGCCCTGCCAGATGCCGACAGCGTCCCAGCCGTCATGCTCGGCCAGCAGGTTACGCATCATAATATACGCCACAGGCAGCGTCACCGCGGTCATCAACGCCATCAGGGTAAATTTGCCAAGCTGACCCGCCAGAGACTTGTCCCAGGCAGGTTTCAACGACGCCAATAAAATCGGCGTGCGCCGCAACATCAGCCAGCCGGCGGGCGCCACCACCAGCGACGGCACCAGCGCCAACCCCGCCAGTGCGCCAGGGTATCCGCCCAGCGTAAAACACAACCAGTAGGCAACCAGACCAATCAGGCTGCCGCAGATGATCGCCAGTGCATTCCCGATAGCGTCACGGTAGCCTTTCAGGATCGCCAGAAACAGGTTGGCGTAAGCGATACCCATCTGGATAAAAGCCAGCGCCCGCACCACATCCTGGTAGTCATCGTGCCCAAACAACGCGTTGGCGACAGGCACCGCGGCAAACAGCAACACCGCCGCCAACAGCGTGGAAAAACCCAGCACCAGCGAGACGGCGGTGCCGAGCAAGGGCGTTAATCGGTTCGGCTGCTGATGATAGTCGGCTACGTACTTGGTCACACCGTTAAAAATACCCGCCCCGGACAAAACACCCAATACGGTAATTAACTGGCGAAAATTACCCGCCTGCCCGACCCCGCCAGGGCCGAATGCCACCGCCAGCAGCTTGATCACGATTAGCCCTGCGCCGATTTTGATCAGCGTGGAGCACGCAGTCCAGACGGATGCTTTCGCCAGCGACATATCAGGAGAAGAAACTCAGGATGGTGTTGATTACCGTACGCTGATTGACGTCAGACAGGTTGTAGAAGAGCGGCAGACGCACCAGACATTCACTTTCTTGCGTGGTATAACGATCTTCACCCGAAAACAGTCCGAAGTTCAGCCCGGCAGGGCTGTCATGCAGCGGAATATAATGAAAAACCGTCAGGATTTCGGCTTCTTTCATCGCGTTGATAAAGTCGCGCCGATCTTCCGCATCGCGCAGCTTGATATAAAACATGTGCGCGTTGTGAATACAGTTGGCCGGCACCGTCGGCAATGTAATGCGGCCGCCATCCGCCAGCGATTTGAATGCGGCGTAATAGTTCTGCCACAGTCGTAAACGGCGTTCGTTAATCGGCCGGGCCGCCTCCAACTGGGCCCACAGGTAAGCGGCCTGAATATCCGCCATCAGATAGCTGGAGCCGATATCCCGCCAGGTGTACTTATCGACCTGCCCCCGGAAAAACTGGCTGCGGTTGGTGCCTTTTTCACGCACGATTTCCGCACGTTCAATCAGATCAGGGTCATTAATCAGCGTCGCCCCGCCTTCACCGCCAGAGGTGTAATTCTTGGTTTCATGGAAGCTAAAACAGCCGATATGACCAATCGAACCCAGTACGCGTCCTTTGTAGCTCGACATCATGCCCTGCGCCGCATCTTCAACCACAAAGAGATCGTATTTTTTCGCCAGCGCCATGATGACGTCCATCTCGCACGCCACACCCGCGTAATGAACCGGTACAATGATGCGCGTTTTATCGGTAATCGCGGCTTCGATTTTTGTTTCATCAATATTCATGGTATCCGGGCGAATATCGACAAACACGATTCTGGCGCCGCGCAGCACAAAAGCGTTGGCGGTCGAAACAAAGGTATAACTCGGCATGATGACTTCATCGCCGGGTTTGATACCCAGCAAGATGGCCGCCATTTCCAGTGAGGCGGTACAAGATGGCGTCAACAGGACTTTCTGGCTGCCGGAATAGTGCTCCAGCCACTGCTGACAGCGACGGGTAAAACCACCGTCGCCGCACAGTTTGCCGCTACTCATGGCAGCCTGCATATAATCAAGCTCAGTACCTACGATCGGAGGCGCATTAAACGGAATCATGTGATCACCTGTATAGCCAATAAGCCGTGTTCTCAACCCGGGCACCGCGGCGAAGATAAAGACGCAGCGCCGCCACATTACCGACCTGTGTCGCGATCTGTAAACGTTGTATCCCCTGCTGGCGGCACCACATTTCCGCCACCGACATCAGTTGTGAACCCACGCCGCGAACAGCGACGCCCGGAAAGACGCCGAGTAGCCCGATACGCGCTTGTGCATCGCCAAGCTGACGAATCGTCACCCAGCCTTGTGGCTGCCCGGCCTCGTTTTCCACCAGCAGACACAGGTTATCAAACGCGCCGAGCACGGCATTTTCTATCCACTGGGCATAAAAACGGCCGCTGTCGGCGGGCTGATACCAGGGAGCGCGAAAACGGCTCAGGGAGAAAACCTGTGCTGCGGCCTGCCGCAACATCGGGATATCAGCGCTGTCGGCCACGCGCAAGCGAGGCAATGCCGTCGCCGTCGGCGTGTCATCCAGTGATAAGCAGAGATCCACCTCACCTTCCACCAGACGAAAACCGGCATCAGCCAAAGCATCCGCCAGCACCAGATTATCTGCCGGTATCTTAGCCTGCGTCAGCCCATAGCGGTCCAGCGCCGCTGACGTCAAGACAGGCGCGGAAGACGAAAAATTCAGCTTGCCGCTAGCCAGGTTGAAAAATTCACTTTCCCAATTAAGCGGTTCAATCGTGGCGCGGATCGCAGGCGCGTCTGAGGACGTTTGCTTCTGCTCCGTCGGAATGAGGCCAGAATTTTTCATGTCCGCTCCTTATCTCGCATGAATCAGCATCAGTCAGCCTTCAGCCCCAAACGCTCGCCGGTGTAGGAGCCGTCCTGCACGCTGCGCCACCAAGGTTCATTATCCAGATACCAGTTGACGGTTTTTCTCATACCGGTTTCAAACGTTTCCTGTGGCCGCCAGCCCAGCTCGCGTTCAATTTTACCCGCGTCGATGGCGTAACGCATATCATGGCCGGGACGATCTTTCACATAGGTGATTAAATCGCGATAGCGCTGCACACCAGCGGGTTTATTCGGCGCCAGTTGTTCCAGAAGGTCACAGATCGTCTGGACGACTTCAATGTTTCTACGCTCGTTATGACCACCGATGTTATAGGTTTCCCCCACCTTGCCTTCCGTAGCCACTTTATAGAGTGCGCGAGCATGATCTTCTACAAACAGCCAGTCGCGGACCTGGGTCCCATCCCCATAAACCGGCAGTGGTTTACCGGCGATCGCATTCAGGATCGCCAGCGGAATCAGTTTCTCAGGGAAATGGTAAGGGCCATAGTTGTTGGAGCAGTTGGTGATAATGGTCGGCAGACCGTAGGTGCGCAGCCAGGCGCGTACAAGATGGTCGCTGGCGGCTTTAGACGCCGAGTAAGGGCTGCTCGGCGCATAAGGCGTCGTTTCCGTAAACAGATCGTCAGTACCGTGCAAATCGCCAAACACTTCATCGGTTGAGATGTGGTGAAAGCGGAACGCTTCTTTTGCCGCCGCCGCCATACTTTGCCAATAGCAGCGTGCCGCTTCCAGTAGATTGTAAGTGCCCACTATATTAGTTTCGATGAATGCCGCCGGAGCATCAATAGAGCGATCGACATGACTTTCCGCCGCCAGATGCATCACCCTCTCAGGCTGATAGTCGGCAAACACCCGATCCAGCGCCGCCCGATCGCCAATATCAACCGGTTCAAAAGCAAAACGGTCGCTGCCCACTACCGGCGCCAGAGAAGACAGGTTGCCGGCGTAGGTGAGTTTGTCCACCACCACTACGCTATCCGGCGTTTCGGTCAGAATATGCCTTACCAACGCTGAACCAATAAATCCGGCACCGCCGGTAATTAAAACGCGTTTCAACGCCACACTCCTTTTGTATCAATCACCCACTTTTGTTTGATCTCTTCGGGGTTTATCGTTTTAAACTGTCGGTGATCGACCAGCATCACCAGCACATCGGCATCCCCTAACGCCGACGCGGTATCGGCCAACTGTACATGCCCGGCCAGCGCTGCGGGCAGTTGTTTCACGTTGGGCTCTACCGCCAGCGTGCTCCCCGTGTGCCACTGCGCAATCATTTCCGTAATTTCCGCCGCCGGGCTTTCACGCAGGTCGTCAATATCCGGCTTAAACGCCAGGCCAAAGCAGGCTATCGTGACTTCGCTGGCGCGTTTGTCGGTCTGAGCCAGATAATCGGCCACCGCCGCTTTAACCCGATCGACGACCCACAGCGGTTTGCCGTCATTCACCAGCCTGGCCGTGTGGATGAGTCTCGCCTGTTGCGGATTCTGAGCCACGATAAACCAGGGGTCCACGGCTATGCAGTGCCCGCCCACACCAGGACCGGGTTGCAGAATATTGACGCGCGGATGGCGGTTTGCCAATCGGATAAGTTCCCATACGTTAATATTCTGCTCGGCACAAATCAGCGATAGCTCATTGGCGAACGCAATGTTGACATCACGAAAGCTATTTTCCGTCAGCTTGCACATTTCGGCCGTCCGGGAGTTAGTAACTACACACTCACCTTCAAGGAAGATTTTGTATAGTTCGCTGGCCCTGGCGGAACACGCCGGCGTCATACCGCCAATGACCCGATCGTTTTTAATCAATTCGACCATCACCTGCCCCGGCAAAACGCGCTCAGGACAGTAGGCGATGTTGATGTCCGCCGCCGCGCCCGCCTGCTGCGGGAAAGTCAGGTCAGGACGGGCCTGAGCCAGCCACGCCGCCATCTGCTCGGTTGCACCGACAGGCGAGGTGGATTCCAGAACCACCAGGTCGCCCTTTTTCAGTACGGGAGCAATCGACTCCGCCGCAGCTTGTACATAGCACATGTCGGGTTCATGATCGTCCTTGAAAGGCGTCGGCACGGCAATCAGAAAAGCATCTGCCGCAACGGGCCTGCTCAATGCCTGCAAATAGCCGTTTTTTACCGCCGCGTTTACCAGCGTGTCCAAATCCGGCTCGACAATATGAATCTCCCCCCGGTTAATGGTGTCTACCGCCTGTTTGTTGACATCAATACCCACCACATTTTTTTTCCGAGACGCAAACGCCGCCGCGGTCGGCAAACCGATGTAACCCAGTCCAATAACGGAAATTGTGTCAAAACTCATAGTCTCACCTGGTATTCTTTGACGGTCAGTTTCCTGCCCGTCCCTCTTCGAGCCGCCGCAAGCGGCGGTTTTTACAGCGGGCTGAATGGCCACCCTTTCGGGCCGCTTAATCGAGCATGGACTAGCGTGAACGTTTTAACGCTTCGATAATTCGCTGGCAGGCCTGACCATCACCATAAGGATTGTGTGCGCGGCTCATGGCCTGGTATTCATTTTCATCGGTCAGAAGCAGGGAAACCGTATCCACAATCTTCACCACGTCGGTCCCCACCAATCTCACCGTCCCGGCCTCGATCGCCTCGGGACGCTCGGTGGTTTCACGCATAACCAGCACCGGCTTGCCTAATGACGGCGCCTCTTCCTGAATCCCGCCAGAATCGGTCAAAATCATATACGAACGATTCATCAGATAAACAAACGGCAGATAGTCCTGCGGAGCAATCAGCTTCACGTTGGCGATACCGCTCAGAATACGGTTCACTGGCTCACTGACATTCGGATTAAGATGTACCGGGTAAACCACCTGTACGTTTGGATGCCGTCTGGCGATATCGGCCAACGCACTGCATATGCGCTCAAAACCGCCGCCAAAACTTTCACGGCGGTGCCCGGTAACCAGAATCAGCTTCTTACTTTCATCCAGAAAAGCGTATTGCTGGTCCAGACGGCGATACAAGTCCGTATCGCTGATGATGCGATCCCGTACCCAGAACAACGCATCTATCACCGTATTCCCGGTAACCACAATATGCCGATCCGACAAATTCTCGCGCAGTAGATTCTGACGGGCATTTTCCGTTGGCGCAAAATGGTACATGGCCAGATGGCCGGTCAGCTTCCGGTTAGCCTCTTCCGGCCAGGGAGAATAGAGATTGCCGGTACGCAGCCCGGCCTCCACATGCCCAACGGGAATACGTTGATAAAACGCAGCCAGACTGGTGGCGAGTGTGGTGGTGGTGTCGCCGTGCACCAGCACCAGATCGGGTTTAAATTCCGCCATAACCGGCTCAAGCCCCGCCAGAATGCGACAGGATATCTCACAGAGACTCTGTCCAGGCTGCATGATATTCAGATCGTAATCTGGCGTAATACTGAACAAGCGCAATACCTGATCCAACATCTCCCGATGCTGGGCCGTTACGCAAACTCTCAATTCAAGAGCTTCATCTTGAGACAGGGCATGAACCAGCGGCGCCATTTTAATGGCCTCCGGCCGGGTGCCGAAAACAGTCAACACTTTCACAGCGAATCTCTTTAGTCAGGTTAGACGCAGACTTTTGACTGCGAATCGGATGTCAATCAACAAGCTGATTAACGTGGACGGCGTAACAAAGCAAAACCTGCGCCCACTAAGGCACCGATCATTCCCCACATCACCATCAGAAAAGCGCGGCGCGGACTATCACGCTTCACCGGTTCTTCTGGCGTACGCAAGTAACGGTAGGTCTGGAAATCGGCGTCAAGTGTAGGCCCGACATTCAGAGTGGTCAGCATGGCGCGATTTTGATCGTACTCGAGATCATAGTGCGGCCCGCTGACTTGCAAAGACTCCAGACGTGCCTGCAACATTGGCCTTCCCAGTAAAAACATTTCTGATGCCGGCAGCTCATCCGTCGGCGTATCGGTCTGGCTACGGCTTATGCCTTGCTGCTGGGCGATTTTCAGCGCCTGTTCGACGCTACGGATTTCACGTTCATAAATCGCCCTGGCGACGGCTTCCTGCCGCTTGATCTGCGACTTGATAAAAATGGTTCTGGCCGCCCATGCGCCCATGATCTCTTCATTCAAGTGGCCCGCCGCATGTTGACTGGCAAACGCCACATACTGACGAAGTAATGTATTGGCATCGGCGGGCGTTTCCGCGACCAGCTTCACCGTATCAAGGATTTTTTTAGCCTCATCACGCGGCGTAAACTGAATATTATTCACCAACTCATCCAGCAGCGCGGCATCAGCCTTCACGTCCCCTTCCTGACGCTGTTTGTAATAGTCGGTCTGCAACCAGAAATCCCGGCGGGTGTCATATGCCGCCAGTTGCATGATGAACTCATTATAAACATCGGCGGAAATAGAAGGCTGTTCCGATTGCGGGACAGAAAAGGCTTTCGCATCCAGATTGCGCAGAAACTGCTGCTGCGAATAGTACCCGCCTAACATCGTTACCGTCGGTTTATCGGTAATCGCCATCGCACTCCACGCCTGTTTTACCAAGTAGGAATAGAGTAAAGCCGTCGCGCCAAACAGCAACGCAACAGCGATGATCCAAAGCTTACCGCGCCACAGCGCGCGAGCTAAGCTGCGAATGTCCAACTCATTATCGACTAACGTATCCATGGTAGACAGGTTCTCTGATTTCATTACTTCCCCAACGTTATTTGGTCAAGGTAACAGCTTCTGCTCATCGGTATGCCGCATGCGGCGTTTGATTCGCTTAATAAAACGCGCGACTCGCCATGCGCGTTTCAGGCAGTAGCCATAGAGCAAAAACACTAGCAAGAATAATGCCAACATAGTCCATTCTGGAACAAAAGAGAGATATTCTCCAAGTACGCCGATCGCCGCCAGTAGTGCTGCTGCTAATGTAATCAATACAAAAGCCTGCCGGGACGTAAAGCCCGCCCGCATCATTAAATGATGAATATGCTGGCGGTCGGGAGAAAACGGGCTCATCCCCTTACGTAAGCGGCGATACATAATCGCAATCATATCAATGAGAGGGATCGCGATAATCCATAATGCGGTAACTGGATTGATCGGATGCTGGTTACCTTGTGTGGTCTGAATCAGTATCCAAATCGCCGTGAAACCGATCATCGTGCTCCCGGCATCGCCCATGAACACCTTGAAGCGTTTACCGAAAACGCCGAGATTCAGTAGAATGTAGGGTAGCGTAGCGGCGATCATGGCAAAGCACCACAGTGCCAGATTCATATGGCCGTTCAGATAGAGCAATATCCCCATCGCACCAAACGAGACGCTGGATAATCCGCCCAATAATCCGTCAATCCCGTCGACCATGTTGAAGGCATTTATTGCGGCCCAGACCGCAAACAGCGTGAACAGATAACTAAAAGGCCCCAGTCCCATTTGCCACGGCCCCAAAATGTTTCCCAGATTATGTAAGGAGAGTCCTGCGAATCCCATCATGATGGCCGCGACGCATGCCTGCACGACAGCTCGGATCTTCACGCTGATATCAAAACGGTCGTCCAGCGCGCCGACAAACACCAGCACACCGGCGCAAAACAGGTAAAGTCGGAAATTGGGAATGTAGAAATCGGTGATCAGAAAGGTAAAGCAAATCCCGGCGTACACGGAAATTCCGCCAACCAAAGGAATTACTCCCCGGTGCCGTTTACGGTAGTTCGGGCGATCGACAAGCCCTATCTTTTTCGCCACCTGGCGAGCAAAAAACAGGAAGCCCAGAGAAAACAGGAAAATGATTAATAATTCGATACTCATAATGAGTAAATTCACCGTTCACAGCTCGCTGTGGCTGCTTAATATATGCTCGGTTTACGCCTTGAATACTACCAATCGCAATGATACTTCTCCATTCAGCAAGGCAACATCACATCGACTCATCATACTTCAAGCTGCATATGCGTTGTTCAAAACGACAACGTGTTGTCCTGCAACTCGAATAGGATAAGCCTGCCTCCTGGCGGTCAGCATAGTCTAAAAGAACGCAGTTTATTACCTTAAATGGTTCAAATAACGCCCCATTTACCGGTACAGATATAAAAAACGCCACGACCCTGCGTGGCGTTCCCCGAGTTCATCTGTGCTTTACGAACGCTTCATCATATCGAAGAATTCATCGTTAGTTTTGGTCATCGCCAACTTGTTAATCAAGAACTCCATCGCGTCAATCTCACCCATCGGGTGAATGATCTTGCGCAGAATCCACATTTTCTGAAGTTCTTCAGACGTGGTAAGCAATTCTTCTTTACGCGTACCGGACCGGTTGTAATCGATAGCCGGGAATACACGTTTTTCAGCAATTTTACGCGCGAGATGCAGCTCCATGTTACCGGTGCCTTTAAACTCTTCGTAAATCACTTCGTCCATTTTCGATCCGGTATCAACCAGTGCGGTGGCAATGATCGTTAAACTACCGCCTTCTTCAACGTTTCGGGCGGCGCCAAAGAAGCGTTTTGGACGATGCAGGGCGTTGGCGTCCACACCACCGGTCAATACTTTACCGGAAGCAGGCACCACAGTGTTATATGCACGCGCCAGACGTGTGATGGAATCCAGCAGAATGATGACGTCTTTTTTATGTTCAACCAGACGCTTCGCTTTTTCGATGACCATTTCGGCAACCTGAACATGGCGGGAAGCCGGTTCATCAAAGGTAGAAGCAACGACTTCTCCTTTGACCAGACGCTGCATCTCGGTCACTTCTTCCGGGCGCTCGTCAATCAACAGCACCATCAGCACACAGTCAGGATGGTTGTAGGCAATGCTTTGTGCGATGTTTTGCAGCAGCATTGTTTTACCCGCTTTCGGCGGAGCTACGATCAGACCACGCTGACCGCGGCCGATAGGCGCTGCCAAATCCAGTACGCGGGCCGTCAAATCTTCTGTGGATCCATTACCCCGCTCCATACGCAGGCGGGAATTCGCGTGCAGGGGAGTAAGGTTTTCAAACAGGATTTTACTGCGGGCGTTTTCTGGTTTGTCGTAATTGACTTCGTTAACTTTCAGCAGGGCAAAATAGCGTTCGCCTTCTTTCGGCGGGCGAATTTTTCCTGAAATGGTGTCACCAGTACGAAGGTTAAAACGGCGGATTTGGCTGGGGGAAACATAGATATCATCAGGACCGGCAAGGTAGGAACTGTCTGCTGAACGGAGGAAGCCGAAGCCATCCTGCAATATCTCCAGCACACCGTCGCCGAAAATATCCTCGCCACTTTTCGCGTGTTGCTTGAGAATGGCAAAAATAATATCCTGCTTGCGCATGCGAGCGAGGTTTTCCAGTCCCATATTTTCGCCAAGAGTAATCAACTCAGAAACTGGCGTATTCTTTAATTCGGTAAGATTCATAGTGGTGGGTTCTTAAACTCGGGGTAAATCTCGAACTATTAACGTGAATGGTATGGCAGGGTCATCCGTGCCTCTATAATAACCTTCAACCACCGAACCCCCGTTTTGTTGCGTTCTTAACGCATGCAGAGTCTGCGCAAAACGACAGCAAGGGATCGAAGATACTAAAACCAATTATTTTAAAACTATTAGATTGCCCAAACCAGTAACAAACGTTTTTGTAAATCAATGACTTTCCGGTTTTGGCACAGAATAATACTTTAGATTCAAACTTTCAGGTTTAAGCTTAAGGGCTCAAACGTAGGTAAGTACGATATGCAGTATTGATGAATCTAACACGCTTCCTGATGGGCGGCAAGCGGTCAATAGAGAATTACTCATGTTGGCTGCCACCCTCAGGAATGGAAATACAAGACGAATTACAGGTTGGCGGTCAGGAACTCTTTCAATTGTCCTTTAGACAGCGCACCCACTTTGGTCGCCGCCACTTCGCCATTCTTAAACAACAGCAGAGTAGGAATACCACGAATACCGTATTTCGGCGCAGTCGCCGGATTCTCATCAATATTGAGCTTGGCAACCGTCAGTTTATCGTAGAACTCTTCTGCAATTTCATCCAGAATTGGAGCGATCATTTTACAGGGACCACACCACTCAGCCCAGAAATCAACCAGGGTTACGCCCTCAGCCTGCAATACTTTCGTATCGAAACAGTCATCGGTCAGGTGAATAATTTTATCGCTCATGTTTTACTCCACAGGATTATCTTTACCTTGTTGGTGTAGCATTAACCAACAACAAGGTTGACTTTATTTCACCGGATACGCTTTCGTAAAGCAATAGTTAGCTGATATTCTATCACACTATGAGCAAAACACACTTAACAGAACAGAAGTTTTCCGACTTCGCCCTGCACCCGCTGGTTATCGAAGCTCTTGAAAGTAAAGGGTTTCATAACTGTACACCTATTCAGGCGTTAGCATTGCCGCTGGCTTTGTCAGGGCGTGATGTAGCAGGTCAGGCGCAAACCGGTACTGGCAAGACGCTGGCTTTTCTCGCGTCTACTTTCCATTATTTGCTTTCGCATCCTGCAAACGCAGAGCGTCAGATCAATCAGCCGCGTGCTTTAATCATGGCGCCGACGCGTGAATTAGCCGTGCAAATTCACTCTGACGCAGAAGCCCTTTCTCGCCTGACAGGATTGAAACTTGGTCTGGCTTATGGCGGCGATGGCTACGACAAACAGCTTAAGGTACTGGAAAGCGGCGTCGATATTCTGGTTGGCACTACAGGCCGCCTAATCGACTACGTCAAACAGAATCATATTAATCTGGGCGCAATTCAGGTCGTGATTCTGGATGAAGCTGATCGCATGTACGACCTCGGCTTTATCAAAGATATCCGCTGGCTGTTCCGTCGCATGCCGCCGGTAACCCAGCGACTAAACATGCTTTTTTCCGCGACGCTTTCCTATCGCGTACGTGAACTCGCTTTTGAACAAATGAATAACGCCGAGTCTGTGGAAGTCGAACCAGATCAAAAGACCGGCCACCGCATCAAAGAAGAGCTATTTTATCCGTCTAATGAAGAAAAAATGCGCCTGCTCCAGACGCTGCTCGAGGAAGAGTGGCCGGATCGCTGCATTATTTTCGCCAATACCAAACACCGCTGTGAGGATATCTGGGGCCACTTGGCCGCCGACGGCCACCGCGTCGGTCTGTTGACGGGTGACGTGGCGCAGAAAAAACGCCTGCGTATTCTGGATGAATTCACCAACGGCAATCTGGACATTCTGGTTGCGACTGACGTAGCGGCACGCGGGCTGCATATTCCGTCAGTCACGCATGTCTTCAACTACGATCTGCCGGATGATTGTGAAGACTATGTCCACCGTATCGGCCGTACCGGTCGCGCAGGCCAAAGCGGTTTCTCCATCAGTTTGGCCTGTGAAGAATACGCGCTGAATCTGCCCGCTATCGAAACCTACATTGGTCACGGTATTCCGGTCAGCAAATACAACAGCGATGCACTACTTACCGATTTACCGGCGCCCAAGCGCTTAACGCGCCCGACACGTAACAATCACGGCCCGCGCAGAAATAACGCTTCGCGCCGCAGCGGAGCGCCCCGTAACAATCGTAAACGGCCGGGTTGATCGCGAATGCTAAGCGCCTCTTCACTTTATGCAGCTATCGATCTCGGTTCCAACAGCTTTCATATGCTGGTGGTCCGGGAAGCCGCAGGCAGCATTCAGACGCTGGCAAAGATAAAACGGAAAGTACGTCTTGCCGCAGGATTGGATAATCAGAATCGGTTATCGCAGGAGGCGATGCAGCGAGGCTGGCAGTGTCTGCAACTGTTCTCAGAACGATTGCAGGATATCCCGCGGGAACAGGTACGCATCGTCGCCACCGCCACGTTACGGCAGGCCACCAACGCCGACGAATTTTTGCGACAGGCCCAACAAATTCTGGGATTACCGGTTCAGGTTATCAGCGGTGAAGAAGAAGCCCGGCTGATTTATCAGGGTGTTGCCCACACCACGGGTGGACCGGATCAGCGTTTGGTGGTGGATATCGGCGGTGGCAGTACGGAATTGGCAACCGGCTTGGGCGCCAAAACAACCAGGCTCATCAGCTTGCCCATGGGCTGCGTGACCTGGCTTGAGCGTTATTTTAGCGATCGTAATCTGGAAGCAGGAAATTTTGAGCGTGCTGAACAGGCGGCTCGAAAAATGCTGCGTCCGGTTGCGGCTTCATTGCGCGAACAGGGCTGGCAAATCTGCGTCGGCGCATCGGGTACGGTACAGGCCCTGCAAGAGATTATGGTCGCGCAGGGGATGGACGAATACATCACGCTGGCGAAACTCCAGCAGCTAAAACAGCATGCGATCCAGTGCGACAAACTGGAAGAGCTTGAAATTGAAGGTCTGACGCTGGAAAGAGCCTTGGTTTTCCCCAGCGGGCTGGCGATCCTGCTGGCCATATTTCAGGAACTCGGCATAAAAACCATGACGCTGGCCGGCGGCGCGCTACGCGAGGGCCTGGTGTATGGCATGCTGCATCTACCGATTGAGCAGGACATCCGCCACCGGACTCTGCATAATCTGCAACGCCGCTATTTGCTGGATATTGAACAGGCCGAGCGGGTGAGTTCGCTGGCCGATAACTTCCTGCAACAAGTGGCGCGCGACTGGCAGTTGGACAATCGATGTCGTGAGCTACTGCAAAGCGCCTGTCTGGTTCACGAAATCGGTCTGAGTATTGATTTCCGCCAATCCTGCCAACATGCGGCCTATCTCATCCGCAACAGCGATCTTCCCGGTTTTACCCCGGCGCAAAAAAAACTGCTGGCCACGCTGTTACAAAATCAAAGCAACCATGTCGACCTGATACCGCTTAGTCAGCAAAATGCGCTGCCGGTTGCAGAGGCCCAGCGTCTGTGCCGCCTGCTGCGTCTGGCGATTATTTTCGCCAGCCGCCGTCGAGACGACACGCTCCCCGCGGTGCGTCTGCGCGCAGAAGGTGAAGTTTTACGGGTCGTTCTGCCGGCGGGATGGATGGCGCAACACCCGTTGCGGACAGAAGCTCTGGAGCAGGAAAGCCGCTGGCAGAGCTATGTCCACTGGCCGCTTATGCTGGAAGAAGGCCCTCGCTGATCGAGGTGTTGAAGCCTTTAAACAAGGGAACGCTACTCCCCTTTGGCTTTCGCCAACTGTGCACGGATGCTGGCCAGATGACTTTGTCCTTTCTGCATCCGTTCCTGAGCGCTGACCACCTTGCGCTCAGTCTCCCAAATCAAATCATCCTGCGGTAGCTCAAGCAGGAAACGGCTGGGTTCGGGACGCACCAGTTCCCCGTATTGACGCCGCTCTTTGCACAGGGTAAATATCAGTTCGCGCCGGGCACGGGTAATACCGACATACGCCAGCCGCCGCTCTTCATCGACATTGTCTTCATCGATGCTGCTTTGATGCGGTAACAGCCCTTCTTCCATACCGATCAGAAACACATAGGGAAATTCCAGGCCTTTCGAGGCGTGCAGCGTCATTAACTGTACCTGATCCAGTTCTTCATCATTTTCCCCTCGTTCCATCATATCCCGCAGGGTGAAGCGTGTGACGACCTGCGTCAGCGTCATCGGCTCATCCAGATCTGAACCTTCGAGCATTTCCGTCATCCAGCTAAAAAGCTGATTCACGTTTTTCATCCGCATTTCTGCGGCTTTGGGACTGGGCGAGGTTTCATACAGCCAGCTTTCATAATCCAGCCCGTGGATCAGATCGCGAACCGCCGCCACCGGTTCTCGATCGGCCAGACGGGAAATGTCCGCCAGCCACTCAGTAAACCGTTGCAGGGACTCCAGCCCGCGCCTGGTCAGTGACTGCCCCAACCCCAGGTCAAAGCTGGCGTTAAACAGGCTTTTGTTGCGCTGATTTGCCCACTCTCCAAGCTTCTTCAACGTCGCCGGTCCAATCTCGCGTCTTGGCGTGTTGACGATACGCAAGAACGCGCTATCGTCATCCGGGTTGGTCAGAACGCGCAAATACGCCAGCAGATCCTTTATCTCGGGACGCGAGAAAAACGATGTGCCGCCAGAGATCCGGTAAGGGATACGATTCTGCATCAGCATTTTTTCAAATAGCCGGGATTGGTGATTACCGCGATACAAGATGGCATAGTCGCCATACTGGGTCTTTTTGATGAAATGGTGCGCAATCAGCTCGCCCACCACGCGTTCGGCTTCGTGATCCTCGTTATTGGCGGTAATCACTTTCAGCTCATCACCATATCCCAGCGCTGAAAACAGCTGTTTTTCAAAAACATGCGGATTGTTGGCAATCAGGATATTGGCGGCTTTCAGAATGCGGCCGGAAGAACGGTAGTTCTGCTCCAGCTTGATGACTTCGAGCGTTGGGAAATCCTGCTGCAACAGCGCCAGATTTTGCGGCCGGGCACCACGCCAGGAATAAATCGACTGGTCGTCATCGCCCACCACGGTAAACCGCGCCCGATTACCCACCAGCAATTTCACCAGTTCATATTGGCTGGTGTTGGTGTCCTGATATTCATCCACCAGCAAATAACGCAAGCGGTTCTGCCAGCGTTCCCGCACTTCATCATTACGTTTGAACAGCAGCGTCGGCAACAGGATCAGATCGTCAAAATCCAGTACATTACAGGCGCGCAGATGGTCGTGGTACAGCGAATAGCAGTGGGCGAACAGCTTATCGCGCTCGGAACTCGCCGTTACCGCCGCGCCGGAGGGATCGACAAGATCGTTTTTCCAGTTTGAGATCGTCGACGTTAACTGCTGCAACAGCGTTTTGTCGTTTTCCAGCCACTGCTCGGTCAACTCTTTCAGCAATGCCATCTGGTCCTGATCGTCAAACAGAGAGAAATTGGCTTTCATACCTAGCGCCGCGTACTCGCGCTTGATGATCTCCAGCCCCAACGTATGAAAGGTTGCAATCATCAGCCCGCGGGTTTCCTTACGCCCCAGCGTTTGCGATACCCGCTCTTTCATCTCACGCGCCGCTTTGTTGGTGAAGGTTACGGCGGCGATGTGCCGGGCCTGATACCCGCACTGACGAATCAAATGCGCAATTTTATTGGTGATAACGCGAGTCTTGCCCGTACCCGCCCCCGCCAACACCAGACAAGGGCCGGTAACAAATTCGACAGCGTGTTGTTGGCTGGGGTTTAAACGCATAACGATATTGCTCACTCATCAAACGGAAAGGGATTGTAGCAGAAAGCAGAATCAATCTTGAGCGGGGAATGATCATCGCGGAAAGCACGCCGCAATCCACATCTGACGTTGCAGATGTTACATTGCGTACAGGAATCTCTCTCTCTTAAATAGGTAACGACATGGCAAATACCGCAGCAGCACTGCACATCCTGGTGGATACCGAGCAGCAGGCTAATGATATTCTGGCGCAGTTGGAGCAGGGCGCCGACTTTCAGAAACTGGCGCAACAATATTCCACCTGCCCGTCAAAACGTAACGGCGGCGATTTGGGCGAATTTCGCAAAGGCGACATGGTGCCCGCCTTCGATAAAACGGTCTTTTCCTGCGAGTTACTGAAGCCCGTCGGCCCGGTGAAAACCCAGTTTGGCTATCACCTGATTAAAGTGCTGTACCGTAACTGACCCAGTTTCCCCTTTCCCGCAAAGGAAAGGGGACAATCTTCCCACGGGGTTAGCCAATCGTCATCAGGCTGGCGTTGCCCCCTGCGGCGGCGGTGTTAATACTCAGCGAACGTTCATACAATAGCCGCTCCAGCAAGATATGGGTTTCACCGCGGTTCAAGCCCTGTAAGGAAACGATCGGGCCTTGACGTTCGGCAAGCTGTTGGCTCAATTGGCGTAATTGATCCGCATCGCCATGATAGATTACCGCATCAAATCGCCGATCGTCTTGCCGCCAGTCCTGGCTGAACTGAATACGTGATTGAACGACATCCGGCAAACGGCGATACAGCGCTTGCAGGAACATCGTCTCCTCCCATAGCACATGTCCTCCCGTTGCCAGCACCGCGGCCAGTTGAATCAGCGCATCCTCATCGTTATCCGCCAGGCACAACACGCGCTCACGCGGCGTCAACGTATAGGTGTTGCGTTCTCCGGTCGGCCCCGGCAGCAGACGCGTTGTGCCGCCCAATCCTTGCACCGCATATTGCTGGCATATCACCGCCAAATCACGATGTTGCTCGGCAACGGCCCATTTTTCCAATGCCTGCAATGCTGTCAATAACGTCACTCGCGCGCTGTCATCCACCGGTTGCCCGCGATCCCGCCGAGCCAGTCCGTTCAGCACCGCGTCATCCGGTTTGTATGACAACAGCCGGTAAAGATAGAGCGGCCCGCCCGCTTTCGGTCCAGTGCCGGACAAACCCTCGCCGCCAAACGGCTGAACGCCGACCACGGCGCCGACCATATTGCGATTGACGTACTGGTTGCCCACTCTGGCATGACGGGTTACGCGCGTGATGGTTTCATCAATGCGGGTGTGCAGGCCCAGCGTCAAACCATATCCTGCCGCATTAATCTGCTCGATCAGCGCATTGAGATGTTGGCTTTGATACCGCACGACGTGCAATACCGGGCCAAATATCTCCTTTTGCAGTTCGTCTACGCTTTCCAGCTCGATCAGCGTCGGTTTGACAAACGTTCCCCGTGCCCATTCCTGCTCATCCTGCGGCTGCGACTCTGCCTGAAACACCTTGCGGCCTTTCGAGCGCATCGTCTGAATATGGCGTTCAATGGCGTTTTTCGCATCCGTATCAATCAGCGGACCGATATCGGTGGTTAAGCGCTCCGGGTTCCCCATTCGGCATTCGGCCATCGCACCGCGCAGCATTTGCAGCGTATGATCCGCGATATCCTCCTGAACACACAGAATGCGCAACGCCGAGCAGCGCTGGCCGGCACTGTCGAAAGCGGAAGCGATCACATCGTTAACCACCTGCTCTGTCAGCGCGGAAGAATCGACGATCATGGCGTTCAGCCCGCCCGTTTCGGCAATCAGCGGCGTCAGTCGCCCCTGCGGGTCCAGCCGATCGGCGATACTGCGCTGCAACAAACTGGCGACGTCCGTCGATCCGGTGAACATGACGCCGCGTACCCGGTTGTCATTGACCAGTGCGGCCCCCACAGTGTCTCCCTGCCCCGGCAACAGTTGCAGAACACCCGCCGGAATACCGGCTTCCAGCAGGATTTGCACGGACTGAGCGGCAATCAGCGGGGTCTGTTCGGCGGGCTTCGCCAAAACGCTGTTACCCGCCGCTAGCGCGGCCGCTATCTGCCCGGTAAAAATCGCCAGCGGGAAATTCCACGGACTGATACAGACCACCGGCCCCAGCGGTCGGTGTGAGTCATTCGCAAACTCCTCGTCTACCTGAGCGGCGTAATAGCGCAGGAAATCAACTGCCTCACGCACTTCGGCAATCGCATTCGCGAACGTTTTACCCGCTTCGCGAACCAATAATCCCAGCAGTTGCTGCAACTGGCTTTCCATCATATCAGCCGCGTTGTTCAGCACGGCCGCGCGCTCTGCCGGCGGCGTTGCAAACCAGATCGCCGCCGCGCCGACTGCCGCATCCAGCGCACCTGCAACGTCCCGTTCACTGGCTTCACGGACATATCCCACGATATCGCGGGAATCAGCAGGATTGCGCACCGGTTTTGCCGCTTGCGGTGAAGATTCAGCGTCAATAAGCGGCCCGGCGTACCACGGCTGCGCCGCGCCGGTTAGCAACGCGCTGGATAAGGAGGCAAGACGATGTTCATTGGACAGATCCAGCCCGCTGGAATTATAGCGTGAATCACCATACAGGCAGCGCGGCAGCGCAATACGGGGATGCGGCAAACCGATTCGCCCTTCCGATTCCGCCAGCATTTCCACATCGCTGACCGGGTCAGCCACCAGCTTCTCAAGCGGCAGGCTCATATCGGCAATGCGGTTCACAAAAGAGGTATTGGCGCCATTCTCCAGCAGACGGCGAACCAGATAGGCCAGTAGCGTTTCATGTGTTCCGACCGGCGCATAGATGCGGCACGGGCGATTCAGTTTTCCCTCGGCGACATTGCCCACCACCTGTTCATACAGGGGTTCACCCATGCCGTGCAGACACTGAAATTCGTATTGGCCGGGGTAGTAGTTATTCCCGGCCAGATGGTAAACCGCACTTAAGGTCTGTGCATTGTGGGTGGCGAACTGGGGATAAATCAGGTTGGGCGCCGCCAATAATTTACGCGCGCAAGCCAGATAGGAGACATCGGTGTAAACCTTGCGCGTATAGACCGGATAGCCTTCGAGTCCGTCGACCTGGGCACGTTTGATTTCGCTGTCCCAATAGGCGCCCTTCACCAGACGAATCATCAGACGCCGATGACTGCGCTGAGCCAGATCGATGATGGCGTCAATGACGAATGGGCAACGCTTCTGATAAGCCTGAATAACAAAGCCGATGCCGTTCCATCCGGCCAGTTGTGGCTCAAAGCAGAGTTTTTCCAGTAGATCGAGGGAAATCTCCAGCCGATCCGCCTCTTCCGCATCAATATTGATCCCAATGTCATACTGGCGCGCTTGTAATACCAGCGAAAGCAGACGCGGGTACAACTCTTCCATCACCCGCTCATATTGCGCCCGGCTATAGCGGGGATGCAGCGCGGACAGCTTGATGGAAATACCCGGTCCTTCATAAATGCCCCGTCCATTGGAGGCTTTCCCAATGGCATGAATGGATTGACTGTAAGACGCCAGATAAGCGGCGGCATCTTGCTCCGTCAGCGCCGCTTCCCCCAGCATGTCATAGGAGTAGCAGAATCCCTGCGCTTCCCGTTTGCCGGCATTGGCCAGCGCCTCAGCGATGGTTTCGCCGGTCACAAACTGCTCCCCCATCAGCCGCATCGCCATGTCCACGCCTTTACGAATCAACGGTTCACCGCTTTTGCCGACGATCCGGTTCAGCGAATGCGACAAGCTCGCCTCATTGTGCGTGGCAACCAGCTTACCGGTGATTAACAGTCCCCAGGTCGCCGCGTTTACAAACAGCGACGGGCTGTGTCCGAGATGCGCATGCCAGTCGCCCGCGCTGATTTTGTCGCGAATCAACGCATCACGCGTGGGTCTATCGGGAATGCGCAGCAATGCCTCGGCCAAACACATCAACGCCACGCCCTCCTGCGAAGAGAGGGAGAACTCCTGCAATAACCCCTGTACCATGCCGGCCCGACCAGTCGCCCCATTATGCCCGCGCAGGCGTTCCGCCAGACGATAAGCCATTTTCTGCGACAATTGCGCCATCTCGCCAGGAAGTTTCGCCTGTTCAAGCAACATTGGCACCAGTTCGGTTTCAGGACGACGGTAGGCGGAGGTGATGGCTGCTCGAATAACGGATTGGGGTTGTATCTGCTCCGCAAATTCAAGAAAAGGCTGATAAGTTCCTTCTTCCTGAAATTGCGGCGTAATCTCTTCCCCTTCAATGTTGCCGGGCATAACCGATTGCGGAATTTCAGGTGTGTCGATGCCACTTTCGAGACGTTCGAGATAGTTAAAAATAGCCTGTTTGATCAGCCAATGCGGCGTGCGATCGATTCGCTGTGCAGCGGCCTTGAGACGCTCGCGCGTTGCCTCGTCGAGTTTGACACCCATCGTAGTAAAACCCATTCTCTCCACTCCTTAGACAGAAAAGTACATTTAGTCCGCATCAATATTGATCATGTTGCAACTTTGTGCAACCTTGTTAGATCGGGACGTGAAAAAGTAAACAAACATTCAGCTATTTCAAGCGCGAAGGCTGGGTGCCCAGCAAGAGGGAAAGCGAGGATAAATCAACATAAAAAGGATAGCTTATATCATTTTAGCAGAGCACTTATCCGGTTTATTAGGAGATAAACGGTTTTAAAAATTAACATGGCATGGGAAATATGCAATTCCTATGTTAAAAAATATTGTTGATAAATCACTCACTCAATTAGGATAGCCTTCAGCCGCCTGAAATGAAAAAGGTGGCGCTTGTTGCAACCAACAATATCTCGTCTCTGCGCCCGATATGGACAGAGTGGCAAATACAAAGATTCATCGCAGCCAAAAAGCGGCGGGAATTTTAATGAAAATGGAGAATCAAATGATGATGAGCACACCCATGTTGGTGACTTTTCTGGTGTATATTTTCGGGATGGTACTCATTGGGCTGTATGCCTATCGCGCGACCAATAGTTTTGGCGATTACATTCTGGGCGGACGCAGAATGGGGAGCATGGTGACGGCGCTCTCCGCCGGTGCCTCAGACATGAGCGGCTGGCTCCTGATGGGATTGCCGGGCGCCATCTTTATTTCCGGTATTTCGGAAAGCTGGATCGCCATCGGCCTGATGATCGGCGCCTACCTTAACTGGAAATGGGTAGCTGGTCGCCTACGCGTTCATACCGAGGTCAACCACAATGCGCTGACGCTGCCAGACTACTTTACGCATCGCTTTGAAGATAGCAGCAAGCTGCTGCGCGTAATTTCCGCATTGATTATTCTGGTATTTTTCACCATTTATTGCGCATCCGGCGTGGTCGCCGGCGCCCGCCTGTTTGAAAGCACTTTCGGCATGAGCTATGGCGCAGCGCTATGGGCCGGCGCCGCCGCCACCATTGCCTATACGTTTATCGGCGGGTTTCTGGCGGTAAGCTGGACCGATACCGTACAGGCCAGCCTGATGATTTTTGCCTTGATTCTGACGCCGGTGATGGTGATCCTGTCGCTGAATGGGGTTGATGCTTCGCTGATGGTGATTGAAGCGAAAAATCCGGCCGATCTGGATATGTTTAAAGGTCTGAATTTCGTCGCCATCATTTCACTCATGGGCTGGGGCTTGGGCTATTTTGGACAGCCGCATATCCTGGCGCGTTTTATGGCTGCGGACTCCCACCACACCATTCGCAGCGCACGTCGTATCAGTATGACCTGGATGATTCTGTGTCTGGCGGGCGCGGTGGCCGTTGGCTTCTTTGGCATTGCTTACTTTACCAACCATCCCGATCAGGCGGGCAACGTCTCACAAAACAGCGAGCGCGTATTTATTGAGCTGTCCATGCTGCTGTTCAATCCGTGGATTGCCGGGGTTCTGCTGTCGGCGATCCTGGCAGCGGTCATGAGTACCCTAAGCTGCCAGCTTCTGGTCTGTTCCAGCGCGATCACGGAAGATTTATATCGCCCCTTTTTTCGCCCAAAAGCTACCCAGAAAGAGTTGGTGTGGGTAGGGAGAGCAATGGTGCTGCTGGTATCGGCCATCGCCATCGCGCTGTCGGCAAATCCAGAGAACCGTGTACTGGGGCTGGTGAGCTATGCCTGGGCTGGTTTCGGCGCGGCATTCGGTCCGGTGATACTGATTTCCTTGCTGTGGCCGCGAATGACCCGCAACGGGGCGCTGCTCGGGATGATTGTCGGCGCGGTAACCGTGATTGTCTGGAAACAGTATGCCTGGCTGGGGCTATATGAAATCATCCCCGGCTTCCTGTTCAGTTGCCTGACCATCTTTATCGTCAGTCTGATGGGTCGTGCACCCTCTCAGGTGATTACCGATCGCTTCAATAAGGCGGAAGCGGAATTCAGGTCGGTTTAATCCAGAAAAAAAGGCACAGCGTCGCACTGTGCCTTTTTAGCGTATTACAACAGAAGGTTAACCCGCGACGGCGATGCGTTTCATATCCGTCATATAGCCACGCAATTTGCGGCCTACGGTTTCGATCGGGTGGTTGCGAATCGCTTCGTTAACGTCGCGCAGTTGCGCGTTATCCACCGCTGCCGCCGCAACGGTTTTACCTAAATCACCCGGTTGCAGTGACGCCATGAATTTTTCTTTCAGCAACGGCACGGCGGCGTTAGCGAACAGGTAGTTACCGTATTCCGCCGTATCGGAGATCACCACGTTCATTTCATACAGACGCTTACGCGCGATGGTGTTGGCAATCAGCGGCAACTCATGCAGCGATTCGTAGTAAGCGGACTCTTCAATAATGCCCGCGCTCACCATGGTTTCGAATGCCAGTTCAACGCCGGCTTTCACCATCGCGACCATCAGCACGCCGTTATCAAAATATTCCTGCTCGGCGATTTTACCGTCAAATTGCGGCGCATTTTCGAACGCGGTTTTTCCGGTCTCTTCACGCCAGGTCAGCAGTTTAACGTCGTCGTTCGCCCAGTCCGCCATCATGCCGCTGGAGAATTCGCCAGAGATGATGTCGTCCATGTGTTTCTGGAACAACGGCGCCATAATCTCTTTCAGTTGCTCAGACAGCGCATAGGCGCGCAGTTTCGCCGGGTTGGACAGCCTGTCCATCATCAGCGTGATACCGCCCTGTTTCAGCGCTTCGGTAATGGTTTCCCAGCCAAACTGAATCAGTTTTTCCGCATAGGCCGCATCAACGCCGTCAGCAACCAGTTTGTCAAAGCTCAACAGAGAGCCCGCCTGCAACATCCCGCACAGGATAGTCTGCTCGCCCATCAGGTCGGATTTTACTTCGGCAACGAAAGAGGATTGCAGCACCCCGGCACGATGACCGCCGGTCGCCGCGGCCCAGGCTTTGGCAATCGCCAAGCCTTCGCCTTTCGGATCGTTTTCCGGGTGAACCGCAATGAGCGTCGGCACGCCAAAACCACGTTTGTATTCTTCCCGTACTTCCGTACCCGGACACTTCGGCGCCACCATTACGACCGTGATGTCTTTACGGATCTGCTCGCCAACTTCCACAATGTTGAAACCGTGGGAGTAGCCCAGCGCCGCGCCCTGCTTCATCAGCGGTTGAACGGCCTGAACCACGGCGGAGTGCTGTTTGTCCGGCGTCAGGTTAACCACCAGATCGGCTTGCGGGATCAGTTCTTCGTACGTGCCAACGGTAAAACCGTTTTCAGTGGCTTTACGCCATGACGCGCGCTTCTCGGCGATGGCTTCCTGACGCAGCGCATAAGCGATATCCAGACCGGAGTCACGCATGTTCAGCCCCTGGTTCAGACCTTGTGCGCCACAGCCCACAATCACCACTTTTTTACCTTTCAGGTAGCTCGCTTCATCGGCGAATTCATCACGTTCCATAAAACGACACTTGCCCAATTGCGCCAACTGCTGACGCAGGTTCAATGTGTTGAAATAGTTAGCCATTTCATGCTCCGTATACTGTTTTGTTTGTCTGTTGTTCAGGAACGGTTTCCCGCCCGGCGGGAAAACCTGTATGGCGCTCATCATATGACAGGAAATTCGTTGCTTAAATTGATATATTAACAACGTCATATTGCAAGATCTGCAAGGTAAAAGCGAGGCTCGCATCGCATGGATTTACGTGATCTCAAATTATTTCTGCATTTGGCGGAAAGCCGGCACTTTAGCCGCACCGCCAAAGCGATGCACATCAGCCCTTCCACGCTGTCGCGGCAAATTCAACGCCTGGAGGAAGACCTGGGTCAGATGCTGTTCCAGCGCGATAACCGCACCGTGCAGCTTACCGATGCCGGGGAGCATCTGAAACTGTTCGCGCAACAAACGCTGTTGCAATATCAGCAACTCCGGTACGCCATCGGCCAACGCGGGCCGTCGCTCAGCGGCGAGCTGCGTATTTTTTGCTCCGTCACCGCCGCTTACAGCCATTTACCGCCTATTCTGGATCGCTTCCGGGCAGAACATCCGCTGGTGGAGATTAAACTGACGACGGGTGATGCCGCCGACGCCGTTGAAAAAGTCCAGTCGAACGAAGCCGATCTAAGCATCGCCGGACACCCGGAAACCTTGCCCGCCAGCGTGGATTTTATGCCCATCGGTAAAATTCCGTTGGTGCTGATAATTCCCGCGTTGCCGTGTCCGGTTCAGGCGCAGGTTAAAATCCCCAATCCTGACTGGGCGCAGATCCCATTTATTCTACCGGAGCACGGCCCGGTGCGTAAGCGCATCGACCTGTGGTTTCGCCGCCACCACATCACCAATCCTCAAATTTATGCCACTGTCTCCGGCCATGAAGCTATGGTATCGATGGTCGCACTGGGCTGCGGCATTGCGCTTATCCCGGATGTAGTGCTGGAAAACAGCCCGGAACCGGTGCGCAACCGCGTTTCCGTATTTACCGAACAAGCCATGGAACCCTTTGAACTGGGTGTCTGCGTACAGAAAAAACGGCTCAGCGAACCGCTCATCGCCGCCTTCTGGGAAACATTGCAGGATAAAGCGTGATATTAAGGGAAAGTGTTGATGAAATCGTATTTACTGGCCGTGATATTGCTGTTCTCCCTCCCCGGTCTGGCGGCGACGCTCAATGGCAAGGTAGTGAAAGTCGTTGACGGCGACACCCTTATTGTGCGTCAAAGCGGAATCAATCATCGCATCCGCCTGTTGGGTATCGATGCGCCGGAATATCGCCAGCCTTACGGCAAGAACGCCCGTCGGACGCTGGAGAGGAAAATTGGCGGGAAATGGGTGACGGTACGATATGAGGCGAAGGATCGGTACGCTCGCTACCTGGGCACGGTCTATTACTGGAATAACAATATCAATCTGGCGCTGCTGCGTACCGGTCAGGCGTGGGTATACAAATATAATCGTAACAACCGTGAGTTAATGCGCCATGAAAACGCGGCTCGCCGGCAACGGCTGGGCCTGTGGCGGCAGACCTATCCTCAATCCCCCTGGGTATACCGCCGGACACACTGACAGCACAGACCGCCTTCCCGCCTACCGTTCAACCCCTTTCTTTGCCGACAGGAAGTGCGCCTGAATCTGGCGATTGCGTTTTCTGAGCGGCTTTTTCATGGTTTCGATTTTCATCAGATAGCGATAAAGCGGTTCAAGCTGGGTAAACCCATGCGCAAGCATCGTCACCAGTTCACCGGAAAACAGCGCTTCCCTATCGTGGCGGGTACAAATCGCCGCAAAAGATTTACGGTTGTACCAGTCGGCCAGCGCCGCCGGTTGATCTTTCACCAACGGACGTCGATAACTCTCGCCTTCCAGCATGAAGGTATCCCGCAGGCAGTTCGCCACCTTAAGAAACGTTTGTGGATTACCGCGCATCGTCTGGCGGAAAAGTTCCATGGTCTGACGCGTCGCGCTGTAATATCCCAGTCCGTAACGCCAGGCATCCGGGGCAATTTCAAAAAAATAGACCGGCGCGTCCGTCCAGTCTTTACGGGGACGTTTGAAGGTCAGCCACATCTGGCTGCGGTAACGTGATTTATCGTGGGAAAACCGGGTGTCGCGATGAATGCGGGAAAGCGTTTTTCCGATTGCCGGACGCGTTTCAAAATGATCGTCAATCTGCAACATGGTCAGGCTGAGTTCATCAACCAATGCCCGAAAGGGTGCGACTAATTGCTCATCGTAAATACCACGATGTTTATCAAACCAGTTTTTATCATTGTGTTGACGAACCTGCTGAAGAAAGATCAGCCCCTGCTGAGAAAACCCCTGGAAGCGCGGCGCCATCGTTATCTGTCATCCACATTGTCTGTCTGATGGCATTAAAGATAACGCGCCCGGCGGTGAAACACCACCGGGCGCGTTATGGGAACAGGCCCTACCGCTAGCCCGCCAGAAAGAAACGGAATGACGGATTATCGGTTTCATCATGGCACTCATAGCCCAGCGCGTGCAGATGTTGCTCAAACTCAGGGTCGCGCTCGTCCAGTTCGAATGCCGCCAATACGCGACCAAAATCCGTACCGTGGCTGCGATAATGGAAAAGCGAGATATTCCAGTGCGTGCCCAGCGTATTCAGGAACTTCAGCAACGCGCCCGGCGACTCAGGGAATTCAAAGCTATAGAGCCTTTCCTGTAATGCTTTTGAGGGCCGGCCGCCGACCATATAGCGAACATGCAGCTTCGCCATCTCATCATCAGACAAATCCACTACGTCATAACCGCCGGCAAACAGCTCGGCAATGATTTCCTCACGCTCGGCATAGCCACGCGTGAGGCGTACGCCGACAAAAATGCAGGCGTCTTTGGCATTAGCATAACGATAGTTGAATTCGGTCACTGCACGACCACCCAGCAGACGGCAAAATTTCAGGAAGCTGCCTTTTTCCTCTGGAATGGTGACCGCCAGCAACGCTTCACGCTGCTCGCCCAACTCACAACGTTCGGAAACGTAACGCAAGCCGTGGAAGTTAACATTGGCGCCCGAGAGCACATGCGCCAGACGTTCGCCCTGAATCTGATGCTGCTGGATGTATTTTTTCATCCCCGCCAGCGCCAGCGCACCAGATGGTTCAGCAATCGCGCGCACATCTTCGAACAGATCCTTGACCGCCGCGCAAATCGCATCGCTGTCAACCGTGATCACATCGTCCAGATATTCCCGGCACAGACGGAAGGTTTCATCACCGATGCGTTTAACAGCCACGCCTTCGGCAAACAGACCTACACGCGCCAAATCCACAGGATGGCCCGCGTCCAGCGCCGCCCGCAGACAGGCGGAATCTTCGGCTTCCACGCCAATGACCTGAATCTGCGGCATCAGTTGTTTAATCAACACCGCCACGCCCGCCGCCAGACCGCCGCCGCCGACCGGCACAAACACCCGATCCAGATGCGCGTCCTGCTGCAACAGCTCCATCGCCAACGTGCCCTGCCCGGCGATGACCGCAGGATGATCGAATGGGGGCAGGAAGGTCATTTTCTGCTGCTGCGACAATTCAATGGCTTTGGCTTTCGCTTCATCAAAGTTGGCCCCGTGCAACAACACTTCGCCACCGAAGCCGCGCACCGCGTCAACCTTGATGTCGGCGGTCGCCACCGGCATCACGATCAACGATTTGATACCCAGCTTACTGGAAGAGAGCGCCACGCCCTGCGCGTGGTTGCCCGCCGATGCCGTCACCACGCCGTGCGACTTCTGCTCATCGCTCAGCCCGGTCATCATGGCGTAAGCGCCGCGCAGCTTAAAACTGTGCACCGCATGACGGTCTTCACGTTTGACCAGAATGACATTCCCCAGCCGGGAAGAAAGCTTGTCCATTTTCTCCAGCGGCGTAACCTGTGTAACCTCGTAAACCGGCGAGCGCAGGATTGCCCGCAGGTACTCCGCGCCACAGGGCGCGGAAGGTAGTGGTTGTGACACTGCCATTAAAATCAGCCTCCCAGCTTACTCTTATCTCGTACCGCGCCTTTATCGGCGCTGGTCGCCAGACTCGCATAGGCGCGCAGAGCAAACGACACCTGACGATCACGATTATGCGGCGTCCAGGCCTGTTCGCCCCTTGCCTCTTCCACTTCGCGACGGCTGGCGAGCTCATTGTCGGCAACGTCCAGCACAATGCTACGATTCGGAATATCGATGGCAATCATGTCACCGTTTTGTACCAGACCAATAGTACCGCCGCTTGCCGCTTCCGGCGACGCGTGGCCGATGGACAAGCCAGAGGTTCCGCCGGAAAAACGGCCATCCGTAATCAGCGCGCACTGTTTACCTAATCCCATCGACTTCAGAAAACTAGTCGGATAAAGCATTTCCTGCATTCCCGGCCCGCCTTTCGGCCCCTCGTAACGGATCACAACGACATCGCCCGCGACGACTTTGCCGCCCAGAATCGCTTCAACCGCGTCATCCTGGCTTTCATAGACTTTGGCCGGCCCGCGGAACACCAAGCTGCCTTCATCCACACCCGCCGTCTTCACGATACAGCCGTTTTCCGCCAGGTTACCGTACAGCACGGCCAGGCCGCCGTCCTGACTGTAGGCGAACTCGCGGGAACGAATGCAACCAGCCTGACGATCGGTATCCAACGAATCCCAACGGCAGCTTTGCGAAAACGCCTTAGTCGTACGAATCCCCGCAGGGCCAGCGGAATACATGCTTTTCACGCCGTCGTCCTGCGTCAACATGACGTCATAGGCTTCCAGCGTTTGCGGCAGGGTTTTACCCAGCACGTTATTCACATCCCGGTTCAACAGACCGGCTCTGTCCAGTTCGCCCAGAATACCAATCACCCCGCCTGCGCGGTGAACATCTTCCATATGGTATTTCTGCGTGCTCGGCGCAACTTTACACAGATGCGGCACCTGACGAGACAGGCGATCAATATCAGTCATGGTAAAATCGACGTCACCTTCCTGCGCCGCCGCCAGCAGGTGCAGCACGGTATTGGTGGAGCCGCCCATCGCAATATCCAGGATCATGGCGTTTTCAAATGCGGCTTTATTGGCGATGTTGCGCGGCAACACGCTTTCGTCATCCTGCTCGTAATAACGTTTCGCCAGACTGACAATGCGTTTACCCGCATTCAGGAACAGTTCCTTACGATCGGTATGCGTCGCCAGCAGCGACCCGTTCCCCGGCTGCGACAACCCCAACGCTTCGGTCAGGCAATTCATGGAGTTGGCGGTAAACATCCCGGAACAGGAACCGCAGGTCGGACAGGCGGAACGTTCAATCTGATCGCTGTCGGCATCGCTGACATTCGGATTGGCGCCCTGGATCATCGCATCGACCAAATCCAGTTTGATCAGTTGATCGGACAGTTTGGTTTTTCCGGCTTCCATCGGCCCGCCGGAAACGAAAATCACCGGAATATTCAGGCGTAGTGACGCCATCAGCATGCCCGGGGTGATTTTGTCGCAATTGGAAATGCACACCATTGCATCGGCGCAGTGCGCATTCACCATGTATTCCACTGAATCAGCGATTAACTCACGTGAAGGCAGAGAATAGAGCATACCGCCATGCCCCATGGCGATACCATCATCAACCGCTATCGTATTGAATTCTTTTGCTACGCCGCCGGACGCTTCAATTTGGTCGGCAACCAGTTTTCCCAGATCGCGTAAATGCACATGGCCGGGAACAAACTGGGTGAATGAATTAACCACCGCGATAATAGGTTTGCCGAAATCGTTATCGGTCATCCCGGTGGCGCGCCACAAAGCTCGGGCACCCGCCATATTACGGCCGTGCGTGGTTGTGGCTGAACGGTACTTAGGCATGCTCTTATTACTCCAATAATCGCTTAATGGGCGATGACGCAACGAACCATCGCCTGATTTTATTTGTATTAATTAACGGGTTACTGGATCAAGCCAGCCCCATTTATCTTCCGTCTCACCGGTGAACAGGCCAAAGAACGCCTGCTGTAATTTTTTCGTGACCGGGCCACATTTACCAATACCCACCTGAATACCGTCAACGCTGCGGACTGGCGTGATTTCCGCCGCGGTGCCGGACATAAACACTTCATCGGCCAGATAGAGCGATTCACGTGACAGCACCTGCTCACGAATTTCAAAGCCTAAATCTTTTGCCAGTTTGATGATGGCGTCACGCGTAATACCCGGCAGTGCGGAAGAGGTAAACGGCGGCGTGAAGATGATGCCGTCTTTCACTTCAAACAGGTTTTCACCCGCGCCCTCTGACACATAGCCATGCACGTCCAGCGCAATCCCTTCCTGATAGCCGTGCCGACGGGCTTCGCTTCCTACCAGCAACGAGGAAAGGTAATTACCGCCCGCTTTCGCAGCGGTAGGAATGGTATTCGCCGCCACACGGTGCCAGGACGACACCATGGCATCAATCCCCTGATCCAGGGCGTCCTCACCCAGATAAGCCCCCCACGGGAAAGCGGCAATGATAACGTCGGTTTTATAGTCGTCTGGCGGGTTAACGCCCATGCCGACATCACCGACAAATATCAGCGGACGAATGTACGCGCTGGTCAGGTTATTTTTACGTAGCGTTTCACGACAGGCTTCCATCAGTTCATCTACGCTTTGCTGTACCGGCATCCGATAGATTTTTGCCGAATCGTGCAAACGCTGCATATGCTCGCGGTGGCGGAACACCACCGGGCCTCTGTGCGAGCTATAGCAACGCACGCCTTCAAACACCGAAGTACCATAATGCAAGGCGTGAGACATCACATGTACTTTCGCTTCCGCCCACGGAACCATCTCGCCGTTGAACCAAATATAGTCAGCTTTCTTCGTCATTTTTTATTTTCCTTACCTTGCACGTTAAGCACTGATCTGCTGTGTCGCTGTCATTGGTTGGATGTCGACACAGGAAATATCGAGTAATTTACTCAATTGTGCCGACAATAGATCTACCGGACGATGGCTGGCAACGGTCAGTTCAATATTAATATGTTCGTTATTCGTCGTGTGCACCATGTTCATGGCGCAGACTTTAAAACCGCGATGGCGGGTAACGCGTAATACACGCTCCAGAACCTCAGGACGGAAGCGCGCCTGAATAGAAAGTTGATGGTGTGTCATTCTGTTTTCTCCAGCACTTATTTATTAGCCCGCAATTACTCGGTTTTATCCAACATCGTTTCATTACCGGCACCGGGTGGAACGAGAGGCCAGACATTTTCGTATTCATCAATGGAGACATGCAGTAAGTAAGGCCCTTCGCTGTTGAACAGGGCACCCAATGCAACATCAATCTGATCTTTACGGGTGATACGTTGGCCGGGGATATCAAACGCACTTGCCAACGTCAGGAAATCAGGGTTATCGGAGAGGTCGGTTTCACTATAGCGCTCATCAAAAAACAACTGCTGCCACTGTCTCACCATGCCTAACCGTTGGTTATCCAGCAAAACGATTTTCAGCGGCAGGCGTTTTCGCTTGATGGTGCCCAGTTCCTGAACATTCATCATAAATGAACCGTCGCCCGAGATACAGATCACCTTGTCTTCAGGACGGGCAACCTGCGCGCCGACGGCGGCAGGCACTCCGAACCCCATGGTGCCCAGACCGCTGGAGGTGATGAAATTTTCCGGCCGGCTGAATGTCATATGCTGAGCCGCCCACATCTGATGCTGGCCCACATCTGTCGTCACCACGGTTTCTTTATCCATACGATCGGAAATAGCCTTCAGCAAAGCCGGCGCATAAATAGACTGCCCTGGATGGTCATAACGCCACGGATACTCCGATTTCATCATCGACGCGTGCTGTTGCCATTCGGCAATATTCAGGGATTGTTGCAGCGCGGGTAACAGCGCGTTCAGGTCACCCTGCAACGCCACATTAGCTTGACGCAATTTACTCAGTTCGGCCGGGTCGATATCCATGTGAATCACCCTGGCTTGGGGCGCAAAGGCGCTCAACTTACCGGTGACACGGTCGTCAAAACGCGCGCCGACGGCAACCAACAGATCACATTGCTGCACCATCAGGTTAGCGGCTTTCGTGCCGTGCATCCCGATCATGCCCAGGTAGTAAGGATGATCAGCGTCAACCGCGCCCAGTCCCTTCAACGTAACGGCCGAAGGCATACCGGTCACCGCCAGGAACTCACGCAGGGCGGGCACCGCCTGCGCCATACCGACCCCGCCGCCGATATACAGAACCGGCTTTTTCGCCCGCGACAGCATGTCGCGGGCCGACGCGATATCCTGATCCGGAAAATCAATATCGTTATCGACAGGGGCAAAGTTCGGTGTGAAATCCCCGATGGCCAGTTGTATGTCCTTTGGAATATCCACCAACACCGGGCCGGGACGACCGCTGCTGGCAATGGCAAACGCCTCGGCCATGACTTCAGGCAACGACGCCAGTGACTCAACCAAAAAGCTGTGCTTCGTACAGGCCAGAGACAAACCTAAAACATCGATCTCCTGAAAAGCATCCGTACCAATCAGCGCCGAACCAACCTGACCGGTGATAGCCACGACGGGAACAGAATCCAGCAAAGCATCAGCCAGACCGGTGATCAGATTGGTTGCTCCAGGACCTGATGTGGCGATACAGACGCCAACCTTTCCGGTTGCACGGGCATAGCCGATCGCCGCCATTGCCGCGCCCTGCTCATGGCGACACAGCAGGTGTTTTACGCCGCCGTCATAAAGCGCATCATAGACAGGCATTATTGCGCCCCCTGGATAACCAAAGACAGTTTCCACTCCCTGCGCTCGCAATGCTTGTACCACCCACTGAGCTCCATTCATAGTTATTTCTCCGAGCTCTTATTGAAATAACAGAATTTTATGCTGCCAATCATTCGCTGTTCCCTTACGTTGTATATTTGCACCCAACAAAAAAACCCCCGACCTTGCGGTGCGGGGGTTTTCTTGAATTCGGGCTTGATTTTTAAGCCATTCTTCGTCCAAGTGCTGCCCCGCACGGTGGGATAATAATCACCACCACGCTAATCACGACTAGGCTAATCACCAAGGAGAAGGATTTCATAAATTAGGTTGTTCAATAATCTACTGTCGAACGGATGCCTACAGAGTTATCACAGTCAGGTATAGGATGACAACCATTTTTACATGATTAATGCTAATCAGCGGCGGATAAACATTAAAAATGTATAGCCTAATCATAGAGTAAACAGACATCCGCTTATTTTCACCGAAGCCCGGCAAAAACCCGCGAAGCGCTTCCCCTTACCATCGAAAATCGCAAAGTGGCTCGTACTAATGTAGCAAGTCAATGAGACAAGACACTTTTCCTCGCATCCACTTCGCAAATTCATCACGTCACACTCCCCTCAGGAACAACGATGGCGCATCATGCCGCCATTCACAAGGAGAGAAGAACATGTCACTGGCGGTTACCTATACACGGGCAATGATAGGCGTAGAGGCACCCGATGTGTGCATTGAAGTGCACCTCAGCAGTGGATTACCCGCGTTAACCCTTGTGGGGTTGCCGGAAACCACCGTGAAAGAGGCGCGTGACCGTGTACGCAGCGCGCTGATTAACTGTGGCTTTACGTTTCCCGCCAAGCGAATAACAGTGAATCTTGCGCCAGCCGATCTTCCCAAAGAAGGCGGGCGTTATGATCTCCCTATTGCTCTGGCTATTCTGGCGGCCTCAGAACAGATTGATGGGGCGAAACTCAGCCAGTATGAGTTTCTTGGCGAGTTGGGCCTCTCAGGCACATTACGTGGAGTAAACGGCGCTATTCCGGCAGCGCTGGAAGCCATAAAATCTGGTCGTCAGTTGATTTTACCTGAAGACAATAAACAGGAAATGGCCCTGATCCCCCAGGGGGAGTCGCTGATGGCCGGGCATCTGCTACAGGTTTGCGCTTTCTTGCAGGGCAAAGACGTGTTACTCGACGGCCGTGACACTCCATTGGAGACGGTGACCGAGGATGACACATCGGATCTGAAAGATATTATTGGTCAAGAACAAGCAAAACGGGCGTTGGAGATCGCCGCAGCTGGTGGCCACAACCTGTTGTTGCTTGGCCCACCCGGTACGGGAAAAACCATGCTGGCCAGCCGATTAGGCAACCTGATGCCGCCCCTGAGCGATGAAGAAGCACTGGAAAGCGCAGCGATAAACAGTTTGATCAATATCGATGCGGCCATGAAGCACTGGCGTGCCCGACCGTTCAGGGCGCCGCATCATAGCACCTCAATGGCAGCGCTCGTCGGTGGCGGATCGCTCCCTAAACCGGGAGAGATTTCTCTTGCGCACAATGGCGTCCTGTTTCTGGATGAACTTCCAGAGTTCGAGAGACGGGTTTTAGATTCATTGCGAGAACCGCTGGAGTCGGGGGAAATCATTATTTCCCGTACGCGTGCCAAAGTTTGCTACCCCGCGCGGGTTCAGCTTGTTGCCGCCATGAACCCAAGTCCTTCAGGCCATTACCAAGGGGTACATAATCGTCTTCCGGCACAGCAGATTTTACGCTATCTCAGCAAACTCTCCGGCCCGTTTCTGGATCGCTTTGATATCTCCATTGAAGTGCCACTCTTGCCGCCTGGCATCTTACGGCAGCAAAGCGCTCAGGGGGAAAGCAGCACCATCGTCAGGGAACGGGTGCGGGTTGCAAGGCAGAAACAAATCCTCCGGGCAAACACAATCAACGCAAGGCTGAAACCAAATGAAATTGAGAAATACTGTCGTTTGAAAGCGGAAGACGCCGCTTATCTGGAAGACGTGATGAGCAAGTTGGGGCTATCAGTACGTGCCTGGCACAGAATATTAAGAGTTGCTCGTACCATTGCCGACCTCAGCGATCAGGAAAATATTCATAAAAGGCATCTCGCCGAAGCGCTTAGCTACCGATGTATGGATCGGTTGCTCATACAACTACACAAGAATCTTGAATAAGAAATCGACACCGCGGGCAGACTTAAGTCGGGTAAAATAGCTACCCCTACAAAAAGGCGTAAAAAATGGGGCTTTTTACCCTACTCCGATTAATCGTCACTTTCGGTATATTCTTCGACCGCGTCCATTTGCGGTTTACCGCCGGACAATGTATGAAAACGTTTAGGACGACGGATTCGATCCAGATATTTAGACCATATTTTTTCCATGTCCGTCTCAGCCTTACGCTCGCCACGGCACATCTCAACAAACTGTACTTCTTCCTCGGTAATAGGTTCGCGTTTACCCAGATCAAGTTCGTTAAAAGCATGGCCGTGGCGTTCCAACAATTGTGCTTCTTTAATTGTAAAGTCGCCGTGCCGGGAAAAACCACGTGGGTAAAACTTGTTATCAAAAAAACGATTATTGGTAGAGAAGCTTTCCGCCATCTTACACGCTCCTAATTCTTCTATGGTCGCGTTGTTTATGGCGCGGAGTATTAGATAGGCTTGACATTGTGTAAAACAAAACATTTAAATCATTACGACAAAATTTTTTGGAGATAGGCGTGGATACCGAATTACTCAAAACCTTTCTGGAAGTCAGCAGGACAAGACACTTTGGCCGCGCCGCAGAATCACTTTATCTAACACAGTCGGCGGTGAGTTTCCGTATTCGTCAGTTAGAGACACAGCTTGGTGCAAATTTATTTACCCGTCATCGTAACAATATCCGTTTAACGCCAGCGGGAGAGCGGCTTCTACCCTATGCGGAAAGTCTGATAGGCACCTGGCAGATTGCCAAAAAAGAGGTCGCGCGTTCGCAACAGCACAGCCTCCTCTCAGTCGGCGCCACTGCCTCACTGTGGGAGGCATATCTGACACCGTGGTTACAGTCACTTTATCAGCAACGGCCTTTGTTACAGTTGGAAGCACGTATCGCACTGCGTCATTCGTTGGTAAAGCAGCTTCATGAACGGCAGTTGGACCTGTTGATCACGACAGAACAACCAAAAATGGAAGAGCTGGCTAGCCAACTTTTGGGAAATTTTTCACTCTCTCTCTTCATATCCGCAGAAAACGAGAGCACTCAGGAGTTACCCTATATCAAGCTGGAATGGGGCGCTGATTTTCATCAGCAAGAAAGTCGACTGTTACCCAGCGATCAACTTCCCGTGCTCACCACCACGTCTGCGCATCTTACACGCCAGTTACTGCTGACCACGGGGGGCTGCGCGTTTCTGCCCAGCCACTGGCTACAAACCTATCCTCATCTGAAAGCATTAAACGATACACCGCCCGTGGTGCGGCCATTTTATGCCGTCTGGCTGCAAAATAGTGATCAGCAGACGCTGATCCGACAGTTGCTCAAAACACCGATTGCCATATCGACGTAGACAGCACTTCGCTTAGGCACGTTTGGCTAACCAGGACGTGCTTAATGCCTTTTGTAAACCGATAAGGAGTCCGATGACAACCTATGTCCACCATAATCAAACCTGATAATTGTCCAAGTAGCCAGTTAAACCAACGATCTTCTTAGGAAATACAGCAAGATCGAACTAGCTTGCCACTGAGTAATACCGTCATTCGATGGCGTAACTATTATAGATAGTCCCCAAAAGGCACTTTGGCAAAAAGATCTATTGCCTTTGCAATGGAAACAATCCTGATCATGTTTTTTAATTGACAATAATTAAATCGGGTTGGTTTACAGCCAATAAATAAACTCGCTGCGATAGACAAATTTGGTAATAAATTCACTTCCTGATAAACCGTACCAATACCTAATAATTATACGTGTGCGGCATCGGTTGTATTAATTGCCCCCTAAAAAAATATATTTCTCCCGCTGAACGACGATAAACGCTTGCAAATGCTTTCATCCGGCCTGGGCCAACCTATAGGCCAGAATAGCTATTAACATAAAAGTCATCTACCCAATAAACATTAAGATGCAGGTTTAAGCACCTGAACACGATCGTGAATTCGGGACGTTAGGGAACCTGCTATTTCTGGCAGCGTGGTTGAGAAAAAATTGAATATCGCATCTCGTAATTCGCGAGTGTTTTCAAAATAGCGATTATTCCGCGCATGCTCATTCATCACTTTCGACAAGCGCTCTATCGCGTTCAGACTCGGACTGTAGAACGGTAAATAGTGAAGTTCTATATTCACTCCAAAGGCACAGTCTTTAATCAACGGGGTCGGTGATAACCCGCTCCGTCCAGAATGACGTGGACTTTATCTCGGTAGTTTGGGTTATTTTTCGTATCTCATTGAAAAAATGAGCAACATTGTAGTCATTAATGGTTTTATAGGCATGAATGACCGTACCGACGATATCGTTCAGATTCATCGCGCCCGGAATATTCAGGCGGGTACGGCTTCCCGTTGTTTCTACTGCCTTTTTATGATCTTTTGCTATCCATCCATAATTGAGTTTGGTCGCCTGTGTCGAATGGACAGCATCCAGAAACAGAATCGGTTCATCACCAGCGTTTTTTTAAATTCGCATAATATTCAATGAACTGCTTATGTTTTCCCTCCCTGAATTTATGAGGAATGCCTGACGGTTTCTTGTAGGTGAAACCGTTATCCTGCCAAGTTTGTCAGACAGACGTTCGCGGAATGGACTGCCTAAACGGTTAACTCATCATACTGGACCAAACTGTATTATCAGGGACAGCGAGAAAAAGGAAAATCGCATCGATCCGGGCTCTGGCGTTCAAGTGGATAAGGATCATTTACTGCTGCTAGAAGACCAGAACTCGCTACGACGAAAAGAAATATTTACTGCCACTTAAAGAGCGAAATTCGCCCTGACTGAAGCCTTAAACAAGCTTGTCGAATGTCTCAGGGCATGAAGCGTGCATTAAAATGGCGAAAAACGGTCATAAATCTTGGCGTTGACAACAAATTCAGAGACAAATGCGTGAGTAAACTTTCTGTCTGTTCAGCACTGAGCATGCCGTCAGAGCCGCCGTTTTCGGATTTCAGCCTGCGGTCGTTAAGGTAATCACTGATATGGCGGTTTATGGAGGTTTCAAAAAGCCGCAGAGCCTGCGCTATCATGGCCGAACTCCAGCCTTCAGATGCGAGAAGAACGGCTTTGATGCGTCACGAACACGGCCATTACTACGCGTGGTGTCGTGCAGGCGTTCAAGTTCGATTTTTTGCTCATCAGTGATAAATATTTTCATGCTGGAAAGCATGATCTCCTTAAATACATAAAATCAAGTATCTTCGATGATCACGGCTAGAGCGGGTGACAATACCCGCTATAGGAAATATCAGGAACTCCATCAATAGAAACGCGACTTTTATCTGTGAACCCGGATTTAATCCCGGCACCTTGCCTTCGTACACATGGTCAAAGGATGGCGCATTAACACTGTCGAGTATTTGATTACAGGGCAGAAGTGTGAGTAAAAATTGAGAAAAGAGACAACAGAGATGAAAAAAACCCTTCACGAGAAAGTGAAGGGTTTTTATCTGGCAGGGGCGGAGAGACTCGAACTCCCAACACCCGGTTTTGGAGACCGGTGCTCTACCAATTGAACTACGCCCCTATAATTAAGGTGGCGGAACGGACGGGACTCGAACCCGCGACCCCCTGCGTGACAGGCAGGTATTCTAACCGACTGAACTACCGCTCCACTCTGTGCTCGTTAAGCGCGGTGAATACTAAGATGACGATGCTAATACGTCAATGATTTTTATAACTAACCAATTCTGTCTGCTCATAATTTCATCTTGACGATGATTCCGTTACCGCTGGAGAGCTACTCGCTGCGCCACAGGCAGTTGCCCCCCTTCTTCGTGATCAGATCCAAACGCTGTTCATGTGCATATAATTCTTCTTCATTCGCATAAAGCACTTTCAATACTGATGCGGGACGCGTTATGCGCTGTATCGATTCGTTCTCATTTTCCTGTCGCTGCGTTTCGCCTTCCACTAAAAATGCCAGTGACGTTTGGCCACCGGTCATCGCCAGATAGACTTCCGCCAGTATTTCGGCATCGAGTAATGCGCCGTGCAGCGTTCGTTTGCTGTTATCTATCTGATAACGATCGCATAGCGCATCCAAGCTGTTGCGTTTACCTGGGAATATCTTACGCGCCATCAATAGGCTATCAGTGATCTTACAGAACGTTTCCGTCTTTGCAATATCCCGATTCAACATTCGGAACTCGTAGTCCATAAAGCCGATATCAAACATCGCGTTGTGGATAACGAGTTCGGCACCACGGATAAAATCGAGAAAATCATCGGCAATGTCGGCGTAAGTTGGCTTGTCCGCCAGAAACTCATCACTGATACCGTGTACGTTATAGGCTTCGGGATCGACTAACCGATCGGGTTTGATATAAACGTGAAAATGGCGGCCGGTTAGACGACGGTTGATAACCTCAACGGCGCCAATCTCGATAATTTTGTGTCCTTCATAGTGAACCCCCAGTTTGTTCATACCGGTGGTTTCAGTATCCAGGACGATTTGTCGCGTAATTTCAGTGCTCATCGTTTTCGTTTATGTCAGACTTCCCATTTTAACATAAGGGAGAGTCTACCAGAGATGCTTAAACAGGTAGAAATTTTCACCGATGGTTCTTGTCTGGGGAATCCGGGCCCAGGCGGTTATGGTGTTCTGTTGCGTTATAAGCAGCACGAAAAAACATTAAGTGCAGGCTATCGATTAACCACCAACAACAGGATGGAACTGATGGCGGCCATCGTTGCACTTGAAACGTTAACCTCTCCGTGTGAAGTGATGCTGAGTACCGACAGCCAGTATGTCCGGCAAGGGATCACCAGTTGGATTCATAACTGGAAAAAACGCGGCTGGAAAACCGCAGATAAAAAACCGGTAAAAAATGTTGATCTCTGGCAGCGTCTTGATCTGGCGATTCAACACCATACGCTGCGCTGGGAGTGGGTAAAGGGACATGCCGGACACCCTGAAAATGAACGCTGTGACGAACTTGCACGTAGCGCCGCCAGTGCGCCAACACTCGATGACGCTGGTTATAAACCCGAATAACACTCTTCCTTCAACGCCGATAGATTTTCGTTGCGCCGACCGTGTGGCGCAGAGGTGCCTTACGTAATTTGGCGCGCATCGGCGTAGCAATCAGCGGAATCGTCCTTTTGCGCGCCACAAACAATGTCATGCAGCCAAAGACCGGAAAATGCTTATTCAATTTTCCCTTATTTCTTCGCCACGGCGTCACTTGAAAGCTGGTTTGGTGTACTACCTCGTAGTTCAGTAAACTAAGCCAGTCCATTATCCGCATTTGCGTAAACATCCGACTGCAATAAGGCTCCCGTTTGTTTAGTCCTGGTATCAGTTTACCCAGCCCCACAAAACTGATCGGATTGAAACCGCTCAATATTATCCAACCATCATCGATCAACACCCGATCGACTTCGCGTAATACTCGGTGCGGATCCGAGGAATAAGACAGCGTTTGAGCCAGTAAACACACATCAACTGACTTCTCAGAAAAGGGTAACTGATGAGGGTCGGCAATAATCTGCAAATTATTACCACAGGGCCCAACGTTGACCTGATGCGAAATCGAACATTCGCTCACCGTAATTTCTGCACTCAATTGCCCTATCTTGAGCAGATGGAAACCAAATAGTTTCGGCCACCAGGGTAATAATGCCTGTTCGAGTGATTCACGATAGTATTGACCACAGGTGATATTATCCCATGAACTAGGAGTAATCAGAGTCTGAGGTGTTTGCGCTGGCTTCATGTTCTATTATCTTCCTCAGGCTGATATCAAAACGAGGTCATCAATGAATCTTATCAGTATTCCTGCCCTTCAGGACAACTACATTTGGCTATTGAGTAATAAAGAGAAACACTGCGTGATTGTCGATCCCGGCGAAGCAGAACCGGTGTTGAAAGCGCTGAATGAATACCAGTTGTCTCCCGAAGCCATTTTACTCACACACCACCATAAAGATCATGTTGGTGGCGTCAGCAGAATTGCCGAGCAGTATACAAATCTGCCCGTTATTGGCCCTCCAGAAACTGTCAAAAGTGGCGTAACCGCCATTGTTGATGCCGGAAAAACCATCAAATTGTTAAATTCGGAATTTTCCATACTCGGCGTTCCAGGCCATACAATTGGTCACATTGCATACTATAGTCATCCGTTTTTATTCTGCGGCGATACCCTTTTTTCCGCCGGATGCGGCAGGATCTTTGAAGGCACGCCAAAACAAATGTTTGAATCTGTTAATAAAATATCCAACCTACCTGACGATACTCTGATTTGTTGCGCACATGAATACACACTCTCAAATTTAGAGTTTGCTCATGCAATCTGGCCAGAAGAACCCACTATTAAGGCTTCTCTTTATAAAATCAGGCAGATACGAGAAAAATTACAATCTACTTTACCGACAACACTGGGGGTGGAGCGAAAAATAAACCTATTCTTAAGGTGTCATGATATTGATTTAAAGAGAAAAATATCATCAGAACCTGAAACTATAGATGATTGGGAAGTTTTTGCTCTGTTACGCAGTAAGAAAGACGCCTTCTAAAGGTACAGGTTGTGCTAATCCACTAATCAAAGTATTATTGCTCGTCTTTTAAGCAACCATTGATATATATATGAAGGCTAAAGCGATGATATTCGCCTCAGTCTTGCTAGTCGGTTGTCAGGTTTCACCTCATGATACCTCTCAACCAAAACAGCATGCACAGAGTTTGTCTTCGGCAAGTCAAAGTGAAACAGAAAAGTATACAGGTGGTCGAGAGACCTCGGCGCGATGGCTGGATGATGATAGCTTCGCGCAACGAGATCTGTGGAGCTTCATTGGCGACGAACTGAAGATGGAGGTTCCGGATAACGCCCGGGTCCGCGAGCAAAAAAAACGTTATTTAAAGAATAAGAGCTATCTCCACGATGTAACATTACGGGCAGAGCCGTACATGTACTGGATTGTCGAGCAGATAAAGCAGCGTAATATGCCGATGGAACTGGTACTGCTACCCATAGTGGAGAGCGCTTTTAACCCTCACGCCACATCATCCGCCAACGCCGCAGGGCTATGGCAGATAATTCCTGGCACGGGGCGTAATTATGGTTTGAAACAAAACCAATGGTATGACGGACGTCGTGACGTTGTTGCTTCCACTACCGCAGCACTGGATATAATGCAGCGTCTTAACACCATGTTCGACGGTAACTGGCTATTGACGGTCGCTGCCTATAACAGTGGTGAAGGCCGCGTTATACAGGCGATTAGAGCGAATAGAGCAAAAGGTAAATCAACCGATTTCTGGGCATTGGCGTTACCACGGGAAACATCAGTCTATGTTCCAAAAATGCTGGCTCTGAGCGATATTCTTAAGAATAGCAAAAAATACGGCGTTAACCTGCCCCAACCTAACGAAAGCCGCGCATTGGCCAGAGTAGACGTTGGCCAACAAATGCAATTGACGCAGGCCGCAGAAATGGCTGGGCTGTCGTTGACCACGCTAAAGAGCTACAATCCGGGCTACAAACGCGGTGTAACCGCGCCAAATGGCCCGCATTACATAATGGTTCCGAAAGCGCATGTCGAGCAGTTGAAAGTTTCGCTGGCTGATGGTGACATCGCCGCGATCCAGCCAACCCGCTTGGCGCAGTCAACGTCAGGATCGCAGTATAAGGTTCGTTCCGGCGATACGCTATCGGCAATTGCGGCACGGCTGAATGTGAGCACCAAGGATTTGCAAAGCTGGAATAATCTACGTAGCGCAAGCACACTCAAGATTGGCCAGACGCTGCAAATTGCAACAGTGTCTAACAACAGCGTCAGCAGCAGCAATAAAGGCGATTCAATCACCTATCAGGTACGTAAAGGTGATTCACTTGCCAGCATTGCCAAGCGCCACGGTGTAAATATTGAGGATGTCATGCGCTGGAATACGGTTGTCAACAAGAATGCCAATATTCAGCCAGGTGACAGACTGACGCTTTATATCAGCAATGGCACAAAGCCTGACTCTTAAATCGTGCACAAAAACCGCTTTTTTTAGGCGGTTTTTTTTCGCTACTTATCAGCAAATCATCCAAGCTGAAATTCGACCAGCAAAGGATTATGATCTGATGCCTGCGTCACCAGTATTGAAGATTGAACAACGTCCAACTCACGATAGAACACAAAGTCCAGAGGCCGCCCAAACGCTTTGCGACGATGATCGTCAACAAAACCGACTTCTTGCAATGTCATACGTTTAGCAAAGCGATAAAGTGCATTACTGCGAGGTTGGCTCCAGGCATTAAAATCCCCCGCCATAATAACCGGGCCTCGATGATGCGTAAGCTGCTCGCCAATAGCCTCTAGCTGTTTACTGTAGACTTCAACACCGAAACTGAAATTTACTGCATGAATATTGATAACCATCAGTTGTCGGCCATCATGCAACAAATACACAGTCACTAGCGCGGACTTAGATAAGCGCAGTAACGGTTCTCTTTCACGAAGCGGGCAGCAATATATAGGCTGAGCAGCCGATAACGTCATCACCCCAGAGGGATGTTGTGGCAAAACAACAGCGGGGACCTGATCGGTAGAAAGATAGTTAGACGTTGCAAAACGGATAAGTTCTGGCGTGCTCTGTGCCTCCTGCAATAGAACCAACTGGGTATTTCTACCAAAATTCTGCAAAACAGAAAGCCAGTTCATCTTTTGCTGCTTGAAGATGTTCCACACCATTACACGCAAAACATCATGTTCCAGCAGCAACGGACCGGTTTGTAGCGCCTGTTCCAGAGGAAACATTTTCCGGGGTGGGAAGATACGCTCTGCTGGTTGGCCAGCAACATATCTCATCGCATAGGTTTTTTTTCGCACGCCTCGCCTGCTATAAATTCAGTATGCCAATGCAACAACTTAAGCAGAGGTATTCTTCTGTTATAGGGATTTTATAGCAGACTTTCAATGCATGCCTGTCGTTAAGTAAGAGAAATAAAAAAATAATCTTTTAAAATAGAGAATTAAAATCAACCTAACGCAGTCGATAGCGGTCATTACCCAGTCATGGCCAAATGATCAAATCGCCAAAATATCATTTCATTTTTGTTAAAAGGACAAAGACAATAATGAATCGACATCCGAAAACCTCACCCTCTTTGTTGTGGTTGTTTAAAGATGCATTTTAGCCTCTCCCCACTATCTACCACAGCCAGCGTTCCAATGGGGGAAATATGACAACACTCAACCGACTGGTTTTCGGTCTTGTATCAGTGTTGCTGACACTGCCGCATCAAGAAAATATTGTCTTCGAAAATAAAAGGCGATCCATATCAACAACGGATCGCCCTAACTGGATAAATATCGCTATAGCATTACCGACCGTACCGACTCATCAACTTTTTGCCCCCCACCACGCCATAACTTCAACGCGCTGCGTCAGATAGGTTGAGCGATTATAGGCAACCCGCGTCTGGTTGGTAACGGAGTGCGCCAACACAACTTCAATCACATCCGCCGAAAGCCCAGACTCTCATCGTCGTACTACTGCCCAGCGTCCGAAAACCGTGTGATACCAGTTCTCCTCCTAGGCCCATGCGATGCAACGCCTTATTAACCGTTTCGCTATGCATCGGCTTGCTGCGCTTGACCCTGCCAGATAAAAGGAATGAACCGTACCGGGTTTTCTGGAGACTAAACTCTCAGTGGAAGGCGATCCTAAATAAAATCAAAATCAGCAAACCGTTATCCGCCAGAGCTACGTGAACGTGCCGTCAGGATGATTCTTGAACACCGCGCTGAATATGACTCCGAGCCGGATGCCATTCGCGCCATCTCATCAAAAATTGGCTGTCATTACGATACCTTGCGGGCCTGACTGCGACAGCACAGAACTGATACCCATGGCGATGTTTCCCCCAGAAATTTTGACGATATGGGAGACTGACTGTTGATGAACGCTGGCGTTTAAAAGAACTGGAGCGTGAAAATCGGGAACTCCGCCGAAGCAATGACATATTGCGTCAGGCCTCTGCTTATTTTGCGCAGGCGGAGCTCGACCGCCACTGGAAAAAATAATGCCACTTATGGAACTTCTGAGTGGTACGCACGGGGTCGGGCCGGTATGTCGCGAGCTAGATATTGCCCCGTCGACATATTACTGGCATCAGCAACGCCGGCAGCACCCCGAAAAATGTCGCTAACGAGAAAAGCGTGATGCTCAGATCAGCCTGGAGATAAAACGCGTTTATGAAGAAAATTACCGTGTTTACGGGGCACGAAAAGTTGCTCCGCGAGGGCTTCAGCGTTGCACGATGTACGGTGGAGCGTCTGATGAAAATGATGGGCCTGCGGGGCGTACTCCGTGGCAAGGTCATCAGGACTACGATCAGCCGCAAAACAGCGGCGGCAGCAGAGCGGGTAAACCGTCAGTTCGTGGCAGAGTGCCCCAATCAACTTTGGTGGACTCCTACGATAATGCTCTGGCCGAGAGTATCAACGGCCTTTACAAAGCTGCATACACCGTAAAAGCTGGAAAAATCAGGCAGAAGTGGAGTTGGCAACGCTGGCGTGGGTGGACTGGTACAACAATCGACGGTTGCTCGAACGCATCGGTCACATACCACCAGTGGAAGCCGAGAAAGCATATTATGCTTCCAGAAAATGTAACAATCTGGCAGCCTGAGCGTCCTGCTTTAACCCTCTCCAAGAAAACCGGGGCGGTTCATTCACGTAGCTCTGGCGGATAACGGTTTGCTGATTTTGATTTTATTTAGGATCGCCTTCCACTGAGAGTTTAGTCTCCAGGAAACTCGGTACGGTTCAGTTCCGTCAGCTACTGTGGCGTTACCGGATAAAGCAGAGTATGAGTCGGCGCGGAAACTGCTGGGATAACAGTCCGATGGAACGCTTCTTCAGAAGTCTGAAAAATGAATGGGTGCCGGTAATGGGGTACGAGAACTTCAGCGAAGCAGCCCGATCTATAACGGATTATATCGTGGGATATTACAGTACGATCAGACCACACGACTATAACGGTGGATTACCCCCAAACGAATCGGAAAATCGGTTCTGGAAAAACTCTAAACCCGTGGTCAGTTTTAGTTGACCATATATGGACGCCCCGGGTGATGCAAGTACTGGTTCGATGCGGTTTGCGACCATATATCCGGCGTCGTCAGTAGGTTCAATGACCTGCGCCATGATGTTATCCGAGCCCTGTTTCCTAATCACTACACCGGTATTTGGTTACCCAGGTCAACTTCAGGCTGTTACAGGGACGGTAGCCGTTTTCTCATCAGTGCCTGCAAACTCAGTGGTACATTTTTTCTGTCAGTCTCGTATTGGGTTAATTCATGGAAAATGCCTTATTCATATTAAAATCAACCAAGTCAAAAAGTACGCGCCATATAATCCTGGTCAGTTTATTTGCCAGCGCGACAGTTGTTTTCAGAAATCCACGGCGGGCTTCAAGTTTTTGCAACCATCGCCCCAGATTGTCATCACGCTTTTTTGCACATCGCATTACTGCCCGGGCACCATGGATAATGAGAGTTCTCAGACTTCGGTTTCCATTTTTCGTCACGGAAGATAGCCGCTGTTTTCCGCCCGAACTGTGCTGGCGAGGAACCAGGCCACACCACGCCGATAACTCCCGCCCACTGGAGAACTACGGCATCAACTTCGCTGAGAAACGCTGCTGCAATCAGCGGACCTACACCCGGGATTGTTAATAAATGACGGTATGCGATTTGTTGTGATGACAACCCTGCAATTTCGCTGTCCAGACTGGCAATTCGTTCATTTAATGCCTGCATATCTTCCTGCAATGAAGAAAGTAAACGGCGAAGCGTGAAAGTTAAGCCATTGGATGCCTCTTCAATAAGTTCAGGCAGTTGCTGCTGAAGACACTGGATCCCGACAGGAATGGTGAAGTCATATTCAGCGAGCAGAGAACGAATCTGGTTAGCCAGCCCGGTTCTCTGCTCAACCATAAATTGGCGGGTATTGCGCAGCGCTTTGATATCCTGCTGCTCCGTGGTTTTGACCGGAACAAAGTGGATGCCCGGGCGGCATGCTGTTTCACAAATCGCCAGCGCATCGTTTGCATCGTTCTTCTGGCTTCTGACAAAGGCTTTTACATGCTGGGCGGGGATAACCCTTACGCTGAATCCCATAGCACTGAGGGTTCGACCCCAGTAATGAGAGGTTGAACAGGCCTCCATCGCGATTAGCGTACCCGGTTCAAACCGGCGGAGCGTATCCAGCAATTTCTGACGCGATATTTTTCTGTTCCAGGCAACAGAACCATCATTCATCCAGACACAGACCTGAAAAACAGATTTGGCAATATCGATACCAACAACTCTGATCGTGTTCATGTGATGTTACTCCCAGATTAATGAAGTCAGTAAAAGTATGGCACTGACTACTTTAGGAAGGGGCGTCCATCACATCACTACAAAAAGCGTTTCGTGATGCGCTTGCCGAAGCAGTAAACCCGAAGTCCAGAGTACTTATCGTCACTGATGCTGGCTTTCAGAATGCCTGGTTCAGCCATGTAAAATGGCTGGGCTGGGATTTTATTGGCCGTATCCGGGGCAGGGTAAAGTTCAGGCTCCAGAAAACCGGTGAATGCTGGCATGATATCACTGATATAAAAGAAGAAAGACATTCTCTTATTAAATCAGGCACACGGCCGGTATATCTCGGGTCTGGTACTCTGGGGCGTACAGAATATGCACGCTGTAACGGACACTTTTATCTTCACAAAAAACCATCCCGGAAGCGTAAACATAAACATTCCCGGTGTCGGATCCATCGTAAATCTCAGGTTCGGGATGCCCAAAAAGCGGCAAAAAAACCCTGGCTGATATTCAGTAGCGCGGATGACTTTAAGCCACGTGAAGTCATGAAATTATACAGCCGTCGGATGCAGATAGAACAAAACTTCCGGGATGAAAAAAGTGAGCGTTTTGGGTTCGGTTTACGTGCCAGCTATAGCCGTTCAGCAGGGCGTCTTCTGGTCCTAAGCCTGCGGGCATCACTAAGCACAATAGTCTTGTGGCTGATAGGCTATCATGTTGAAAATAAAGGATTACATCTGAGATACCAGGCCAATAGCATTAAATCGCGGCGGGTAATCTCGTATCTGACATTAGCGGAGAATGTCTTACGACACTCCCCGCTAATACTAAGGAGAACGGTGCTAAGCACCGTTCTTAACGACCTCGCCAAAACCTACCGAAATATGGTGTTGGTTTATTAGCGCTGATTTATGGGGATCCCTCAGCGCTATGCCGGGGGTATCACAGAGACGAAAAAAAACCGTATGCCTTTGACAGCGATACGGTTTTCATTCATCCAGAGATGTATAGGAACATCCCGGAATAGGTAAGTGGCGGAACGGACGGGACTCGAACCCGCGACCCCCTGCGTGACAGGCAGGTATTCTAACCGACTGAACTACCGCTCCACCGAATTTCTTAATACACCAGAACAACTCTGGTTTACCGCTTGATTTGATGCCTGGCAGTTCCCTACTCTCACATGGGGAGACCCCACACTACCATCGGCGCTACGGCGTTTCACTGCTGAGTTCGGCATGGGGTCAGGTGGGACCACCGCGCTATCGCCGCCAGGCAAATTCTTTTCCGTCCCGACCGTCATGCGCCTTTCCTCTCGCACAACCACCAGAACCTATCACGGAACAAGCTGACTATCTCTTCTCTCTCAAAACACCTTCGGCGTTGTAAGGTTAAGCCTCTCGGGTCATTAGTACTGGTCAGCTCAACGTATCGCTACGCTTACACATCCAGCCTATCCACGTCGTCGTCTTCAACGGCCCTTATGGGGACCTAAAGTCCCAGGGAAGACTCATCTCGAGGCAAGTTTCCCGCTTAGATGCTTTCAGCGGTTATCTCTTCCGCACTTAGCTACCGGGCAATGCAATTGGCATCACAACCCGTACACCAGCGGTGCGTTCACTCCGGTCCTCTCGTACTAGGAGCAACCCCTCTCAGTCTTCCAACGCCCACGGCAGATAGGGACCGAACTGTCTCACGACGTTCTAAACCCAGCTCGCGTACCACTTTAAATGGCGAACAGCCATACCCTTGGGACCTACTTCAGCCCCAGGATGTGATGAGCCGACATCGAGGTGCCAAACACCGCCGTCGATATGAACTCTTGGGCGGTATCAGCCTGTTATCCCCGGAGTACCTTTTATCCGTTGAGCGATGGCCCTTCCATTCAGAACCACCGGATCACTAAGACCTGCTTTCGCACCTGCTCGAGCCGTCACTCTCGCAGTCAAGCCAGCTTATGCCTTTGCACTAACCTCCTGATGTCCGACCAGGATTAGCTGACCTTCGTGCTCCTCCGTTACGCTTTGGGAGGAGACCGCCCCAGTCAAACTACCCACCAGACACTGTCCGCGACCCCGCTCAGGGGCCCACGTTAGAACATCAAACATTAAAGGGTGGTATTTCAAGGTCGGCTCCACGCAGACTGGCGTCCGCATTTCGCAGCCTCCCACCTATCCTACACATCAAGGCTCAAGGTTCAGTGTCAAGCTATAGTAAAGGTTCACGGGGTCTTTCCGTCTTGCCGCGGGTACACTGCATCTTCACAGCGAGTTCAATTTCACTGAGTCTCGGGTGGAGACAGCCTGGCCATCATTACGCCATTCGTGCAGGTCGGAACTTACCCGACAAGGAATTTCGCTACCTTAGGACCGTTATAGTTACGGCCGCCGTTTACCGGGGCTTCGATCAAGAGCTTCGCCTTGCGGCTGACCCCATCAATTAACCTTCCGGCACCGGGCAGGCGTCACACCGTATACGTCCACTTTCGTGTTTGCACAGTGCTGTGTTTTTATTAAACAGTTGCAGCCAGCTGGTATCTGCGACTGGTCTCAGCTCCGTCCGCGAGGGACTTCACCAAATCCAGCGTGCCTTCTCCCGAAGTTACGGCACCATTTTGCCTAGTTCCTTCACCCGAGTTCTCTCAAGCGCCTGAGTATTCTCTACCTGACCACCTGTGTCGGTTTGGGGTACGATTGCGTGTTACCTGGTGCTTAGAGGCTTTTCCTGGAAGCGTAGCATCGGTTACTTCGCCACCTTGGTGGCTCGTCGTCACGCCTCAGTGTTAATGACGACCCGGATTTTCCAGGGTCATCCACCTTCACGCTTAAACCGGGACTACCGTCGCCCGGCCAACCTAGCTTTCTCCGTCCCCCCTTCGCAGTAACACCCAGTACAGGAATATTAACCTGTTTCCCATCGACTACGCTTTTCAGCCTCGCCTTAGGGGTCGACTCACCCTGCCCCGATTAACGTTGGACAGGAACCCTTGGTCTTCCGGCGAGCGGGTTTTTCACCCGCTTTATCGTTACTTATGTCAGCATTCGCACTTCTGATACCTCCAGCAGCCCTCGCAGGCCACCTTCGCAGGCTTACAGAACGCTCCCCTACCCAACAATATCGCTATTGCTGCCGCAGCTTCGGTGCATGGTTTAGCCCCGTTACATCTTCCGCGCAGGCCGACTCGACCAGTGAGCTATTACGCTTTCTTTAAATGATGGCTGCTTCTAAGCCAACATCCTGGCTGTCTGGGCCTTCCCACATCGTTTCCCACTTAACCATGACTTTGGGACCTTAGCTGGCGGTCTGGGTTGTTTCCCTCTTCACGACGGACGTTAGCACCCGCCGTGTGTCTCCCGTGATAACATTCTTCGGTATTCGCAGTTTGCATCGGGTTGGTAAGTCGGGATGACCCCCTAGCCGAAACAGTGCTCTACCCCCGAAGATGAATTCACGAGGCGCTACCTAAATAGCTTTCGGGGAGAACCAGCTATCTCCCGGTTTGATTGGCCTTTCACCCCCAGCCACAAGTCATCCGCTAATTTTTCAACATTAGTCGGTTCGGTCCTCCAGTTAGTGTTACCCAACCTTCAACCTGCCCATGGCTAGATCACCGGGTTTCGGGTCTATACCCTGCAACTTAACGCCCAGTTAAGACTCGGTTTCCCTGCGGCTCCCCTATTCGGTTAACCTTGCTACAGAATATAAGTCGCTGACCCATTATACAAAAGGTACGCAGTCACCCCCCATTAAGAGAGGCTCCCACTGCTTGTACGTACACGGTTTCAGGTTCTGTTTCACTCCCCTCGCCGGGGTTCTTTTCGCCTTTCCCTCACGGTACTGGTTCACTATCGGTCAGTCAGGAGTATTTAGCCTTGGAGGATGGTCCCCCCATCTTCAGACAGGATGTCTCGTGTCCCGCCCTACTCATCGAACTCACCGTCTGTGCCTTTTCGTGTACGGGGCTGTCACCCTTTGTTGCGCGACTTTCCAGACGCTTCCACTAAGGCACAAACTGATTCAGGTTCTGGGCTTCTCCCCGTTCGCTCGCCGCTACTGGGGGAATCTCGGTTGATTTCTTTTCCTCGGGGTACTGAGATGTTTCAGTTCCCCCGGTTCGCCTCGTTTGACTATGGATTCATCAAACGATGATGCACTAGTGCACCGGGTTTCCCCATTCGGGTATCGTCGGGTATTACGGCTCATATCGCCTTGCCGACGCTTATCGCAGATTAGCACGCCCTTCATCGCCTCTGACTGCCTAGGCATCCACCGTGTACGCTTAGTCGCTTAACCTCACAACCCGAAGGTGTCTTTGATTCTTCAAAGCCTCTTCGCGCCGTGATTATTGAGAGACTCTGATGCGACCGCCTTTTTATCGCTAAAGACTCATGCCGCCGCATCGTTTCAATTTTCAGCTTGTTCCAGATTGTTAAAGAGCAATATCGCAAACCCTGACTATCGCTAGTCAGTTTTAAGATAAAAGATAAGCATGAACACTTACTGAAGACCCCCGCTTTCACCGGAATGGTCGGATGCGCTGGCGTCCCCTAGGGGATTCGAACCCCTGTTACCGCCGTGAAAGGGCGGTGTCCTGGGCCTCTAGACGAAGGGGACACGACACCGTACTTTGTTGACGCTTTTGCTCGTTATTTTCATCAGACAATCTGTGTGAGCACTTCACTCAATCCGCTCTGCTGGTAAGGAGGTGATCCAACCGCAGGTTCCCCTACGGTTACCTTGTTACGACTTCACCCCAGTCATGAATCACAAAGTGGTAAGCGCCCCCCCGAAGGTTAAGCTACCTACTTCTTTTGCAACCCACTCCCATGGTGTGACGGGCGGTGTGTACAAGGCCCGGGAACGTATTCACCGTAGCATTCTGATCTACGATTACTAGCGATTCCGACTTCATGGAGTCGAGTTGCAGACTCCAATCCGGACTACGACGCACTTTATGAGGTCCGCTCACCCTCGCAGGCTCGCTTCTCTTTGTATGCGCCATTGTAGCACGTGTGTAGCCCTACTCGTAAGGGCCATGATGACTTGACGTCATCCCCACCTTCCTCCGGTTTATCACCGGCAGTCTCCTTTGAGTTCCCGACCGAATCGCTGGCAACAAAGGATAAGGGTTGCGCTCGTTGCGGGACTTAACCCAACATTTCACAACACGAGCTGACGACAGCCATGCAGCACCTGTCTCAGAGCTCCCTAAGGCACAACCTCATCTCTGAAGTCTTCTCTGGATGTCAAGAGTAGGTAAGGTTCTTCGCGTTGCATCGAATTAAACCACATGCTCCACCGCTTGTGCGGGCCCCCGTCAATTCATTTGAGTTTTAACCTTGCGGCCGTACTCCCCAGGCGGTCGACTTAACGCGTTAGCTCCGGAAGCCACGGTTCTGGACCACAGCCTCCAAGTCGACATCGTTTACGGCGTGGACTACCAGGGTATCTAATCCTGTTTGCTCCCCACGCTTTCGCACCTGAGCGTCAGTCTTCGTCCAGGGGGCCGCCTTCGCCACCGGTATTCCTCCAGATCTCTACGCATTTCACCGCTACACCTGGAATTCTACCCCCCTCTACGAGACTCCAGCCTGTCAGTTTTGAATGCAGTTCCCGGGTTAAGCCCGGGGATTTCACATCCAACTTAACAGACCGCCTGCGTGCGCTTTACGCCCAGTCATTCCGATTAACGCTTGCACCCTCCGTATTACCGCGGCTGCTGGCACGGAGTTAGCCGGTGCTTCTTCTGCGGGTAACGTCAATGAAAAAGTCTCTTAAACCTTTCCCCTTCCTCCCCGCTGAAAGTGCTTTACAACCCGAAGGCCTTCTTCACACACGCGGCATGGCTGCATCAGGGTTTCCCCCATTGTGCAATATTCCCCACTGCTGCCTCCCGTAGGAGTCTGGACCGTGTCTCAGTTCCAGTGTGGCTGGTCATCCTCTCAGACCAGCTAGGGATCGTCGCCTAGGTGGGCCATTACCCCGCCTACTAGCTAATCCCATCTGGGTTCATCCGATGGCGTGAGGCCCGAAGGTCCCCCACTTTGGTCTTGCGACGTCATGCGGTATTAGCCACCGTTTCCAGTGGTTATCCCCCTCCATCAGGCAGATCCCCAGACATTACTCACCCGTCCGCCGCTCGCCGGCAAAGTAGCAAGCTACTTCCCGCTGCCGCTCGACTTGCATGTGTTAGGCCTGCCGCCAGCGTTCAATCTGAGCCATGATCAAACTCTTCAATTTAAGAATGGTTTGATTCGCTAAGTGAATAGCTTTGCTCAAAGAATCAATAACTGTTTATTCGTAATGAATTTACTGTCAGTCACTCTTCAAGACTCGGTATATCTTTGAGATACGGTCTTGTGAGTGCCCACACAGATTGTCTGATTAAATTGTTAAAGAGCGGTGCCGCATTATCCTGCGGCGCGGGCCGCATAATCTACGCGGTTCCGCTGTAAAGTCAAGCGATTGATGCCCGACTTCCTATCTTCCCGATAACCGCGTTGCCGCCGTTCCCGGGTCAGTGGAGGCGCATTATAGGGACTTCTGCGCCAGCCGCAATAGATATTTTGCATAAAAATGACCGTTTGCTGTATTCCACAGCAAAACCCTGCTTTATACCCTGTTTTGCACAAACTTATCCACAGAGTGGATACTAATTAAAATTAGACGAGCATCGCGCAAACGTTTTCGCTACAATTCTCCCGCCCAAAAACCACCACATTTTTATGAACGCTAACTGAATTTTTTCTTTATCTCGCAATAATTGCTCAATATATGAAGAAAAAGACGATATTCACGTAACGTTCTTTAATGACTACCCAAATCCAAGGGATAAAATCATCATGCAACAACGTCGTCCTATCCGCCGCGCTCTGCTCAGCGTTTCTGACAAAGCAGGCATTGTCGAATTTGCTCAGGCTCTGTCCCAACGTGGCGTCGAGCTTCTTTCTACCGGCGGCACAGCGCGTCTGCTGGCTGATGCAGGCATACCGGTAATAGAGGTATCAGACTATACCGGTTTCCCGGAAATGATGGATGGACGCGTTAAAACCCTACACCCAAAGGTCCACGGTGGCATTTTGGGGCGTCGCGGTCAGGATGATGCGATCATGGCGCAGCACGACATCAAACCGATTGATATGGTCGTCGTTAACCTTTATCCCTTTGCCCAAACGGTGGCCCGCAAAAACTGTACGCTGGAAGATGCCGTCGAAAATATTGATATCGGTGGCCCAACCATGGTTCGTTCGGCCGCCAAGAACCATAAAGATGTGGCTATCGTGGTCAAGAGCAGCGATTACCACACCATCATTAATGAAATTGATGCCAACGATGGATCGCTGACTTATGAAACCCGCTTTGATCTGGCTATCAAAGCATTTGAACACACCGCAGCCTACGACAGCATGATCGCCAACTATTTCGGTACGTTGGTTCCTGCCTATCATGGTGAGAATGACAAGCCGTCAGGCCGTTTCCCCCGTACGCTGAACCTGAACTACATCAAGAAACAAGACATGCGCTATGGGGAAAACAGCCATCAGCAGGCGGCTTTCTATATAGAAGAGGATGTGACAGAGGCATCCGTCGCAACCTCTCAGCAATTACAGGGCAAAGCGCTGTCCTATAACAATATCGCGGATACCGACGCCGCGCTGGAATGCGTGAAAGCCTTTACCGACGCAGCCTGTGTGATTGTGAAACATGCCAACCCCTGCGGTGTAGCGATAGGCGGCTCTATCCTTAATGCTTACGAACGCGCTTATAAAACCGATCCAACCTCGGCTTTCGGCGGCATTATCGCGTTTAACCGCGAACTGGATGAAGCAACCGCGCAAGCCATCATCAGCCGCCAGTTTGTGGAAGTGATTATCGCCCCTTCAGCCAGTGAAGCGGCATTAAAAGTGACCGCCGCCAAGCAAAACATACGTGTCCTTACCTGCGGCGAATGGCAGCAACGAATTCCCGGTCTGGACTTCAAACGTGTAAACGGTGGGCTGTTGGTACAGGATCGCGACTTGGGTATGGTTGATGCCTCCCAACTGCGTGTTGTGACCGAACGCCAGCCCAACGAGCAAGAATTGCGGGACGCGCTGTTCTGCTGGAAAGTGGCCAAGTTCGTCAAATCCAATGCGATTGTCTACGCCCGTGACAATATGACCATCGGCATAGGGGCAGGCCAGATGAGCCGCGTTTATTCCGCGAAGATCGCCGGTATCAAAGCAGACGATGAAGGTCTGGAAGTTAAAGGTTCCGCAATGGCGTCCGATGCTTTTTTTCCGTTTCGTGATGGTATTGACGCCGCAGCAACGATAGGCGTTACCTGCGTTATCCAACCAGGTGGCTCCATCCGTGACGATGAAGTTATTGCTGCCGCCAACGAACATGGCATCGCAATGATCTTTACCGGCATGCGCCATTTTCGTCATTAAGTTTGGAGCTGACTGATATGAATATTTTAATTATTGGCAATGGCGGTCGTGAACACGCACTGGCCTGGAAAGCGGCGCAATCAGCGCTGGCAGATAAAGTCTATGTCGCGCCAGGCAACGCCGGCACCGCGCTGGAGCCGTCACTGATTAATGCCGATATTGCCGCGACCGATATCCCTGCTTTGCTGGCGTTTGCGCAAGCAAACGACATCGGCTTGACCATTGTCGGCCCTGAGGCCCCTCTGGTTATTGGCGTAGTCGATGCATTTCGTGACGCGGGCCTGACGATTTTTGGCCCGACCCAAGCTGCGGCCCAATTGGAAGGCTCAAAAGCTTTTACCAAGGATTTCCTCGCCCGTCATAAAATCCCGACAGCCGAGTACCAGAACTTTACCGAAGTCGAACCAGCCTTAGCCTATGTGCGCGCCAAAGGCGCGCCTATCGTGATCAAAGCGGATGGTTTGGCTGCGGGTAAGGGGGTCATTGTTGCGATGACGCTGCAAGAAGCTGAAAATGCGATTCAGGATATGCTGGCAGGCAATGCGTTTGGCGACGCAGGCCATCGTATCGTGGTGGAAGAGTTTCTGGACGGTGAAGAAGCCAGTTTCATTGTGATGGTTGACGGTGAAAATGTTCTGCCGATGGCCACCAGCCAGGATCATAAACGAGTTGGCGATAAAGATACCGGTCCAAACACGGGTGGTATGGGCGCTTATTCTCCCGCACCGGTTGTGACCGGTGACGTTCATCAGCGAGTGATGGATCAGGTAATCTGGCCGACGGTCAAAGGGATGGCCGCCGAAGGCAATGTCTACACCGGATTCCTTTACGCCGGCCTGATGATTTCCGCCGATGGTCAGCCTAAAGTGATTGAATTTAACTGCCGCTTTGGCGATCCGGAAACCCAGCCTATTATGCTGCGTATGCGTTCAGATCTGGTTGAACTGTGTCTGGCGGCCTGTGGTGGCAAACTGGATGAGAAAGACTCTGTCTGGGACGATCGCCCATCATTAGGGGTGGTTATGGCAGCAGGCGGATACCCTGGCGATTACCCCAGCGGCGACGTTATTTTCGGTTTGCCGCAGCAGGATGCTGAAGACGGAAAAGTTTTTCATGCGGGCACTAAATTAAACGGCAAGGATGTTGTTACGAATGGCGGACGCGTTCTGTGTGTGACAGCATTGGGTGATACCGTTGCAGCAGCACAAAAACGTGCATACGAACTGGCGGCTGGCATTCAATGGCAAGGAAGTTTTTGCCGGAAAGACATCGGCTATCGCGCCATTGAGCGTGAGCAAGCCTGATACACGACAAGCCCGGAGAAATCCGGGTTTTTTTATCACCCCAAACCCAGCAGTGGATTATCACTATTCGGGGTTATAACAACTCAGCGTTATGACTGCACTTCTACCGGTTCCCGCTGGCAAACGTTCTCTTCCGCCATCAGCAGCAGTTGAACACCTTCAGGGCCTTCCAGCCATGCGACATTTAGCGTGCCATTGGCGGGCTGATTTCGCCGATCAATCCATTCACGTGTCGCACTGTCAAAATCGGGGCGGACACGCTTGCCATCACAGGTGATGACCTGCCCATTTTGCCATTTGCCTTGTTGCAGCAGAACGTTGCCCGCCCGCAGGACACCACTGAGTTCCAATATCCGTTTCGCATCAAACTGATACAACGCAATTTCATCATCGGGGATCTGCTCCCGCCGCTTCGCCAATTGACGTTGCATAAAACTCACCGTGCCGTCTTGCGCAAAGCGTATATGCATTTCATCTTTCTGCGCGCCCAGATAGGTTTTCTGGATTTCCCGTATCTTATCCTGCTGGTAGGCATAGCGCGTAATGACGGTATCCTCTCCCTGAAACGAACTGTAGACCGTCATCAGCGAGGTCGTGCTATCTTGAGCGTCATCTTTACGCCAGAGACGCACCACGCCGCGATCGGCGATATAACCGCTGGCAAACGTCGAAGGCGGATCAGTCCGACTGCTACAGGCAATGGTGATGGTAATTATCACGCCAACCCACAGCGGTCGCAGCAAAAGCAAAAGGGGCGAAATCGCCCCTCTGCTTAAACTCTTGACCTGCATGATCTTACTTAACAGCGTCTTTCAGCGCTTTGCCCGCAACAAATGCTGGCACGTTAGCGGCAGCAATTTTGATTTCTTTACCAGTTTGCGGGTTGCGGCCAGTGCGCTCGTTACGATGGTTGACTTTAAATGTACCAAAACCAACTAATTGTACTGCATCACCTTCTTTCAGAGACTCGGTAACCGCTGCCAGAGTTGATTCTAATGCCACTTTCGCTTGTGCTTTTGTCAGATCAGCTTTGTCTGCAATTACATCAATCAGTTGAGTCTTATTCATAAGTTATCCTTACAGTGTGTTTATCGCTTGCTAAGCATCGAGTGCGACGGATATGCAATAATAGCACTCTCATGCATACACGCACCGATAGCCACTTTTTTTACGCCCCCCAAATGTAGACCAGACAGGGTGCGGATGTGAAGCCTCAAGACACGCCATTTCAGGCCTTAAATCACGTTTTATCGCGTTATTGGTGCAAATTTATCCCGATATTACTGCTTCCCGCCTCACGCAGATCGGAACGCAGACCTTTAATCAATTCGATATCACGTTCTTCGCAGGCAGCCAACAGGCGGAAAATTTCCCACTGAATGTCCCACTCATCTTCAATGGCTGGCAAAACGTTCAGTTCTTCATCCGTCATCTCTTTGCCCGCGCGCGTCATTTCAAGCATAGCAACAGTGCGGATTGATGCTTCACTGATTGCGACGGCATGTTCCAACGTTTCACCGCTTAAACGAGAATGGATCAGTTCACCCAGCGCAATACAGGCGTCAATTGCCGGATAAACGCCATAAATATCAAAGTCGTCTGACGCCGGAATCGCCTCTTCCAGCTTTTCCAATTGATTATCAAAATTGACCTTTGCATCTTTAACCACCAGCGTTTCCCAAACGAGATCGAGAATACGGCGGTAGACCAACGCATCACCGAATGCTGTCTGGCGGCAGAACTCGTGGTAATTGGGATACATACGTTCGCAAAGGCATGCCATAAACGTGACATGCTGCCAGCTTCCCAGCTTTTCCAAACGCAAATGAATGGGATTACGTAACATTTTTATGCTCATCAAAGGCTATGGGCGGCAGTGTACCTGAAATTATCGCCACCCCCTATGCCTGAATTCCTAAAGTTTCTATAAAAGATTGAAGCCGCTGCCATCGCTGAAACGCCGGACGGTTAGAGGCCACCGCATCAGCCCAGCGCGTCGGCTCAGGTAGGCGATAACCCCGCGTACAGCGTTTGACCCACAGCAACGCGCTGTCCATACCGACCCGATGTCCCGTGGCCACAAATAGCGGATTACAACGCACCTTGCTGCGCCATACCCAGCCAATCTGTTCGCCTTTATCCATCAGGGGCCGCTGACTGCCCGCCGCCGCCTGCAACGGGTCAAAATGGCCGCACAGCCGGCTTTTCGCCACGCCAATCGTAGGAACATCAACCAGCAACCCGAAATGGCTGGCGACGCCCAAACGACGCGGATGGGAAATCCCGTGCCCATCGACAAAAATCAAATCCGGTTTCTGTTCCAAACTCCCCCAGGCAGCCAGCAGTCCGGGACACTCGCGAAAAGAGAGAAAACCAGGAATATAGGGCATCGTCGTACTGATACGCGCAATTTTATACTCTACCAGTTCAAGAGAAGGATATCGCATAATTGCAATCGCGGCCCGGGTCACCGCCCCTTGTTGCTCGAAACCGACATCCGCGCCCGCAATAAGCGCAGGCTGCTCAAACGGCAAATCGTCTTGATGAATAATCTCTGAAGCGCGGGCCAACTGCTCGGCCTTCAACCGTTGAGTATCAATCACCGGATCTCCTGCTTATTTACTGATGATAGGCGCGAGACAAGGCGTGTACCGCGTCAACGAAAACGCCGGCATGTTCTGGCGGTACATCCTGATGAATACCGTGTCCCAGATTGAATACATGTCCGCTGCCCTGACCAAACTCCGCCAGAATTGACGCCACTTCCTGTTCGATTCTAGCAGGCGGAGCATACAACATGGACGGGTCCATATTGCCTTGTAGCGCGACCTTATCGCCCACCCGACGCCGGGCATCGGCAATTTCGCTTGTCCAGTCCAACCCGATAGCCTCACAGCCGGTTGCCGCTATCGCCTCCAGCCACTGCCCGCCGCCTTTGGTGAACAGCGTGACAGGCACACGACGGCCTTCGTTTTCACGCTGTAGTCCATCGACGATCTTGTGCATGTATTGCAGGGAAAATTCCTGATAATCGCGACCGCTCAGTACACCGCCCCAGGTATCAAAAACCATCAGGGCCTGGGCGCCCGCCCGGATTTGAGCGTTCAGATAAAGAATGACGCTGTCAGCCAGCTTATCCAGCAATAAATGCAGCGTTCGCGGCTCCGCAAACATCATTTTTTTTATGATGGTAAAAGCTTTGCTGCTACCGCCTTCAACCATGTAGGTTGCCAGCGTCCAGGGGCTGCCGGAAAAACCAATCAACGGCACCGCTCCGGCAAGGCGGCTGCGAATGGTGCGTACCGCATTCATCACATAGCCCAACTCTTGTTCGGGATCGGGAACGGGCAAGTTGACGATATCGGCGTGGCGGGTGACCGGAAATTGAAAACGAGGGCCTTCTCCCGCTTCAAAATAGAGCCCAAGTCCCATGGCATCAGGGATGGTTAGAATGTCCGAAAACAGAATAGCCGCATCAAGGGGATAACGCCGCAGGGGTTGTAATGTGACTTCGCAAGCCAGCTCCGCGTTTTTACATAGCGTCATGAAATCGCCAGCCTGCATGCGGGTGGCTTTGTACTCTGGCAGATATCGCCCCGCCTGACGCATCATCCAGACTGGCGTTACGTCGACAGGCTGGCGCAGCAACGCCCGCAAATAGCGATCATTTTTCAGATCAGTCATGTCATTTTCCTTTCGGCACTATGATGCTTATTGTAGTTACTGATTATCCGAGTGAGGGGGTTACATATTCGCCGCCGTTCTCACGCCAGGCGCGGCACAACACGACCGTATCCTCAATAAGACGGCGGGCCACCGTTCCAGGCGGAGGTAAAATCGGTAGCCGATCATACCGGAACCAGGCGGCGTCACGTAGCTCTTTCGGGTCGTGCCTGATATCGCCCCCCGCATAATCTGCCATGAACGCCATCATCAGGGAGTGGGGGAAAGGCCAGGGTTGAGAACTGATATAGCGTAAATTCTTAATCTGAATCTGACTCTCTTCCATTACCTCACGCGCCACCGTCTGCTCCAACGTTTCGCCAACTTCGACAAAACCAGCCAGTACCGTGTACATATTGCCCCGATGACGATGGTGTTGTGCCAGCAGAATCGCGTCACCGCGACGGATCGCCACAATGATACAGGGCGCAATCTGCGGATAATAACGTTCCTTGCAGCGTTGACAGAGGCACGCCAGCTCGGTTTTACTCGGGACCATTTCATGGCCGCAGTAACCGCAAAAGCGATGGGAGCGATAAAACTCGGCCAGTTGAACGCCGCGTCCCGCCAGTTGGAATACCCCCGCCTCCTGATCGATAAGGTGGCGGACGGAAGCCATATCCTTATCTTGGCTCTGGCAGATCAACCATACGGGCAGATCCTGCCATTCACCGATTTTGCGCCCGGTCGCGCCCTGTAATGACCAGAACGACGCCGTTCCCTGCGGTAACTCCCCTTCGGGAAGCCAGATCTGACCCGCGTCACTGACGACCCACCAGCCAATCTCATCACCTTTCAACGTCTGTTCCATATTTTTATTGCTCCACTCTCACTTCACTGGCATTTTACATCTGAGTGATGACATAAGATTTATAACCAGCATTTCAGTTATTCCTTATCGTTCACGGAGTCCAACCATGCTAAACCAGTTACAAAGCCTGACTGAATACGTTGGTGGCAATAATGCGTTAATCGACCAGTGGCTACAAGCGCGCAAACAGCTTCTGATCGCTTACTATCATCTGGTTGGCATCAAACCCAACAAAGACGCACTCTCGCGTCTGGACGAAGAGGCGCTGGACAACTTTTGTCATAATCTGGTGGATTATCTCTCGGCCGGTCATTTTCACGTCTATGAAAAAATACTGCATGAAGCGGCAACCCTGAGTGAACAGAAACTTGCCCGCTCGGCGCAGCTTGAGCTCGCGTTGCAAAACAATACACAACAAATAATGGAATTTCACGACCGCTATTTGGCGACCCTGATCGATCAAGATAACTGCCTTGAATTTCAGCAAGCGCTCTCCAGCGTTGGTGAAGCTCTGGCCGAACGTTTTACACAGGAAGACGCCATGATCCGGCTGATTTTCGATGCTTAATGCGGTCTTGACCGACGATAACGTTATACGCCAATTTATTAATTCTCGCTGATACGCCCGACTCTTTTTGACATGCGTGTTTCATCATCATAAAGTGTCAGGGTTTAAAGCCCGTTTAACAACGGGCTAATCTTGTCGGAGTGCCTAGGACGCTTTGGTTTCTTCCATTCGGGAAGTGCTTCAAGCGAACAGGCTGAGACCGTTAATTCGGGATCCGCGGAACCTGATCGGGTTAATACCTGCGAAGGGAACAAGAGTAATTCGTCTCATTGAGCCATAGACATTGCGTTTGAACACGCCCGTCTAGACAACTTGATACCCATTATTACTCCCTCCGGCTCCAGACAAGCAATCTTCCCTTTACGTTTCACAGGAACTTGCTATGTCTACAGAACCATCATTATCAAAATCATCCAAAACCGGTCGTCGTGAGCAACGCGCTGCCGCGCAACAATTCATAGATACGTTGGAGGGCATGGCGTTCCCCAATTCGCGGCGTATATATCTGACCGGCTCACGCGAAGATATTCGTGTGCCAATGCGTGAAATCCAACTGAGCCCGACATTGGTCGGCGGCGGCAAGGATACACCGCAATATGAACCGAACGAGGCTATCCCGGTTTATGATACCGCCGGCCCTTACGGTGACCCGACATCACGCCCCGATGTACGGACGGGTCTGGGGAAAATCAGAGCGGCCTGGATCGCCGAGCGTAACGATACCGAAGCACTGCCCGGCGTCAGTTCTGATTTTACCCAACAGCGCCTGGCGGATGCCGGACTGGATCACCTTCGCTTCGAGCATTTGCCTCGCCCTCTGCGTGCGAAAGCCGGAAAGCGCGTCACCCAGTTGCATTACGCCCGTCAGGGCATCATTACGCCGGAGATGGAGTTTATCGCGATCCGTGAAAATATGGGCCGTGAACGGATTCGGGGCGACGTACTGCGCCAGCAGCATCCGGGACAAAGTTTTGGCGCGAATCTGCCAGAGAACATCACACCGGAGTTTGTCCGACAGGAAGTCGCCGCCGGACGGGCCATTATTCCCGCCAATATCAATCACCCTGAATCAGAACCGATGATCATTGGCCGTAATTTTCTGGTGAAGGTCAACGCCAATATCGGTAACTCCGCGGTAACGTCTTCCATTGAGGAAGAAGTCGAGAAACTGGTCTGGTCAACCCGCTGGGGCGCGGATACCGTGATGGATCTCTCCACCGGCCGTTATATTCACGAAACCCGCGAATGGATTCTGCGCAATAGCCCGGTTCCGATTGGCACCGTTCCCATTTATCAGGCGCTGGAGAAAGTGAACGGCGTCGCGGAAAATCTGAACTGGGAGATGTTCCGCGATACGCTGCTGGAACAGGCGGAACAAGGCGTCGATTATTTCACCATCCACGCCGGCGTGCTGCTGCGCTACGTGCCCATGACCGCCAAACGCCTCACCGGTATCGTGTCGCGCGGCGGCTCCATCATGGCCAAATGGTGCCTGTCTCATCATAAAGAGAGTTTTCTGTATGAACACTTCCGCGAAATCTGTGAAATCTGCGCCGCCTATGACGTCGCGCTTTCGTTGGGAGACGGATTGCGTCCGGGCTCCATTCAGGATGCCAACGACGAAGCCCAATTTGCCGAACTTCACACGCTGGGCGAGCTAACCAGGATCGCCTGGGAATATGACGTACAAGTGATGATCGAAGGCCCCGGCCATGTGCCGATGCAGATGATCCGCCGCAATATGACGGAGGAACTGGAGCACTGCCACGAAGCGCCGTTCTATACCCTTGGCCCGCTGACGACCGATATCGCACCGGGTTACGATCATTTTACATCCGGTATCGGCGCGGCGATGATCGGCTGGTTTGGCTGCGCCATGCTGTGTTACGTCACCCCGAAAGAGCACCTCGGGTTACCCAATAAACAAGATGTCAAACAGGGACTGATTACCTACAAGATCGCCGCTCACGCCGCCGATCTTGCTAAAGGGCATCCGGGGGCGCAAATCCGCGATAACGCCATGTCGAAAGCGCGTTTCGAGTTCCGCTGGGAAGACCAGTTCAATCTGGCGCTGGACCCCGAAACCGCCCGCGCCTATCACGACGAAACCCTGCCTCAAGAATCCGGTAAAGTCGCTCATTTCTGTTCCATGTGCGGGCCTAAGTTCTGCTCTATGAAAATTTCGCAGGAAGTGCGCGACTACGCCGCGAAACAGGAAGCGGAAGCCAGGCCCATTGAGGTCGGCATGGCGCAGATGTCTGAGGAATTCCGTTCCCGCGGCGGCGAGCTATACCACAGCGCCACCAGCCTGCAAACGGAGGAGGGTAAATGAGCGCTTCTCAGACAGCCGCGCCTTTCGCGCCGACCGTGCAGCGGCTTGGTCTCTACCCGGTGGTGGATAGCGTGGAATGGATTGAACGCTTACTTGGCGTCGGCGTAAAAACCATTCAGCTACGGATCAAAAACCGGCCCGATGAGCAGGTTGAACATGAAGTGATTCAGGCGATCGCGTTGGGCCGTCAGTATCAGGCCCGGCTGTTTATCAATGACTACTGGCGGTTGGCGATCAGGCATCAGGCCTACGGCGTTCATCTCGGACAGGAAGATCTGGACACCGCCGATCTGGAGGCCATCAAACAGGCGGGACTGCGCCTCGGTCTCTCCACTCACGATGATCGCGAACTAGCGCGCGCGGTCGCCGTCAATCCGTCATACATTGCGCTGGGGCACATTTTCCCAACGCAGACGAAAGCCATGCTCTCCTCACCGCAGGGGCTCACCGAACTGGCCCGGCACGTCGCCGATCTGCAAGGGCGATTTTCCACCGTCGCCATTGGCGGTATCAGCATTGATAAAGTCCCGGCGGTATTGTCGACCGGCGTCGGCAGTATTGCCGTTGTCAGTGCAATCACCCAGGCGGCGGACTGGCGTCAGGCTACAGCGACCCTGCTCGACACGATCGAAAAATGGGAGGCGCGAAATGCCTGATAATCACCAAGCCGAACAGGATAGCCTGAGCGATCGGGAGTTTCTGCGCTACAGCCGTCAACTGCTGTTGGAAGATGTCGGTCCCGAAGGGCAGAAAAAGCTCAAATCCGCTTGCGTATTGCTGGTCGGACTGGGCGGTTTAGGCGCCCCGGCATCAATGTATCTGGCCGCCGCGGGCGTGGGTAGGCTATTGCTGGCGGACAATGACACTTTGCATATCAGTAACCTGCAAAGGCAGATCCTCTATCGCACCCGCGATACCGATAAGCCCAAAGCGGTTCTGGCACAACAGCAATTGCAGGCATTGAATCCTCAACCGGAGTACATCGCGCTGATGGAAAGGCTGGCTGATGGCGCGCTGCGTCATGCGGTCGACAAAGCCGATCTCGTTCTGGATTGCAGCGACAATATGGAAACCCGTCACGCAATTAACGCCGCCTGTGTCGACGCGGGCAAACCGCTCATCAGCGGCAGCGCCGTCGGCTTCAGCGGACAGCTACTGGTGCTGACGCCGCCCTATCAACACGGTTGCTATGCCTGCCTGTATCCTGATGCCGCCGAACCACAGCGCAACTGTCGTACCGCTGGCGTACTCGGCCCGGTCGTTGGCGTCATTGGCGCGCTTCAAGCGCTGGAAGCCATCAAACTCCTGGCAGGGCTGCCATCGGCCCTGGACGGTAAACTGCGGCTGTTTGACGGCAAACAGCAAAGCTGGAACACGCTCCAACTGACGCGCGCCGACCACTGTGCGATATGCGGAGCCGCGACATGAAAATCACGCTCAACGACGAGACGATCGAGTTCGCTGAAGCTGTCACCATCGATTCCCTGCTGACAAAACTTAACCGTCAGCAACCCGGTACGGCTCTCGCGATCAACCAAACCATTATCCCGCGCAGCGCCTGGTCTCAGCATCAGGTACAGGACGGTGATAATATTTTGCTTTTTCAGGCAATCGCGGGAGGATGACATGCTGCACATTGCCGACACGACCTTTACATCCCGACTGCTCACCGGCACCGGAAAATTTGCCGCCCCTGACATCATGCTGGCCGCATTACAGGCATCAGGTTCACAACTGGTGACCATGGCCATGAAGCGCGTTGATTTGAAAAGCGGCAACGACGGCATTCTCGCGCCGTTACGACAACTCGGCATCAAGCTGTTGCCGAATACCTCAGGGGCAAAAACGGCCGACGAGGCTATCTTCGCCGCGCGTCTGGCGCGTGAAGCGTTGGGGACCCATTGGGTGAAGCTCGAAATCCATCCGGATATGAAGTACCTGCTCCCCGACCCGGTTGAAACCCTCAAAGCCGCCGAGCGCTTAGTCAAAGAGGGGTTTGTTGTGTTGCCCTACTGCGGCGCCGACCCGGTGCTTTGTAAACGGCTGGAGGAAGCGGGATGCGCCGCCGTGATGCCGCTGGGCGCGCCAATCGGCTCCAACCAGGGACTACAGACCCGTGATTTTCTCCGCATTATCATCGAACAGGCGCGTGTGCCGGTTGTGGTTGATGCGGGCATCGGCGCCCCCAGTCACGCCACTGAAGCGCTGGAAATGGGCGCGGATGCGGTATTGGTCAATACCGCCATCGCGGTGGCGCGCGATCCGGTCAGCATGGCAAAGGCGTTCAAAATAGCGGTGCAAGCCGGTGAACTGGCTAATCAGGCCGGGCTGGGTAGTAAACAGTTTACCGCCAGCGCCACCAGCCCGTTAACCGGATTTCTGTGCCAGCAACCAGAAGAGGTGAAATAATGAACGGTGATTTTCAACACATCTGGGAACAGCTCGACTGGGACGATCTCACGCTGCGTATCAACAGCAAAACCTCACGCGAGGTTGAGCGCGCGCTAAGTGCGCAACGGCTGACGCGCGAAGATTTCATGGCGCTGCTCTCTCCCGCCGCCGGTCGTTATCTGGAACCGCTGGCGCAACGCGCGCAGCAGTTAACCCGTCAACGCTTCGGTAACACGGTCAGCTTTTATGTACCGCTTTACCTTTCCAACCTGTGTTCAAACGACTGTACTTACTGCGGTTTCTCAATGAGTAACCGCATCAAGCGAAAAACGCTGGATGAGGCGGAGATCCTGCGTGAGTGCGCAGCCATCAAGGAAATGGGGTTCGATCATCTGTTGCTGGTCACCGGGGAACACCAGCGCAAAGTCGGAATGGATTATTTTCGCCGCGTCTTCCCGCTTATCCGCCCGCACTTCAGCTCACTGATGATTGAAGTGCAGCCGCTGTCTCAGGAATCGTATGCCGAGCTGAAAACGCTGGGGCTGGATGGCGTCATGGTCTATCAGGAAACCTATCACCCGGCGACCTACCAGTTGCATCACCTGAAAGGACAAAAACAGGATTTTCACTGGCGACTGGCCACGCCCGATCGTCTCGGGCGGGCGGGGATCGACAAGATCGGGCTGGGCGCGCTGATTGGCCTCTCCAATAGCTGGCGAACGGACTGCTATATGGTGGCGGAGCACCTGTTGCACTTGCAGCAAACATACTGGCAGAGCCGCTATTCCATTTCGTTCCCGCGATTACGTCCCTGTGCCGGGGGTATCGAGCCCTCATCGCTGATGGATGAAGCACAGCTTATGCAGGTTATTTGTGCCTTCAGACTGCTGTCGCCGGATATCGAACTGTCTCTTTCTACCCGTGAATCGCCCTTTTTTCGCGATCACGCTATCCCTATCGCGATCAACAACGTCAGCGCGTTCTCGAAAACTCAACCTGGCGGCTACGCGGACGATCATTCCGAACTGGAACAATTCTCACCGCATGATAGCCGCCGCCCGGAAGAGGTTGCGCAGGCGATTATCCGGGCAGGATTACAGCCTGTCTGGAAAGATTGGGATGGTTATTTGGGAAGGAGAACGCATTAAAGCGTGAAAACGTAGTAAGGGAGATGTCTTTCGGGATTACGCCTCGCAGTATGAAGCATTGCTCATCGTCAACTGGCGCGGCGGAGCATACCTTATCTTTCGTTGGCAACATCCCGTCATTACTCAGGATTCGCCAGCCAGAGGCGTTTGCCACTCATCGTCTCTGCCTATCACGCTAGCCGATACAGGTTTTATCCTTACCTGTATCGGCCCTTCCCTATCTGAAACGGGCCAGGGATTCAGGGTATGGGGTTTCGCCCCGGCTCAACCGGACTTTCCGCACGGCACTTGCCGTCATCACGTTCAGCAAGCATTTTCGCCACGGTTTCGCCTACAATACGTAGCCCCTGCGACGTTTCCTGCGTGAACGGCAGGCTGTAATTGAGCCGCATACAGTTACGATATTTACCGGAAGCGGAAAACAGCGATCCCGCTGCAATTTGAATTCCTGCCTTCCTCACATCACGGTTAAGACGCAAAGAATCAAACTGTTCCGGCAGTTCAATCCACATCAGAAATCCCCCTTGCGGACGGCTCACGCAAATCTCACAGGGAAAATACTCCCGCACTTGACAGGTAAACACATCCAGATTCGCTTTATACTGCATGCGCATTCGCCGCAGATGGGGCTGATACCATCCCTGGCCGATAAACTCGGCCACCGTCAGTTGAGTATGGGTAACGGTATAACCAGTGCAGACGTACTTCATGTGCAACACCCGTTCAAGATAACGTCCCGGCGCTATCCAGCCAACCCGCAGACCCGGCGCAATCGTTTTAGAAAAAGAGCTGCACAACAGCACCCGACCATCATCATCGAATGACTTGACGGTACGAGGACGCGGATAGTCGTAGGCCAGTTCGCCATAGGCATCATCTTCAATAATCGCCACATCAAACTGCTGCGCCAGCGTGATCAACGCCTGTTTATACGCATCGGACATGCAAAACCCCAACGGATTATTGCAAGTCGGCACCAGCAGCACCGCCTTGATCGGCCACTGCTCCAGCGCCAGCTTAAGCGCGTCCAAACTCATCCCCTCTATCGCGCAGGTTGGGATCTCTATCACCTTAATCCCCAAACCACGCAGCAGTTGTAACGTACCGGGAAACGTCGGCGATTCCACGGCAACGATATCACCCGATTCGCAAATCGCCCGCACCGCGACAAACAGCGCTTCCTGACAGCCCGTCGTAATAACGATATCGTCCCTGGTCAGTTGGCAGCCGCTATCCAACGCCAGACGCGCAACCTGTTCGCGTAGCTCACGGACCCCATACATATTGCCGTAGTTCAGTACACGCTCATCCTGACGCTGACAAAAGCGGCTCATGAATTTCCACAGGGGCTTGATCGATGACTGACTGACATCCGGCGTGCCGCTGCCAAAGTTGAACGCACTGTTATCGAGACAGGCATTAAACAGTTCCAGCACCGACTCCCACTGAGTAATCTCAACGGGACGCTGAGCCGGACGAGTCAAAGCCGGGATCGGCGGCGTGGCTTTGCGCGGCGCAACGAAATAGCCCGAGCGGGGCTGCGGTATAATAAGCTGGCGTGTTTCCAGCAGATGATAAGCCTGTTGTACCGTGCTGATACTCACGCCATGCTCCGAACTTAACGCACGCACGGACGGCAAACGCTCACCGCTTCGGTATAAACCCTGTTCGATTCGCTGCCCCAGCAGCGCGGCAAGATGTTGATAACGTGTCATCAGTATCATTCCCCATGAGAAAAAACTCAAAAAACCAGTACAGATGAGATCAAAAACCGCCACTCAGATGGAATATCACACAATCTGTATGATAGAAAAAGTTATTTTTTGCATCTGTATTGAAGTTATTTTCCCTTGCATGATAGTGCTACACGGTCAGGTAAGGGGGAAAGAATGGAACATCAAGCAAAATGCTCACCACACTCGTCCGGCATATCATCATGGGGTGCGATCTTTATTCTGCCTTATCGGATATGGAAAGCATGGCGGCTAAGAGTGAAAACACGGCGGATATTACTCAATATGGATGATACAAGGCTAGAGGATATCGGGCTGTCACGAGATGACATCACTCGTTTCAAGTAAGGAAACACCGCTATGCAACGGCGCGCATAAAACCGCGCCGGATACCCCTAAAACACCACCTGTTTAACTGGAAACATAAAACGGTATTCATAAAATCAATACGCTGACCATAAACATGATCCGACGGGAGAAAAGGCATAAAAAATATCATTATTTTCCATCGTTAACCCACTCCCCCCCTCAACGCTCAAATTAACCAGCGAATTTATTGAACTACCGCCCTGATATTTCCACTCAAAAAAGATACTCCCGATATACCACCCTATGCCCTAAAAACTAAAACAGTGAATATCAATTATCATGAGAATCCCCAATCGCTCTATCATCAGCCAACAGCCGCATGCTTTTGAACCGATAAACGAGACGATGGCGCCGTCTTCTAGTAATACTCAGGAACGTGGTGAATCTTCACATTCGCAGCCGCAACGCAACAACACAAATTGGCGCAGCGGCCGTTTCCGCGGCACGACAAGAACAAATCAACCCAATACCCGCCAGGAAAGCCATTCACGCCGCTCGTCAACGTTTTCTTATAGCGGTAGGTCAGTACGGCAGCATCTGGACAGCGATGCCCTCCCTGAGTCTCGAGTGGATCACAGAAAAGCACTCAACTTTCCCGAGCAACATCTCAGCAGGCAAGAGAGATCAGAACTGCAACAGCAGCGTTTACAACAACGAAATATTCTCCTGAAAAATTACCCTGTCCAACATGCTGCCCAACAATGTATCGATATGGCATTTAACAACATTGTTGCCAAACGTAACGGCGTGGGGTGCGCACTGATATTCGTCCAGGCAGATGACAGGCAAGACATAAACTTCAGGCTGCTCGGCAATTATCTGCAAAAACTCAGTACCAATACGCCGCATAATTCCCCCTTGCTGATGTCGAAAACACGTCAGTGCGCCAGCCTCGCGGCCAATTACCTGATGCATACCGGCTTATTCAGCAATGCTCATCCCAATAACTACGCCCATCTGGCGAACAAGTTGGCCAAGCATACCCAAAGCCAAGAGTGTATCGATGCCCTGGACTGGGTCGCCAGACAAATCCTGCGTTCAGATCAGGAGCAATTTCAAGACCTGAAAGATCACGAAATCTGTATTATGACATTCGGTTTTTTAAGAAACCCACAAAGCGAAGCATGCCGGGACGCCACCCTGCGTGCCGCACATGAATTGATGCGCCGGCAAGCGCCATCGCTGCAACAGCACGCGCGCAACACCTCCGCCATGTTGAGCGCATTAAGCCGGTGGCCAGAACATGACGACGTCAAGGGCATGGCTTTACAACTGGCTGAACGGATTATTTTAGACAATCGCATGGTACAAGCCATGGATAAACTTGCAATCTCCACCTGTGCTAACGCACTCTGCAAATGGCCGGGTCGTGAGGAGGCCAAAGAAGCCGTTTTGACGCTAACCAAAGGCATTAAAAAGCATACTGTTTCTCTGAGTGATGTCGATGAGCAATGGGTGGCCAATATTCTTAACGCGCTCAGTAAATGGCCGGAAAGCGAAAGGGCCAGAAAGACAGTGCAAAGTCTCGCCGTATGTGTTCTACAAAATGCCCCGCTACGACAATCCATGAGAACGCAAGCTATCGACAATTCATTGAATGCGCTAAGTAAATGGCCGGAATTCAGTGAAATGAAAAATGCCGCTCTAAAATTGGCCGAACGTATCATTGACGAGAAACCAGTACGGCAGGATATGCTCTGTAAGGAATTAATCGGCAGCATGAATGCGCTAAGCAAATGGGCTGATACCTCTCAGGCCAGAGCAGCCAGTTTGCTGATGGCCGAACGCCTTATTCATCAACCTCACCTACGACAAATGATGGATACGCGGCATGTCTCCACGTTGTTGAATGCATTGAGTAAATGGCCCGACAGCACACGGGCTGAAGAATTGACGCAATTAGTGGCCGAGCGTATCGTAACAGACGTCGCATTTTGCCAAATGATGAAATCGCAATCTGTCGCCAACGCTCTCAATGCGTTAAGTAAATGGCCTGCAAGCAGCGTGATCAACGATGCCGTCGTGCAGCTTGCCATTCATATCAGAAATGACCGGCAGATAAGTCAGTCAATGACCACCCAGGAAATGGCCAATTCATTAAATGCGCTGAGTAGGTGGAACGACCTCCCTCCCCCCTTTGAAGCAGCGCTGGTACTGACCGAGCGCATTACCACGGATAGGACATTGCGGCAAAAAATGGAAGGCCAGTTTATCGCCAATATATTATCCGCACTGAGCAAATGGCCGCATGACGAGCGCATTAAAGAAGCCGCCTTATTGTTGGGAGATCTCATCACGCAGAAAAGCGAGCTGTGGCAAACTTTACCCGCCCTTAACGCCGCCAACGTGATGAATGCGATGAGCAAATGGCCGCAAAACCCACGAGCCCAGGCAGCGGCACGGCCTATCATCGAACGGTTTATCGCCGACAAACCGTTACGACAGTCACTGAACCCCGTAGGGATCGCCAGCGTCATCAACGCGCTGGGTACGCTGAGCAAATGGGACAATACGCCGCAAATCAAAGAGGCGGCCTTACTGCTGGCCGATCGCCTCTCAACCGATGTCTCACTGCAGCAATCATTGACGCAGACGAAATTGATTGTCAACACGCTTGTCGGCCTGAGCAAATTTGCCGAAGATAAGCGAAGCGAACCCTCCGCCCTGCTGCTGGCCACTCATATCATCAACGATGAACCATTACGGCAATCCATCCCCGAAAATATGGTTGCCAACGCCCTGAACGCGCTGAGTAAATGGCTGGATCTTTCCCATATCCGAAAGGCATTCCTCCTGCTGGTCGAACGCATCGTTATGGAAGAGGAACTGGTGCCCGCAATGGATTTCAAAGCCATCAGCAGCGTGCTCAACGCTATCGGCAAGTGGTCTGATAATGATCTGGTAGATAAAGCCGCCCTCCGTCTGGCTGAGTATTTCACAGAGGATGAAACTCAATCACGCAACTACACCCCACAAGAATTCGCAAACATTTTCAATGACCTGGGCAAGTGGCAAAAAGAGCCGCTCGTTCAGCAGATTATGTGGGATTTGGCAACGCTGCCGGGAAAAGACAATTATGCCTGGAAAAACTTCAATCTCATGGATTTGACTCAGATCAGCATTGCCTTAATGCGCATGGTCGGCTCAACTCAGAGCAGCACTGAAGATGAACTGGCACATATAAAACCGGTACTGCATGATATGGCCATCCACCTGGAGCTGCATCCGCAACTCCTGAGCACCGCCGAAGCTTGGCAGATAGGCGTTATATTCAAGTCACTCGGCGGTGTCCAGTTGCAGCGAACCATGCGACCGCTCGCCGCAATCGCCCTCACTCGTATAGAAGCGCTCTGCCAGAGAGACCAACTGCGCGATCAGCATCTGGAGGCAATTGGCAATCTTTGCCTCAGTCTCCAGCCCCTGCTACGCAATCAAGAACTCACCCGCTTTCGCCAGTCGGCGCTCCAGACATTTCTGAGATTGCAACCGATCATTGATCGCAAGCTGCAAGGTTTTCTACGTTCCCAGAAGACGGAACCCAGCATAGTTTTACGATACAAGGACAGGGGTGAAGCCTGTGATACTCGTTGCCCGGCCTTGACTTTCTATCAACTCCTTAAGTCATACAACATGGTCAGCCGTCAGTGGCGTCCTTCCAATATTGATGGTGATTATCAGACGATAAAAGAGCGTCAGGCTGAGCTAAAACTGTGGGTTAAAACACTCTTGGAGCGAACGCGCGCTATCGTTGAGGCCGACCTACAGGAAAGCAGTTGGAATGTGATTGCACAAATTGAAGCGGATGATGATGTGCTTAGCGCACTTGATTTACGCATGCGCAAGGAGTTGGAACCTATCACCCAGCGTCACCCGCCAAGTCAATTTGATCTGGCCTCATCCTTTGCCGGGATGCGTACTGAGCCAGGTAAAATCAGAGCAGTACCGCCAAACGTGGGCGACACCGTCCATAAGATAGTGGATGTTAATGGCCAACTGGTTAAAGACACAAAACCGGATAACGATACGGAAAAAAGCTATTCCCTGTACGCCAGGCTGACCGGCCTTCCATTGGTTGAAGTTAAGCTACCGGGAAGACTCAGCGCGTTTATGCTGGCAAGAACGTTTAATTATGAAGGGGAGCCCTGGCGGTTCGATATGTTCGGCGGCAGTCGGCTGACGCGCGGGCGTATGAAACAGGTAAAAAATATCCTGGCGGGGAAAGATCCGGACGCCAGCTTATTACCCGCAATTCGCTACTCGGACAGCGCACCCGGCAGCCCGCTCATGACGCTGATAAAAAAACTTGCGCCACAGCGCGAAGATTGGTCCCGTATGCAACGATCGCTGCTGGAGATGATACCGCATGACCATGTGGCTGAAGGCACGCTGCGCACTGGCTGGTTCGCTGATGTTCCCGGCGCCGAACACCCGTTTAGGCCGCTCGGCCCGAACCGCCAACGCCTTGCTTTGTGCCCCAATGATGGCTGCGGGTTCTTAAAGATGGAAGTGGCGATGCGTATTCCGGTCATTCGCGACAGAATCGAAAACTGGTCTCCCGACAACCAACAGGTAAGTAATAGCTGTTTTATCCCTCCGCAGGCGTTACAGCATTTCCCGCGTAACGACGCAGCACTGGCGGAGGCGCGTGAGGTTATGCAACATCGTATCCAGACGCTGGCCAGGCAAAAATATGGGCATCTGGCGCGCGAAGGGCAAATAGCCGCTGACGACGTAGACCTGTTGCAACTCTACCAATTGACCGTCAGCGGGGGTTATGACGGTAAACGCATACGCGCGGTGCCATCAGCTGATGACAAACTCCATCTTCCGCCCTCCACCAGCGCCGAGTTCGAACGTTGCGGCGGCGACCTGCTGCTGGGCAAGCCGCCATACGATAAAGAGAACCTGCTGCCGCTGCCGCCAGAGCGGGTCGCCACCGTCAAGCAAGGCGATGCCACCGCGCAATTTCTGGCAGAATGCTTCTCTATACAATATAGCTATACGGGTTTCGACGACCTCTCAGGCCAAGATCACGACATGTTGCACAGCAAAGGAATGCTGATTATTGTGCCAGACAAAAGCTGGCCGCCTGAGTTTCAGAATATGGATTTGGCCTGCTCCAAAGAAGATATGAAGACCTTGTCCCGCTGGGTGGACGGACGTGATCGTGCGGCGATACCGCAGCAAATCGTCAGTACGGGTAGCCTGCGGGTTAAAGATATCTTGGTGCCCGGCCAGTTGGGCGCTATCCCTATCAGTGAACTAAGAAAGCGCAATATGGACACCGATGGCGACGATGCCTTTATCTATGCAGGTTACCCCAAATTATCGGCAGCCATTCGTCAAACCATGCAGGAGCGCGACGCCACACGCGGTACCGTACACTCATTCAAACCACCCAAAACGGCTCACTCAGCATTTGATGACGAAGGCCACTACCAGGCGGGACGAGGCAAAGAAATTCTGGCGGAGCAAAAAGGCGGCAAATTAATGGGGATGGCAAGTAATACCGCCACATTTTTCTTTTCTCAGCCGGACGAACTGCGCAAGAAACTTGCTTACAATATGATGTTCGGCACCTATGATGGTATTGATCGCCAGTTACGCAACGGCCTCAACGCCCTACTGGGAAACAGAGAGAATGCCCCGTCTCTGCAAACACTGCAAGAAATCGCACAACAGGATATCGAGCGAGCGCATCTGCCCGAAGCTCGCCAGGCTTTAGAGCTACTCTCTCAGTTGATACAACAGTTAGCGGGGCAAAAGACGGAGCCGCCGTCACAAATCCCCGCCGAATTGGCGGAGCACTTCCCACAACTGGACCAGGCTTATAGTCAGGCCGAAAACACACCCATGCGTATCGAGGCCATTCTGAACAATTATCCGATATGCCGGCTGGCGCACTCTGAGTTTCCCAACGGACAACCGGGGCTTATCGAGGGCCATCCAGAGCTGACCATGCGAAACCTCTTTACCATAGCGGTAAAAGTGGGCACGGATGCACTAAAATCCGATACCGGTACAGAATTGTTTACCCATATTATGGAAAAGTGTGAGGCTTCATTGCATTCAACACCTGAGCGCATACATCACGTTCCCCATACGAAGCAGACAGCACGTGCGATACGCGACGGTCATTTCGATCCCGAACAAGCCCGTAACACACTCTCGCAGATTCCCACCATGGCGGCTGGCGTGATGGAAATCGCCGTGGAAACGCTGCAACAGGCCGGGGTACTCTCCCCATTACCTACCCCGGTGACACAGATGACTGCCATCCGCCCGCAAGATATCCTGCAAAACGCACGAACGCTTAACCTGCAAGCTGTTAAGGCCGAGCCCGCCATCACCAGCATGCTGCAAAATCTGCTGAAAAACAGCCCTGGCGAACAGGCGCGGCTGGCAGGCCTGGAACATGCCGTCAAATCGGTCGGCTCTCTCAGTGACAAGTTGCGCTATCTGATGGCATACAAATCTGTTTCCTTGCAGGAGGCGGTAGCAAAGGTCAGCGACGCACTGCGCTACAGCATCGTGCTGCCGCATGACACTTTCACCCGCGGATGTCGCCATATACTGGCGGCGCTCGACGATGCCGGGCATCGATTATCCCAGCGCATTAACCATTTTAACCAACAGGGGTATGCGTTCAGAGCCATCAGCACCAAACTGAACAGCCCGGACGGAATCGTGTGGGAGATTCAGTTTCACACGCCACAGACATTTGAGTTAAAAGAGAAGTTTCATGATCTTTACAAGAAAGCGCAGGCGGTGCGCTATCAGAGCAGCAATTCCGATCAAGAACGAGAAACTCTCCGCCCCGCAAGAGAGGCGTTCCGGGCTGTTCCCCTGCCTCCAGGTTGCGATGAGCTGGATAATTGGGAGGCCATGAAGGAACCCGAGCAGACACCATCCCCCGCAAAGCCACCGCGCTCCTCGGGAAAGAATCCTGTCATTCCACCTCATCTCGCCGTACCCGTGCGACAAGTTGTCAGCACGGCGCAAGCGCTAGAAAAACGCGTAACTCCCGTACTATTGCCGATTTTAGCGCAGTTTGATGCAAAACTTTATGGAGACCAGAACTGGCAATCCCATATATTTAAAAATGAAAAATCAATCGCGCGCAAGATAGACCTGGTGCAGCAAAAAGAGCAAATATCCCCAGAAGCCGCAGCGCAACAGATACGCGACGGGCTGCGTTATGTGGTCATATTGCCTTACGAACAGTTTTACCAGGCCGCACAAGGCATAGTTAACACGCTGAAACAAAGCGCCATCACCGTAATGCGTATTAACAATGCCTTTACTATTCAGGATACCACCTATGTCGGCCTGAATATAAACCTGCACAGAAGCGGCACTCTACAAGGGGACTTTGAGATCCAGTTCCATACCAGTTCGAGCCTGCACAACAAACTCAAGACACATCGATATTATGAGAAATTGCGACAACTCCCTGACATACCGCCCGGCGTGCCCCTGGATGAAATTACCACCGAATTCGCCGCCAAACGCGAGCAACTAGAGCAGAAAATGCGTGATGCCGCTTCTCTGGTCAAACGTCCTGAAAGAATTGAGAACATTCCCTCCTTCAACAGATACATCGCCCAACAGTAATGCGGCCAACACTCAAATGCGGAATAGCTGCAATCAGAAGCATAAATATCATCCCCGTAAACCGGGGATGATATCAATCCAGCGTTTGCGGTTTCATCCTAACCCCGACAATCGCCGACAGCAGGCAACCCACCGTAAGGTAAGTGGCAACGCCATGCCAGGAGCCGCCAAAAAAATCCACCAGCAAGACGGCGATAAAAGGGGTAAATCCGCCACCGACCACGCTTGCCACCTGATAACCGACGCCGGCGCCGCTATAACGGTATGCCGTACCAAAGAGTTCGGTAAACATCGGCTGCTGAACGCTGACGATCATATCGTGGGCAACGTTGGCCAGCATGATGGCAAAAAACAGTACCCACAGATTGGCATGCGCTTCCAGCGCCATAAAGAACGGAAACGCGCAGGCGGCGCCGATCAATGCGCCGGTGACGTAAATCCGGCGCCGGCCAAAATTATCGGCTAGTCGGGCGAACAGCGGAATAGACAGGCAGCTTATCCCTCCTACCAGAAGGCTGATATGAAGGAAGAATTCTCTCGGCATCCCCAGATTAGCGGTGGAATAATTGAGCGCAAATGCCGTAACGATATACATCGTCAGCAGTTCACCCAAGCGTAGGGCGATAATCAACAAAAATGCCCTGGGGTGCTTACACAACGCATCAATGATTGGGAACGAACGAATTGATTCCGTTCTTTGCTGCAATTTTTTGTTGGCTTCAAATTCCTGAGATTCTTCCATCCCGGAGCGTATCCACCAGGCGATCGCCACCAATACGACGCTGAATAAAAACGGCAAACGCCAGCCCCAGTTGATAAAGTCAGCGTTCGTGGTGTAGTGGCTAACCAGTGAAATCGAGCCCGTCGCCAACAACAGCCCCACGCCATAGCCTACCTGTACGCCACTGCTGTAAAATGCTTTTTTCTTTTTCGGCGCATTCTCGACAGCCAGTAGCGCCGCACCGCCCCACTCTCCGCCAACAGCAAATCCTTGAATCGCTCGTAGCGTCACCAGTAATACCGGCGCCCACCAGCCGATTGAATCAAAAGACGGCAACAGGCCAATTAATGCCGTAGAGATCCCCATCATCCAGACAGTAATCATCAGCATGCGCTTGCGGCCAAATTTATCGCCAAAGTGTCCAAACACCATTCCCCCTAATGGGCGGAACAAGAAACCAACGCCAAACGTACCAAAAGCCGCCAGCGTCCCCATCGTCGGGCTGACCTGTGGGAAAAACTCCGTATTAAATACAAGCGCGGCAACTATTCCGTACAGCAGAAAATCGTACCAATCAACGACGGCGCCGATAAAACTTCCCCATGCAGCGCGACGAGCGCGGCCTTGAATATGGCTTTGTGACTGGGTTTGTGATGTGATGTCACTGTTTGCAGATACGTCATGATCGATTGATAACGCGTTGTCATTCTGTATAAGTACTGACGTTGATGAGGTGTTCATGTCTATCCCGTTCTTTTTACTTTACACTACTGTACAACAAAAAATTTCAAAAGGAAAAAACGCCAGGCGCGTTTCTCTGACAATGTGAAACATTGGCCCGTCAGGGTGGAAGGCATCCTGCCTTCCAGAGGTTTTACCGTTGCAAAGCAACGGCCCGAGGGGGGCACGCGATAAAAAAGCCCCGGTCTTGATGGCCGGGGCTTTAGTTATTTACCGCTTAACAGGCGCGCGGTTAATCAAACATCGGAAAGAGATGACTTATTCGTCGTCACTTTTACCGAAACCGGCGTTCAGCAGTTCCGCCAAATTAGCAGACGCTTCATCCGCACTCACCTGAGGCACAACAGGCGTCTCGCCAGCCTGACGGCGACGCAGCCGATCCTGGTGATAGGCATAACCCGTACCCGCCGGAATCAGACGACCCACAATTACGTTTTCTTTCAGGCCGCGCAGCTCATCACGTTTACCTGCAACAGCCGCTTCAGTAAGAACGCGCGTGGTTTCCTGGAACGAGGCCGCAGAGATGAAGGACTCGGTTGCCAGAGACGCTTTGGTGATACCCAGCAGGTCGCGGCTGTAAGTCGCCGGGATCTTGCCATCCGCTTCCAACTGACGGTTGGAAATCTTGACGCGAGAGACTTCCGCCTGTTCGCCTTCCAAGAACTCCGTGCTGCCCGCATCCACGATGGTGCCTTTACGCAACATCTGGCGAACGATAACTTCAATATGTTTATCGTTAATCTTAACGCCTTGCAGACGATAAACTTCCTGCACTTCGTTGGTGATGTAACGCGTCACCGCATGTACGCCACGCAGACGCAGGATATCGTGCGGAGACTCCGGGCCATCGGATACCACATCGCCACGTTCGACACGTTCGCCTTCGAACACGTTGAGCTGACGCCATTTCGGAATCATCTCTTCATACGGTTCGCTGCCATCCAGCGGCGTAATCACCAGACGACGTTTGCCTTTGGTTTCTTTACCGAACGAGATAACCCCGCTGATCTCGGCCAGAATAGCCGGCTCTTTCGGACGGCGAGCTTCAAACAAGTCGGCAACGCGTGGCAGACCACCCGTGATATCCTTAGTACCGCCGGATTCCTGAGGAATACGCGCCAACGTATCACCCGCGCTGATCTTCACACCATCTTCCAACTGAACAATCGCTTTCCCCGGCAGGAAATACTGAGCAGGCATATCCGTACCTGGGATCAATACATCTTCACCTTTGTCATCAACGATTTTCAGTGCCGGACGCAGGTCTTTACCGCTACCGGTACGCTCTGCGCTATCCAGAACCACGATGGAAGACAAACCCGTCAGCTCGTCGGTCTGACGAGTAATGGTCTGGCCGTCAACCATATCCGTGAAGCGAATGCTACCGCTCACTTCAGAGATAACCGGCATGGTATGCGGGTCCCAGTTCGCGACAGTGTCGCCGCCGTTAACGTCGGAGCCATCTCCCTTCGCCATGACCGCACCGTAAGGCACTTTATAGCTCTCTTTAGTACGACCGAATTCGTCGATCAGCTTCAACTCGGTATTACGTGAAGTAATAACCAGTTTACCGTTACTGTTAACCACGAACTTCGCGTTGCTCAGTTTCAGGCTACCTTTATTTTTCACCTGAATGCTGGACTCAGCCGCCGCACGCGATGCCGCACCACCGATGTGGAACGTACGCATGGTTAACTGTGTACCCGGTTCACCAATGGACTGCGCGGCGATAACGCCGATGGCTTCACCTTTATTAATCAGGTGACCACGAGCCAGATCGCGACCATAGCACTTCGCGCACACGCCGAAGTCAGTTTCACAGCTCACAACAGAACGTACTTTAACGGCGTCAACGGAGTTCTCTTCCAACTGATCACACCACTGCTCGTTCAACAGCGTGTTACGTGGAACCAGAATATCCGCCGTTCCCGGTTTAAGAACATCTTCAGCCGTCACCCGACCCAGTACGCGCTCACGCAGCGGCTCTTTAACATCGCCACCTTCAATAACCGGGGTCATCATGATGCCTTCATGCGTGCCGCAGTCATCTTCGGTAACGACCAGATCCTGCGCCACGTCAACCAGACGACGAGTCAGATAACCGGAGTTCGCTGTTTTCAGTGCGGTATCCGCCAGACCTTTACGCGCACCGTGAGTTGAAATGAAGTACTGGAGTACGTTCAAACCTTCACGGAAGTTCGCGGTGATCGGCGTTTCGATGATGGAGCCATCCGGCTTCGCCATCAGGCCACGCATCCCCGCCAACTGGCGAATCTGTGCCGCAGAACCACGCGCACCGGAGTCGGCCATCATAAAGATGCTGTTGAAAGAAACCTGCTGCTCAACCACGCCATCGCGGTTAACCACGTCCTCAACGGACAGGTTTTCCATCATCGCCTTGGCAACACGCTCGTTCGCCGCAGCCCAGATATCGATAACTTTGTTATAGCGTTCGCCAACCGTCACCAGACCAGACTGGAACTGCTCCTGAATCTCGGCGACTTCGGTTTCCGCTTCTTCGATAATCTCTGCTTTCTTCTCCGGGATAACCATGTCATCGATACCCACGGAAGCGCCGGAGCGTGCAGCGTAGGCAAAACCGGTATACATGATCTGGTCAGCGAAGATAACCGTCGGTTTGAGGCCCAAAATGCGGTAACAGACGTTCAGCATTTTAGAGATCGCTTTTTTACCCAGAGGCTGGTTGACGATCGAATACGGCAAACCTTTAGGCACGATCATCCACAGAATGGCACGACCGATAGTTGTATCGATAATCGATGTCTGATGCGTTAACTCGCCTTCAGTATTCTTGATCTCTTCCGTAATACGCACTTTGACGCGCGCATGCAGAGAGGCCAGACCAGCGCGGTAGACGCGCTCAGCTTCTTTCGGCCCCGTCAACACCATACCTTCGCCTTTGGCGTTAACACAGTCACGGGTCATGTAATACAGACCCAACACCACGTCCTGAGAAGGAACGATGATAGGTTCGCCGTTCGCTGGAGACAGAATGTTGTTGGTGGACATCATCAACGCACGCGCTTCCAACTGGGCTTCCAGCGTCAACGGTACGTGAACGGCCATCTGGTCACCATCGAAGTCGGCGTTGTATGCCGCACAAACCAGCGGATGCAACTGGATGGCTTTACCTTCAATCAGAACAGGTTCAAACGCCTGAATACCCAAACGGTGCAGGGTTGGCGCACGGTTCAGCAGTACCGGGTGTTCACGAATAACTTCGTCCAGGATATCCCAAACGACAGATTCTTCGCGTTCCACCATTTTCTTGGCGGCTTTGATGGTGGTGGCAAGACCACGCAGTTCCAGCTTGCCGTAGATAAACGGTTTGAACAGTTCCAGCGCCATTTTCTTCGGCAGACCGCACTGATGCAGGCGCAGGTACGGACCAACGGTGATAACGGAACGCCCGGAATAATCGACACGTTTACCCAACAGGTTTTGACGGAAACGCCCCTGTTTACCTTTGATCATGTCAGCCAATGACTTCAGCGGACGCTTATTGGAACCAGTGATGGCACGACCGCGACGGCCGTTATCCAACAGGGCATCGACCGCTTCCTGCAACATACGTTTTTCGTTACGTACGATGATATCCGGCGCGGCCAGATCCAGCAGACGTTTCAGACGGTTGTTACGGTTTATGACGCGACGGTACAGATCGTTAAGATCGGAGGTTGCGAAACGGCCGCCGTCCAGCGGAACCAGCGGACGCAGATCCGGCGGCAGAACCGGCAGAACGGTCAGGATCATCCACTCAGGCTTGTTGCCGGACTGAACGAACGCTTCCAACAGCTTGATACGCTTGGTCAGCTTCTTGCGTTTGGTTTCGGAGTTGGTTTCATTCAACTCTTCGCGCAGTTGCTCGCATTCCTGCTCCAGATCCATGTTTTTCAACAGGGCCTGAATCGCCTCGGCGCCCATCTTGGCGTCGAACTCATCACCAAATTCTTCCAGCGCGTCCAGATACTGTTCTTCAGTCAGGATCTGACGACGTTCCAGATTGGTCATGCCGCCTTCAACCACAACATAAGATTCAAAGTACAATACACGTTCGATATCGCGCAGCGGCATGTCCAGCAGCAAACCGATACGGGACGGCAGCGATTTCAGAAACCAAATATGCGCAGTCGGGGAAGCCAGTTCAATGTGGCCCATACGCTCACGGCGAACTTTGGTTTGGGTCACTTCGACGCCGCACTTCTCACAGATTACACCGCGGTGTTTCAGACGCTTATACTTACCGCACAAGCATTCATAGTCTTTCACCGGCCCAAAGATACGGGCGCAAAAAAGGCCGTCACGTTCGGGTTTGAACGTACGGTAGTTAATGGTTTCTGGTTTTTTTACTTCACCAAAAGACCACGAACGGATCATGTCTGGCGAAGCCAGAGCAATTTTGATCGCATCAAACTCTTCGGTTTTAGTTTGCGCTTTCAGAAACTTTAATAAGTCTTTCACGGATTGGCTCCTGTCGGAGTTAGACCTGTTGGGCACCTGAACCATGCCGTTAAAAAACAAAGTTCAGGCGCCCCTATGACGAATACCAGCAATACAGAGGCTGGAATTACTCTTCTTCCAGCTCGATGTTGATACCCAGCGAGCGGATTTCTTTCAACAATACGTTGAAGGATTCCGGCATGCCTGGTTCCATCTGATGGTTGCCGTCCACGATGTTCTTATACATCTTGGTACGACCATTTACGTCATCAGACTTAACGGTCAACATTTCCTGCAAGGTATAAGCCGCACCATAAGCTTCCAGCGCCCACACTTCCATCTCACCGAAGCGTTGGCCACCGAACTGCGCCTTACCACCCAGCGGCTGCTGAGTAACCAGGCTGTAAGAACCGGTAGAACGCGCGTGCATCTTATCGTCAACCAAGTGGTTCAGCTTCAGCATGTACATGTAGCCCACCGTAACCTGACGCTCAAATTGCTCACCGGTACGTCCATCGTACAGGGTAATCTGACCGGAGGTCGGGATACCGCCCATCTGCAACAGTTCCTTAATCTCTTTCTCTTTTGCACCGTCGAATACCGGCGTTGCAATCGGCATCCCTTTCTTCAGGTTTTCTGCCAGACGCACGACTTCTTCGTCAGAGAAAGTACTCAGGTCGACTTTTTGACGCACATCGTCGCCCAAGTCATAGGCTTTCTGGATAAACTCACGCAGTTTGGACACTTCTTCGTGCCGCTTGAGCATGGCGTTAATCTTGTCGCCGATACCTTTAGCCGCCATACCCAGGTGGGTTTCCAGAATCTGACCGATATTCATACGTGAAGGTACGCCCAGCGGGTTCAATACGATATCGACCGGTACGCCGTTCTCATCGTAGGGCATATCCTCGATCGGGTTGATCTTGGAGATAACACCCTTGTTCCCGTGACGACCCGCCATCTTGTCACCCGGTTGGATCTGACGTTTAACGGCCAGATAAACCTTAACGATTTTCAGCACGCCCGGCGCCAGATCGTCACCCTGGGTGATTTTGCGGCGCTTAGCTTCAAGTTTTTTCTCAAACTCGTGCTTCAGCTCATCATACTGTTCCGCCAACTGTTCTAACTGATTCTGTTTCTCTTCATCAGTCAGACCCAGTTCCAACCAGCGCTCGCGCGGCAATTTGTCCAGTTTTTCAGCTTCCACACCGCCAGAAACCAGCACGGCGTGAATACGGGCAAACAAACCCGCTTCCAGAATTTGCAGTTCTTCAGTCAGGTCTTTCTTCACCTGCTTGAGCTGCATTTCTTCGATTTCCAACGCACGCTTGTCTTTTTCCACGCCGTCGCGGGTAAAGACCTGCACATCGATAACCGTACCGGAAACGCCGTTTGGTACGCGCAGAGAAGAGTCTTTAACGTCAGACGCCTTCTCACCGAAGATCGCACGCAGCAGCTTTTCTTCCGGCGTAAGTTGGGTTTCACCTTTCGGGGTTACCTTACCGACCAGAATATCACCGCCGGTCACTTCCGCACCGATATAAACAATACCGGACTCATCCAGCTTGGAAAGCGCGGCTTCACCCACATTCGGGATATCCGCGGTAATTTCCTCCGGCCCCAGTTTGGTGTCGCGAGATACGCAAGCCAGTTCCTGGATGTGAATAGTGGTAAAGCGATCTTCCTGAACCACACGCTCGGAAACGAGGATGGAGTCTTCAAAGTTGTAACCGTTCCACGGCATAAACGCCACGCGCATGTTTTGACCCAGCGCCAGCTCACCCAGATCGGTGGATGGGCCATCAGCCAGAACGTCGCCGCGTTCAACCGGTTCGCCCAGAGACACGCACGGCATCTGGCTGATGCAGGTGTTCTGGTTAGAACGGGTGTATTTTGTCAGGTTATAGATGTCGATCCCGGCTTCACCCGGATACATCTCATCGTCATTCACGCGGATGACGATACGTGAAGCATCAACGTATTGTACCGTACCACCGCGTTTTGCTACGGCTGTTACACCGGAGTCAACCGCAACGGCGCGTTCCATACCCGTACCAACCAGCGGCTTGTCAGCACGCAGAGTAGGAACGGCCTGACGTTGCATGTTCGCACCCATCAATGCACGGTTGGCGTCATCGTGTTCCAGGAATGGGATCAGTGAAGCACCGACAGAGACAACCTGCTGTGTAGAAACGTCCATATATTCAACCTGATCGCGGCTGAACAAGCTAGACTCGCCTTTATTACGGCAGGTCACCAGTTCATCGATGAAACGACCTTCTTCATCGAGATTGGTGTTCGCCTGCGCGATAACGAAGTTACCTTCCTCTATCGCTGACAGGTAATGGATCTCATCCGTCACCACATTGTCACGCACGCGACGATACGGGGTTTCCAGGAAACCATATTCGTTGGTTTGTGCGTAAACGGACAGGGAGTTAATCAGGCCGATATTCGGACCTTCTGGCGTTTCGATTGGACAAACACGGCCATAGTGAGTCGGGTGTACGTCTCGAACTTCAAAGCCTGCGCGTTCACGGGTCAAACCACCTGGGCCCAGTGCGGAGATACGGCGTTTATGCGTAATCTCGGACAACGGGTTGTTCTGATCCATAAACTGTGACAGTTGACTTGAACCAAAGAACTCTTTCACCGCAGCCGAAATCGGCTTGGCATTGATCATATCCTGAGGCATCAGCGTATCGAGATCGCCCAGGGACAGACGCTCTTTCACCGCACGCTCTACACGGACTAGACCAACGCGGAACTGGTTTTCCGCCATTTCGCCAACAGAACGAATGCGACGGTTGCCGAGGTGGTCGATATCGTCCACTTCACCTTTGCCGTTACGGATATCAATGAGTTTTTTCATCACGTCAATGATGTCTTCTTTGCTCAGAATACCCGAACCTTCGATCTCTTCACGCAGCAGAGAACGGTTGAACTTCATACGCCCGACCGCAGACAAGTCATAGCGGTCTTCGGAGAAGAACAGATTCTCAAACAGCGTTTCCGCTGCTTCTCGCGTTGGTGGCTCACCAGGGCGCATCATGCGGTAAATTTCAACCAATGAGCTCAGACGATCGCTGGATGGATCGACGCGCAAGGTTTCAGAAATATACGGCCCGTGATCCAGATCGTTGGTGAACAGCGTTTCAATACGTTTGTGACCTGATTGGCTCAGCTTGGCCAGCAGATCCATCGACAGCTCCATATTGGCTGCGCCGATCAGTTCGCCTGTGCTTTCGTCGATGTAATCTTTGGAAAGCACTTTACCAACAATGTATTCAACCGGAACTTCAATGCGCTCAATCCCGTCTTTCTCTAACTGACGGATATGGCGGGCGGTAATACGACGGCCTTTTTCAATGTAGACCTTGCCGTTTGCTTCAATATCGAATGAAGCCGTTTCGCCACGCAGACGTTCAGGAACCAGATCCATCTGCAATTTATTGCCATTGATTTCATAGACAATTTTATCGAAGAAAAGATCAAGAATCTGCTCGGCGGAGTAACTCAGCGCACGCAGAATAATGGTCGCAGGCAATTTGCGGCGACGGTCAATACGGACAAACAGGTTATCCTTCGGATCAAACTCAAAATCCAGCCATGAACCACGGTAAGGAATAATACGTGCGTTATACAGCACCTTACCTGAAGAGTGGGTTTTACCTTTATCGCTATCGAAGAATACACCCGGACTACGGTGCAACTGGGAAACGATAACACGCTCAGTCCCGTTAATCACAAAAGTACCGTTATCGGTCATGAGCGGGATTTCGCCCATGTAAACTTCTTGTTCTTTGATGTCTTTAACGGTGCCTTCAGGCGCTTCACGTTCGTATATCACCAGGCGCAGTTTTACACGCAGCGGCGCAGAAAACGTCACGCCACGGATCTGACATTCTTTAACGTCAAATACCGGTTCTCCCAGGCGATAGCTAACGTATTGCAGCTCTGAATTGCCGCTATAGCTTTGTATGGGGAAAACAGAACGGAATGCAGCTTCCAAACCGTACTGACCTTCCGGATCTTGCTCGATAAACTTCTGAAACGAGTCAAGCTGGATAGAAAGGAGATAAGGTATGTCCAAAACCTGTGGACGTTTACCAAAATCCTTGCGAATGCGTTTTTTCTCGGTATAGGAGTAAACCATAGGGTTCCTCAGCTAGCTGACAAGTCGAACCACTCTGTCCGTCCTAACAAGGACAGTTCATGCAACACTATTTATGTTGGTCGGAAAATGAAGATCTTTCCGTAATACGTCTTTCTATTACTCTTAAACCATTTCATTGCTCTTGCTCAGGCAGGGAACCCACGCAGGGAAGCAGTATATTAAGTCGTCAATAGAAAAAGATATTTGGGAAAATCAATGGCTAAACAGTGTGAAATCCCATTGATACCCTACAGCGCAAAAAGGCTGGTGACTAAAAAGTCACCAGCCATCAGCCTAATAAATCAGGCTGTAACCTGAAAGGGTTGGCTTATTTGACTTCAACTTCTGCGCCAGCTTCTTCCAGTGCTTTCTTCAGAGCTTCAGCATCATCTTTGCTAACGCCTTCTTTCAGCGCTGCCGGAGCGGATTCAACCAGATCTTTGGCTTCTTTCAAGCCCAGACCAGTTGCGCCACGAACGGCTTTGATTACGGCAACTTTATTAGCGCCGATAGCTTTCAGCACAACGTCGAACTCAGTTTTTTCTTCAGCAGCTTCAGCCGGGCCAGCAGCAACAGCTACAGCAGCGGCGGCAGAAACACCGAATTTTTCTTCCATAGCGGAAACCAGCTCAACAACATCCATTACAGACATCGCGGCTACTGCTTCCAGAATTTGATCTTTAGTGATAGACATAACAATTGTTCCTAAGAATCAGAAATAGTTTATACGTTAGCAAGTGCGGAAGAGAAAAAAGAGCAATTAAGCGGCTTCTTTCTGATCGCGTACGGCAGCCAAGGTGCGGACCAGTTTGCCGGCAGCGGCTTCTTTCATGGTCGACATCAGACGTGCCAGTGCTTCTTCGTAAGTCGGCAGCGTTGCCAGACGGTCAATTTGAGCCGCCGGGATCAGCTCGCCTTCAAAGGCTGCAGCTTTGACCTCAAATTTTGCATTCGCTTTAGCGAATTCTTTGAACAGACGAGCTGCCGCGCCCGGGTGTTCTAAAGAGTATGCAATCAGGGTCGGACCAACAAACGTGTCTTTCAGGCATTCAAATTGAGTGCCTTCAACGACGCGGCGCAGCAGGGTGTTACGAACAACACGCATGTAAACGCCAGCTTCACGACCTGCTTTACGCAGTTCAGTCATTTTATCTACGGTCACGCCACGGGAATCCGCAACAACCGCAGACAGCGCACCTTTGGCTACTTCGCTGACTTCAGCAACAATCGCTTGTTTGTCTTGAAGATTTAATGCCATTAGCTTTTGCTCCTGGATTTAGCCGGAGGAACTCCCCCGGAACTCACATCACCTATCGCCGAAACGGAGATAAGCGCTTAAACACGGTGAGCAGAATCCAGCAAAGACTATTCTTCATAGAAAGAAAAAATAATGTTCTTCAGGCTCTGTCACCGTCTACGCAGGAAAATTAAGTTTCCAATGAAACACCTGCGGTCTTGGACGGAGGCCTGGATAGGCCAGGCTCCAACCGAAAATTCTTCTTTAATTCCGCTAACGGAACAACGGGCGTAAGATTATAGGTAAATCTCACACCCGAGTAAAGCGAAACAAAAGCGATTAGTTAGCGACTGCGCTCAGACCGCTCTGGTCAACCGCAACGCCTGCACCCATAGTGGTAGACAGGCTAACCTTTTTGATGTACACACCTTTCGCCTGAGAAGGTTTCGCTTTTTTCAGCGCAACCAGCAGAGCTTCCAGGTTTTCTTTCAGTTGGTTTGAATCGAAATCAACCTTGCCGATAGTGGTATGGATGATACCGTTTTTGTCATTGCGGTAACGAACCTGACCGGCTTTAGCATTTTTAACTGCTTCAGCAACGTTAGGCGTTACAGTACCCACTTTCGGGTTCGGCATCAGGCCACGTGGCCCCAGAACCTGGCCTAACTGGCCGACAACGCGCATTGCATCCGGGGAAGCAATAACTACGTCAAAGTTCATTTCACCTTTCTTAATCAGATCGGCCAGATCTTCCATACCTACCAGTTCAGCGCCAGCAGCTTTAGCCGCTTCAGCGTTTGCGCCCTGGGTGAAGACGGCAACGCGAACAGAACGACCGGTGCCATGAGGCAGAACGGTGGCGCCACGAACGTTTTGGTCAGATTTACGTGCATCAATGCCGAGGTTAACGGCAACGTCTACACTTTCTACAAACTTAGCAGTGGCCAGCTCTTTGAGCAGAGCAACGGCTTCGTTGATGTCATACTGTTTGGTTACATCAACTTTTTCACGGATCACGCGCAGGCGCTTGGTCAGCTTAGCCATTTATTAATCCTCCACTACCAGGCCCATGGAACGAGCAGTACCAGCGATAGAACGCGCCATAGCGTCTACGTCGGCACCAGTCATGTCCGCAGCTTTGGTTTCTGCGATTTCACGAACCTGAGCACTCGTTACTTTACCGACTTTGTCTTTGTTCGGCTTACCGGAACCAGACTTGATACCAGCCGCTTTCTTCAGCAGAACAGCTGCCGGAGGCGTTTTGGTAACGAAGGTAAAAGAACGGTCAGAATAAACGGTAATAACCACTGGAATCGGCAGACCTTTTTCAATGCTTTCAGTTTTAGCATTGAACGCCTTACAAAATTCCATGATGTTTACACCTTGCTGACCCAGAGCCGGACCTACCGGTGGACTCGGGTTAGCCATACCAGCTGCAACCTGCAACTTGACATAGGCTTGTACTTTCTTGGCCATTTAAACATTCCTCGAATGGGTAATAACGCCTTGCAGAAAGGCTCCCCGTGGTTTTATTACGCTTCAGGCGCAATCAGCACCCGAAAAACAAAGGCGCGAAATTGTAGATTAATTTCGCGCCAGAGGCAAGCAGCTATTAACATAGCTAGCGACGTTCGATAAATCAGCCTTTTTCGACTTGGCTAAAGTCTAGCTCTACAGGGGTCGCACGACCGAAAATAGAAACCGACACTTTAAGGCGGCTCTTCTCGTAATCGACTTCTTCAACCACACCGTTGAAATCAGCAAACGGCCCATCATTGACACGAACCATTTCACCCGGCTCGAACAGCGTTTTCGGACGTGGTTTATCACCCACCTGTTGGAGACGATTCATAATCGCATCCACTTCCTTATCACTGATCGGCGCTGGACGGTCCGAGGTGCCGCCAATAAACCCCATCACGCGAGGAACACTGCGAACCAAGTGCCAGCTGGCATCTTCCATAACCATCTGCACTAACACATAACCAGGGAAAAATTTACGTTCGCTCTTGCGACGCTGGCCGCCACGGATTTCAACCACTTCTTCGGTTGGCACCATGACCTCACCAAACAGATCTTCCATGTTATGGAGCTTGATGTGCTCACGCAACGACTGGGCCACGCGGCCTTCAAAACCAGAAAACGCCTGCACGACGTACCAACGCTTTTTTGGGGCTTCAGACATCTTAGAACCTCAGGCCAGTGATAAACGATACCAAACGGACCAGAATACCATCCAGCCCCCACAAAATCAGTGACATCACGGCAGTAACCGCGGCAACGATCAACGTGGTATGTAACGTTTCCTGGCGAGTCGGCCAAATCACTTTACGTACTTCGGTACGAGCTTCACGGGCAAACGTTACTGTTGCTTTGCCTTTCGTGGTCAGCAGTGCCACACCACCGGCTGCGGCGATCAGAACGACAACAGCTAATGCTCGCAGGGGCAGACTAAATTCACGGTAGTAGTAGTTGCCGACAATCGCAACTACCAGCAGGACAGCCACTACCAGCCATTTAATCGCTTCCAGGCCACGCCCGCTACCCTGAGCTTCGGTATTCGCACTCATAAACCAACCTGTCACAATAATTCAGACAAATAACTTTACCCCGCAAAGCAGGGCAAACCAAACCGAAAGATGTTCTTTAAAACGAATAATTCGGTATTTACGCCGTACCTATAGAGCCCATCTCACCAATGATTATATCTCACAATCGCTGATGAGATAGGTTCTACTATGACAGCGTAGAAAAGGGCATCAAATGATGCCCTTTTATCGCGTATCACGTCAAACGTTATCAGCAATTAAGCAATAACTTTGGCAACAACGCCCGCGCCGACAGTTCGACCGCCTTCACGGATGGCGAAACGCAGACCGTCATCCATCGCGATTGGCGCTATCAGGTTTACCACCATCTTGATGTTGTCCCCTGGCATTACCATCTCTACCCCTTCCGGCAGTTCGATGGTGCCGGTCACGTCAGTTGTTCGGAAGTAGAACTGCGGACGGTAGCCTTTGAAGAACGGCGTATGACGCCCCCCTTCATCTTTGCTCAGGATATACACTTCTGATTCAAACTGGGTGTGCGGCTTGATTGAACCCGGTTTAGCCAGTACCTGACCACGCTCTACGTCATCACGTTTAGTACCGCGCAACAGAACACCAACGTTCTCCCCTGCACGGCCTTCGTCCAGCAGTTTGCGGAACATTTCCACGCCGGTACAAGTGGTTTTCGTGGTGTCTTTGATGCCCACGATTTCAACTTCTTCACCCACTTTAACGATACCACGCTCTACACGACCGGTCACAACCGTGCCACGCCCGGAAATAGAGAACACGTCTTCGATCGGCAGTAGGAACGGCTTGTCAATCGCACGCTCCGGTTCTGGTATGTAGTTGTCCAGCGCTTCAGCCAGCTCGATGATTTTCGCTTCCCACTCTGCATCGCCTTCCAGCGCTTTCAGCGCGGAGCCGCGGATCACAGGCGTGTCGTCACCCGGGAAGTCGTATTGAGACAGCAGTTCGCGAACTTCCATCTCCACCAGTTCCAGCAGTTCTTCGTCATCAACCATGTCACATTTGTTCAGGAACACGATGATGAAAGGAACGCCTACCTGACGACCCAGCAGGATGTGCTCGCGCGTCTGCGGCATCGGGCCGTCAGTGGCGGCAACAACCAGGATCGCGCCGTCCATCTGGGCTGCGCCGGTGATCATGTTTTTCACGTAGTCGGCGTGCCCTGGGCAGTCAACGTGCGCGTAGTGACGGGTCGGGGTATCGTATTCAACGTGAGACGTGTTGATGGTGATACCACGGGCTTTTTCTTCCGGTGCATTATCGATCTGGTCGAATGCACGTGCGCTACCACCGTAGGTTTTAGCCAGAACGGTGGTGATAGCGGCGGTCAGCGTTGTTTTACCATGGTCAACGTGGCCGATAGTACCGACGTTAACGTGCGGTTTTGTACGTTCAAATTTTTCTTTAGACATCGATTGTCCCTCTAAGACACGGATAAATCGGTGGTATCACCACATCAACCAAGCAGTTGCTTGCTGAATTTTTTAACAGAAGAAAATCAGGAGGAATAATAAAGAAGTGGTGCTGATAGGCAGATTCGAACTGCCGACCTCACCCTTACCAAGGGTGCGCTCTACCAACTGAGCTATATCAGCACATCTTGGAGCGGGCAGTGGGAATCGAACCCACATCATCAGCTTGGAAGGCTGAGGTAATAGCCATTATACGATGCCCGCATCCTGGAACTCGGCTACCTGATTTTTCTGTAGATTTTGAACTCGGGGAATAAATTTCACACACCCCTTCATTCATCGATCCGGCTTAGTGTTACATACCGTATCGAGTTTATCCTGTCACCAGGATTGAATTTGGTGGTGGGGGAAGGATTCGAACCTTCGAAGTCTGTGACGGCAGATTTACAGTCTGCTCCCTTTGGCCGCTCGGGAACCCCACCTGATTGTGTACTTGATGGTGCCGGCTGCCGGAATCGAACTGGCGACCTACTGATTACAAGTCAGTTGCTCTACCTACTGAGCTAAGCCGGCATCAAGTGCTGCGCATTCTAGGTAGACCGAACGACCTATGCAACAAAAAAATTGCGTAAAATGCGCTATCGCTTAGATTTTATCCAAATTTGAACATCAATTCACAATACCATCAAGAATTCGCGCAAGGAACAGGCACATTTAATAAAATCCCAAAGTGCAAACGGTCAAATTTAACCCATATTCTTTGCACCAAAGATGCAACATCAGCATCTTGGAAAGACGTTTTTTGAGCCAAAAGATCACATTTAAGGCATTTAAACCTGGAACGGATATTGCCTTATCAAAGTTTTTATCCACCGCTCAGGAGATAACCTATGAAAATCGCATCACTCAATGTGGCTACTCTGCCCGTTTATCGCGGAGAACTTGCCGCTTCACTGGTAGATGCCGTGGCTAAAAGCACTCGGTTGGATTGCTAATTTCATAATCTACGACCTTTCTTTAACAAAAGGTGAGCGCGTGTTGTGGATACTCCGTGAGCTTGAAGGTGTTATCGCCGGCGTACAATGGGAGCTATGCCAGAAACCAAACGGACACAATCGGGCGGAAATTCAAAAGTTATTGGTACATAGCCGTGCCCGCAGGATGGGCGTAAGGAGACAGTTGATACGCGTGTTGGAAAGAACCGCGCTACTCCAGCAACGTGGCTTAATTTATTTGGATACACAGGCTGGTTCATCTGCGGAAGCTTTTTATCGGGCACTCGGGTATCGCTATCTGGGGAAACTACCAGATTATGCCTGTACTCCTGATGGCGATTCAATTAACATCTCACGGCCATCTACAACAAACATTTCTTCGCTGTGAATCTCATAGAACGATCCATAGCAAGATGATGCTTACCACAATGCCCTTAAAAAAAAAGCATTGAGTATCAAACTGATTTTCTCTTCTTTTTTTCATCAGCAAAGTGGTAATCTGCGTGTAATAGGAAATTACTATATGAGGAAAAGATTCGACAGCCTGAGTTGAGTAGACTTTACTATGTGTGCATTCAACCTAGATAGGCTGAAGTCCCTTTTCCTACCTGTATAAGCAGGCTGAATCAGACTCATGAGAAATAGAGAGCAATCTTTGGCTACGCCATATCTACAGTTTAATCGCCTCCAATGGGCGGCCTTACGTGACTCGGTCCCATTGATATTGACAGAAGAAGAGATAGTTAAACTTAAAGGGATTAACGAAGACTTGTCACTGGATGAAGTCGCTGAAATCTACCTTCCTTTATCACGCCTGCTTAATTTCTATATCAGCTCTAACTTACGCCGTCAGGCCGTTTTGGAGCAATTTCTGGGAACCGACGGCCAAAAGATCCCTTATATTATTGGTATTGCAGGCAGCGTCGCGGTCGGTAAAAGCACCACTGCACGCGTATTGCAGGCATTACTCAGCCGCTGGCCAGAACATCGAAGTGTTGAACTGATTACTACCGATGGATTTCTTCATCCAAACAAAGTATTAAAAGATCGTAATTTGATGAAGAAAAAAGGGTTCCCGCAATCTTATGACATACATAGCCTGGTTAAATTCGTCTCTGATATTAAATCAGGCGCTCCTAAAGTCATTGCTCCCACCTATTCACATCTAATCTATGATATCGTTCCCGATAATAATAAAGTTCTGGATCAACCTGATATTTTAATTTTGGAAGGCCTAAATGTGCTGCAAAGTGGAATGGACTACCCACATGATCCACATAGAGTTTTTGTTTCTGACTTTGTTGATTTTTCAATTTACGTTGATGCACCAGAAGAACTTTTAAAAACATGGTATATCAATCGCTTTCTGAAGTTCAGACAAGGTGCATTTTCAGATCCGAACTCTTACTTCCATAGTTATGCAAAACTGACAGAAAAAGAAGCGATTGGGATCGCCTCACAACTTTGGCAGGATATTAATGGACTTAATTTAAAAGAGAATATTCTTCCTACCCGTGAAAGAGCGAGTCTTATTATGACCAAGAGTTCAAATCATGCTGTGGAATATGTTCGATTGAGAAAATAACTATCAGAATCTCATGAGGGAATCGTTATACCCCCGCTGACCACCGCTTTGGCGTTTTTCCAGTATCAGTGTTTCGATTCGTTTGCCGGTAATCCACCGTTATATTTGAAGTGGTCAACTAAAACTGGCCACCGCTTTAGAGTTTTTCCAGTATCGGTTTTCCGATTCGTTTGGTGGTAACCCACCGTTATATTCGTGTGGCCTGAGCGCACTGTAATACCCAACGATATAGTCCGTTATTGCACTGGTAGCATCGTTGAAGCTTGTGTAACCAGTCACCGGCACCCACTCGTTCTTCAGACTTCTAAAGAAGCGTTCCATCGGACTATTATCCCAGCAGTTTCCACGACGACTCATACTCTGCCTGATCCGGTACCGCCACAGTGACTGCCGGAACTGCCTGCTTGTGTAATGGCTGCCCTGATCGCTGTGGAACATCACCCCGGCTGGTTTGCCGCGAACTTCCCACGCCATTTCTAGCGCTTTGATGGTCAGTCTGCTGTCCGGTGAGAACGACATTGCCCAGCCCACCGGTTTCCTCGCGAACAGGTCGAGAACAACGGCGAGGTATGCCCAGCGCTTACCTGTCCAGATATACGTCACGTCGCCGCACCACACCTGATTAGGCTCTGTCACTGCGAACTGACGCTCAAGGTGATTCGGGATAGCGATGTGTTCATGGCCACCGCGTTTATACCGATGGATGGGCTGCTGACAACTGACCAGCCCCAGCTCTTTCATGAGTCTGCCGGCAAGCCAGCGCCCCATCAGGAAGCCTCTGAGCGTTGCCATTGCGGCGATACTCCTTGCCCCGGCTGAGCCATGACTAATGTTGTATAGTTCCTGAACCTGACTGCGTAACTCTGTATGCTTTCTGTCCGGCTTATCAGGACGGCATTTCCAGTATTTATAGCTGCTGCGGTGAACCTCAAATACGTGACAGAGTGTAGCCACGGGATAACGCGCCCTGAGTTTTCTGATTAACGAGAACTGTTCAGGGAGTCTGACATCAAGAGCGCGGTAGCCTTTTTTAATATTTCATTTTCCATTTCAATACGTTGTGGTTTTTTCTTCAACTCACGTATTTCAATTTGCTCCGGGGTAATAGGGGAAGCTTTCGGTGTTTTTCCCTGTCGTTCATCCCGTAATTGTCTGACCCATCGGGTCATTGTTGAAAGGCCAATATCCATGGCTTTTGCTGCTTCAGCAACGGTGTAGCTCTGCTCGACAACCAACTGAGCTGCTTCACGTTTGAACTCTGCACTAAAATTTCTTTTTTTCATTGGAGCACCTGTGTTGTTCTGAGGTGAGCATATCACCTCTGTTCAGGTGGCCAAATTCAGTGTGCCACTTCATAATCAGCTATAACACCAGGATGCTTATCGACGTTAACCGTACGAATTTTATTACCGTTATGAGCTATAACGCAGATGCTTGTTTTCTTTTGAGAAACATCAAGTCCAATGAAGGTTGTCATGGCGGCCACCTCAGATATCACATGCCGGGATCATTTTAAGATTACAGCATGTGATTATCACGCCAGCCTTCCCGCCTGAGCATCACGTGTACCCTGTGGTAACCGTAATGCACCCGGGTTTCGGTGATCTCCCGAATGCGCAAGCGCAGCGCGCTATCGTCTGCGGCCACAGAACGATAGCGGAATGAGCTGCGACTGACGCGTAGCGCAAAGCAAACCTGCCTCTCGCTGGCTCCGTAACGGGCCTGCAAATCCCTGACCCATTCGCGCAGACGTGCCAGCGTCAGATCTTTTTTGCCAACACGTCCTGTAGCATGGCTTTATCGAGGCTCAGGTCGGCAACCAGCTTCTTCAGCCTGAGATTCTCTTCTTCCAACTGCCGCATGTGTTTCAGTTCTGAAGGGGAGATCCCGCCGTATTTCTTACGCCACGTGTAAAAAGTGGCATCGGAGATACCCAGCTTGCGGCAGACGTCCGGCACTGATGTACCCAGTTCAGCCTGCTTAAGGGCAAAAACAATCTGTTCTTCAGTGAATCGTGACTTTTTCATCGGCACAGCCTCCGTTCAGGGGAGTGTTTATCATGCCGGAATTCTGTTTCTGAATGGAGCAGGATTTTGGGTCAGGGTCAGTGTCAGTGTCAGTGTCTTTCCCTGTCGTTCGTCCCGTAATTGTCTGACCCATCGGGTCATTGTTGAAAGGCCAGCATCCATAGCTTTTGCAGCTTCACTTGTTTAAACACCACGCAACGTAATCTCACCACCAAGATAAGGTGTTAACACGCCCCCACTTTCCAGCAACAGAGCACCTTGCCGATCAATACCTCTGTCAACACCATATATTTCTCGATTACCAATGATCAATTTGATGGGGCGATTGAAATAATTATCCAGTGTCTCCCACCTGGAGATAAAAAACTCTAGCCCACGCTGTTCAAAAGTCGCAAGTGCCGAGCGAAGTTCTGAAATCAAGCTTGATGCCAATGCATTACGATCTATTGTAATTCCAGCTTCCTGCAAATTTATCCATCCTTGATTAATTACGTCATTTACCGGGTCACGCATTCGTAGATTAATGCCTGCACCAATAACTAGATGTGCAGCATCCCCGGTTTTTCCCGTCAGCTCTACAAGAATACCTGCCAGTTTTCTATCATTTAAATACAAGTCATTAGGCCACTTTACCCGAACGCCTTCTGCTCCCAGTTTATGTAATACTTCTGCCATCACCATGCCAATGACCAAGCTTACACCTACCGCTGCCGCAGGCCCTTGTTCCAAGCGCCAATATAAAGAAAAATATAAATTAGCCCCAAAAGGAGAATACCATTGTCTACCTCTCCTACCTCGCCCGGATTGCTGATATTCAGCGATACAAGCATCTCCTGAGGACAGTGAGTTTAACCTATCTAAAATGTATTGATTTGTCGAATCAATGACCGGCAAAACCGTGATACCGCCTTCGGGTAAAACACTTCGAATTTTTTTCTCGTCCAATAATTGCATCGGCGCAGTTAAACAATATCCTTTTCCGGTTATGGTAAAAACATCGATTCCCCAATCCCGGATCGTCTGGATATGTTTATTGATCGCTGCCCGACTCATTCCCATCATTTCACCCAAGAGCTCACCTGAGTAAAACTCACCATTCGATAGGACCTGAATGAGTTTGAGAGGAACTTTAATATCTCTCATAACAATACCTCAACGGCATTTACCTCTCCATGTGCAGCAACAAAACGCACTTCAGGCTCAAGCCAGACATTGAATTTACTGGCGACCTGATAGCGAACATGGCGTGCTAAATCAACAATATCTGCACTTATCGCATTGTCTTTATTTATCAGTACCAATGCCTGCTGGCTGTGAACCGCAGCGCCACCGATTTGAAAACCTTTTAAATGGCATTGTTCGATCAGCCAACCTGCTGCAAGTTTTACCTTCCCTTCCGGCTGCGGATAGTGAGGTGCATTTGGGTATTTTTTTAAAATAAGTTCAGCATGCTGTTGTGTAACAACAGGGTTCTTAAAGAAACTACCGGCATTACCTGTAATTGCTGGATCAGGAAGTTTGCTACGCCTCATGTGGCATACTGAATCAAAGATTTGTTGTGGTGTAACCGTGGCAGGATCTAGTTTCGTCAAACCACCATAGCTTAATATTGGATGCCAATCTTTCCTCAGATAAAAACCTACCGCAGTGATAGCAAATCCATTACGATATTGATGCTTGAATATGCTTTCACGATAAGCAAACCGACAATCGGCGGCATCTAGACGCTGTACTGTTCCTTTGGAAAGATCCAATAGATCAACATATTCACATACATGCTGAAGTTCTTTACCGTAAGCGCCAATATTCTGAATCGGCGCGGACCCCACGCAGCCGGGAATTAACGCCAGATTCTCAAGCCCAGCAATGCCTCGTTTAAGCGTATATTCAACTAAATAATGCCAATTTTCGCCAGCGCCAACGCAGAGATGCCAGCCCTCGCGATCCTCGGTTACCACAATACCTTTAAGACGATTAAGCAAAACTGTACCGGCAAAGTCTTCCAAAAAAAGGACATTACTCCCTTCACCCAGCAATAAGACTGGCTTATGCGATGAAATAGCTGATTGCCATCCATTGATTAACAACGCCTGTGTATCAGCCACAATGATAGATGACGTAGATACCGATAATGAAAAGGAATTATAAGGTTTTAGTGATATGACATCATTCGCCATCGCATTCATACTCATTGGTTTAGATACGTCATAGTTTATCCGATCCGAGTCGGATATCAGCGTTGTTTTATACATGCTGTTGCTACGAGTGGACAGCTAAAAGGCAAATTCCGTTTCATTGGCAATGGTTATTACAGACAAAACAAGGCAACGTTCGCTTCCAGAAGCACTTCTCATAACCGGCCCCAACGCAAAAAGCCCCATGCTTTCGCATGAGGCCTTCTGTTTTATTTGATGCCTGGCAGTTCCCTACTCTCACATGGGGAGACCCCACACTACCATCGGCGCTACGGCGTTTCACTGCTGAGTTCGGCATGGGGTCAGGTGGGACCACCGCGCTATCGCCGCCAGGCAAATTCTTTTCCGTCCCGACCGTCATGCGCCTTTCCTCTCGCACAACCACCGGAACCTATCACGGAACAAGCTGACTATCTCTTCTCTCTCAAAACACCTTCGGCGTTGTAAGGTTAAGCCTCTCGGGTCATTAGTACTGGTCAGCTCAACGTATCGCTACGCTTACACATCCAGCCTATCCACGTCGTCGTCTTCAACGGCCCTTATGGGGACCTAAAGTCCCAGGGAAGACTCATCTCGAGGCAAGTTTCCCGCTTAGATGCTTTCAGCGGTTATCTCTTCCGCACTTAGCTACCGGGCAATGCAATTGGCATCACAACCCGTACACCAGCGGTGCGTTCACTCCGGTCCTCTCGTACTAGGAGCAACCCCTCTCAGTCTTCCAACGCCCACGGCAGATAGGGACCGAACTGTCTCACGACGTTCTAAACCCAGCTCGCGTACCACTTTAAATGGCGAACAGCCATACCCTTGGGACCTACTTCAGCCCCAGGATGTGATGAGCCGACATCGAGGTGCCAAACACCGCCGTCGATATGAACTCTTGGGCGGTATCAGCCTGTTATCCCCGGAGTACCTTTTATCCGTTGAGCGATGGCCCTTCCATTCAGAACCACCGGATCACTAAGACCTGCTTTCGCACCTGCTCGAGCCGTCACTCTCGCAGTCAAGCCAGCTTATGCCTTTGCACTAACCTCCTGATGTCCGACCAGGATTAGCTGACCTTCGTGCTCCTCCGTTACGCTTTGGGAGGAGACCGCCCCAGTCAAACTACCCACCAGACACTGTCCGCGACCCCGCTCAGGGGCCCACGTTAGAACATCAAACATTAAAGGGTGGTATTTCAAGGTCGGCTCCACGCAGACTGGCGTCCGCATTTCGCAGCCTCCCACCTATCCTACACATCAAGGCTCAAGGTTCAGTGTCAAGCTATAGTAAAGGTTCACGGGGTCTTTCCGTCTTGCCGCGGGTACACTGCATCTTCACAGCGAGTTCAATTTCACTGAGTCTCGGGTGGAGACAGCCTGGCCATCATTACGCCATTCGTGCAGGTCGGAACTTACCCGACAAGGAATTTCGCTACCTTAGGACCGTTATAGTTACGGCCGCCGTTTACCGGGGCTTCGATCAAGAGCTTCGCCTTGCGGCTGACCCCATCAATTAACCTTCCGGCACCGGGCAGGCGTCACACCGTATACGTCCACTTTCGTGTTTGCACAGTGCTGTGTTTTTATTAAACAGTTGCAGCCAGCTGGTATCTGCGACTGGTCTCAGCTCCGTCCGCGAGGGACTTCACCAAATCCAGCGTGCCTTCTCCCGAAGTTACGGCACCATTTTGCCTAGTTCCTTCACCCGAGTTCTCTCAAGCGCCTGAGTATTCTCTACCTGACCACCTGTGTCGGTTTGGGGTACGATTGCGTGTTACCTGGTGCTTAGAGGCTTTTCCTGGAAGCGTAGCATCGGTTACTTCGCCACCTTGGTGGCTCGTCGTCACGCCTCAGTGTTAATGACGACCCGGATTTTCCAGGGTCATCCACCTTCACGCTTAAACCGGGACTACCGTCGCCCGGCCAACCTAGCTTTCTCCGTCCCCCCTTCGCAGTAACACCCAGTACAGGAATATTAACCTGTTTCCCATCGACTACGCTTTTCAGCCTCGCCTTAGGGGTCGACTCACCCTGCCCCGATTAACGTTGGACAGGAACCCTTGGTCTTCCGGCGAGCGGGTTTTTCACCCGCTTTATCGTTACTTATGTCAGCATTCGCACTTCTGATACCTCCAGCAGCCCTCGCAGGCCACCTTCGCAGGCTTACAGAACGCTCCCCTACCCAACAATATCGCTATTGCTGCCGCAGCTTCGGTGCATGGTTTAGCCCCGTTACATCTTCCGCGCAGGCCGACTCGACCAGTGAGCTATTACGCTTTCTTTAAATGATGGCTGCTTCTAAGCCAACATCCTGGCTGTCTGGGCCTTCCCACATCGTTTCCCACTTAACCATGACTTTGGGACCTTAGCTGGCGGTCTGGGTTGTTTCCCTCTTCACGACGGACGTTAGCACCCGCCGTGTGTCTCCCGTGATAACATTCTTCGGTATTCGCAGTTTGCATCGGGTTGGTAAGTCGGGATGACCCCCTAGCCGAAACAGTGCTCTACCCCCGAAGATGAATTCACGAGGCGCTACCTAAATAGCTTTCGGGGAGAACCAGCTATCTCCCGGTTTGATTGGCCTTTCACCCCCAGCCACAAGTCATCCGCTAATTTTTCAACATTAGTCGGTTCGGTCCTCCAGTTAGTGTTACCCAACCTTCAACCTGCCCATGGCTAGATCACCGGGTTTCGGGTCTATACCCTGCAACTTAACGCCCAGTTAAGACTCGGTTTCCCTGCGGCTCCCCTATTCGGTTAACCTTGCTACAGAATATAAGTCGCTGACCCATTATACAAAAGGTACGCAGTCACCCCCCATTAAGAGAGGCTCCCACTGCTTGTACGTACACGGTTTCAGGTTCTGTTTCACTCCCCTCGCCGGGGTTCTTTTCGCCTTTCCCTCACGGTACTGGTTCACTATCGGTCAGTCAGGAGTATTTAGCCTTGGAGGATGGTCCCCCCATCTTCAGACAGGATGTCTCGTGTCCCGCCCTACTCATCGAACTCACCGTCTGTGCCTTTTCGTGTACGGGGCTGTCACCCTTTGTTGCGCGACTTTCCAGACGCTTCCACTAAGGCACAAACTGATTCAGGTTCTGGGCTTCTCCCCGTTCGCTCGCCGCTACTGGGGGAATCTCGGTTGATTTCTTTTCCTCGGGGTACTGAGATGTTTCAGTTCCCCCGGTTCGCCTCGTTTGACTATGGATTCATCAAACGATGATGCACTAGTGCACCGGGTTTCCCCATTCGGGTATCGTCGGGTATTACGGCTCATATCGCCTTGCCGACGCTTATCGCAGATTAGCACGCCCTTCATCGCCTCTGACTGCCTAGGCATCCACCGTGTACGCTTAGTCGCTTAACCTCACAACCCGAAGGTGTCTTTGATTCTTCAAAGCCTCTTCGCGCCGTGATTATTGAGAGACTCTGATGCGACCGCCTTTTTATCGCTAAAGACTCATGCCGCCGCATCGTTTCAATTTTCAGCTTGTTCCAGATTGTTAAAGAGCAATATCGCAAACCCTGACTATCGCTAGTCAGTTTTAAGATAAAAGATAAGCATGAACACTTACTGAAGACCCCCGCTTTCACCGGAATGGTCGGATGCGCTGGCGTCCCCTAGGGGATTCGAACCCCTGTTACCGCCGTGAAAGGGCGGTGTCCTGGGCCTCTAGACGAAGGGGACACGACACCGTACTTTGTTGACGCTTTTGCTCGTTATTTTCATCAGACAATCTGTGTGAGCACTTCACTCAATCCGCTCTGCTGGTAAGGAGGTGATCCAACCGCAGGTTCCCCTACGGTTACCTTGTTACGACTTCACCCCAGTCATGAATCACAAAGTGGTAAGCGCCCCCCCGAAGGTTAAGCTACCTACTTCTTTTGCAACCCACTCCCATGGTGTGACGGGCGGTGTGTACAAGGCCCGGGAACGTATTCACCGTAGCATTCTGATCTACGATTACTAGCGATTCCGACTTCATGGAGTCGAGTTGCAGACTCCAATCCGGACTACGACGCACTTTATGAGGTCCGCTCACCCTCGCAGGCTCGCTTCTCTTTGTATGCGCCATTGTAGCACGTGTGTAGCCCTACTCGTAAGGGCCATGATGACTTGACGTCATCCCCACCTTCCTCCGGTTTATCACCGGCAGTCTCCTTTGAG